>CAZMEV010000064.1:0-18426 GCA_964565375.1 uncultured Spirochaetaceae bacterium
GCCCCGGTGCGCCTAAGCCCCGGTGTGCCTAAGCCCCGGTGTGCCTAAGCCCCGGTGTGCCTAAGCCCCGGTGTGCTCAAGCGGCGAGGCCTTAAGAAAAGGCGGGGCCTTAAAAGCCACTCTGTCGGGGGGCTGCTGAACGCCGATCCCCCGCCGGGTTCCCCGCTTCAGTTCATGGACGGTTTGAAGCCCGTCTCTGCGACAATCTTGTAGAAGTCGCCCTTCTTGCCGAGTGCGTGCTTCCAGGTCTCCTGCGGATCCGGGTGAAAGACGATATCGGCGCGGACCTCGTGCAGAAGCCAGGCGCCTTCGCGCAGTTCGTCCTCGAGCTGGCCGGGACCCCACCCGCAGTAGCCGGCGAAGAAGTGAATGGACGGATGATCGTCGCGGGACTCACTGTTCCAGGCGTCAGTCAGCCATGCGAGAAGCTCGGGCGATGCCGGCTCGAACACCACCCCGGGAGCCGGAGAAACTGCATTTTCATTTTCCGGCATACCGGGGAGGCCGGCATGCATGACAAAGAGAAACTCCTGTTGAACCGGTCCTCCGACGTACACCGGAATGTCGGCAATAGGGGACTCGCCGATTTCCTCGAGCACTTCACCGAGCGTGGTGTCGCTCTGACGGTTAACCACAAGTCCGAACGCACCTTCCTCGTTGTGTTGAATAATAACGACAACGGTCCGATAGAAGTTGGGGTCCATCAGGTCCGTTTCGCTTATGAGCACGTAGCCCTCGAGCGAGTCAGGATAGGTACGCGCGCTCGGATCGATTAAAGGGTCATCCGGATCTCGAAACTCGTCCATACTCATAGTATAGGGGTATCGACGCGAACGCGGCTACCGTTCATACTGCGCGCGCAGAACGTATGCAGGAGAACGAGGTACTCTTCGGTGTCGAACCGACCACACGAATCCCTTATGGTGTCAGCCGTTACTATGCCTCACTTGCTGAGCGTGACGATCCGGATCACGATCCGATAGCTGCCCAGTTTATTCCTCGCACCGGTGAACAGCACATTACTCCCGAAGAGTCGAACGATCCCATTCACGACTCGGATTTCGAAGTTTCACCCCGCTTCATTCACCACTACCACGACCGCGCGCTCATGCTTGTCAACGACCGTTGTGCCACTTATTGCCGCCACTGTTTCCGGCGGCACTTCACCGGTCACGGTGCGGGCCGCATTTCGGATTCCGAGGTCGATGCTTCCCTGGACTATCTCCGCAATCACACCGAAATCAGGGAGGTGCTCCTGTCAGGCGGCGACCCGCTTATGCTTCCCGATTCCGAGCTCTTCGGGCTTATTGACCGCCTTCGCTCGGTGCGCCGGCTCATGATCCGGTTATGCACGCGCATGCCCGTCGTGCTCCCGGGTCGCGTCGGCGCCGCGCTTGCCGACGGGCTTTCCACACGGCTTCCCGTCTGGACAGTTGTGCAGGTGAATCATCCCCGCGAGATAACCGAGGAATTCCGCAACGCTGTTTCCCGGTTTACTCGCGCCGGCGTACCGGTGGCAAACCAGGCGGTGCTTCTGCGCGGTATTAACGACGACGAGGAAACCCTCGCCTCCCTGTGTACCGGGCTTCTCGAGGCGGGTGTGAAGCCGTACTACCTCTTTCAGGGAGACCTCGCGAGCGGGACATCCCACTTCCGCGTCTCCATTGAACGTGGCCTTGAGCTCATGCGCGCGCTGCGCTCGAGAATATCCGGCCTTGCCATGCCGACCTACGCGGTGGACCTGCCCGGCGGCGGCGGAAAGGTACCTATAGAATCGAGCCTGCGGCGAATTGAACCAGACCGCTACGTTCTCGTAGACGCCGCCGGAACAGAGTGGTCCTATCCGCGAAGTAGCTGAATGCGGTACACAATCGACTGACCGAAGACGCTTATCCCTGCGTTCAGCACAACAAGCCCTGCGGTTCCGATCCAGAACCACTCGCCCACGGTTTCCGCCTGCGCCTTCACGATTATCGCCTCGCCGGTAATACTTATCCCGGCGCCGATAAGAATGAGTCCGGAAATCGCGAACACAAGCCACTTTACTTTCAAATCGTTCATCACTGTGTTGCCTATCATGCTTCCCGACCAATGGCAATTCCCGGGGGCGGCGCCTGCTACATGCTCTCGCGCGCCGCGGCGACTCCATTCGTAAAAATGCGAAGTGCCGGCGGCGGGTCGGACGGCATGTGCCGGCGCCAGTGCGGGTCGAGCAGGGGATCTACGGCTGCTTCCGGATGCGGCATAAGGCCGAGGATGCGGCCGCTGCGGTCGGTGACTCCGGCTATGTCCTCGAGTGAACCGTTGGGGTTGTCGCCTGTCTCATAGTGAAAGGCGGCGTGTTCCACCGCACTCTTCTGCAGCCCGGAATCCCCAAGGACGAACCGCCCTTCCCCGTGGCGCACGGGAAGCCGCATTCGTGGTACTCCGGCGAGCCACGGGGACCGCGTCGCAGCCTCCCCGGGGCGCAGAGATACCCATCGATCTATAAAACCTCCGCAGTCGTTATGAACGAGCGAGGCCTCCGGGGTGCGTGTTCCGGAGAAATCGGGAAGCAGCCCGCTTTTGACAAGTACCTGGAATCCGTTACAAATTCCGATTACGAGGCCGCCGCGCTCGACGAAACGCGCGATCGGCCGGGCAAGGCGCGTGCGAACGAGGCCCGCGAGGGCAAGCCCGGAGCCGAGGTGGTCACCGAAACTGAAGCCTCCGGGAAAGGCGATAATGCGATACTCCTCGAGGAGCGAAGGGTTCTCGAATACGCGCGCGAGATGTACGGAGGTCACCGATACTCCGGTACGTGCGAAGGCACTTTCGAGCTCGCGGTCGGCGTTAATGCCGAAGCCGGTGAGAATACATACCATTATGCTTCCTCCCTGTGCCCGGCCTCAGTGCGCCGGTCGAAGTCGTGCCAGGCGGCCACAAGCTCCTCGGTCGTCACCTCGAGGACGGTTTCTTCGCCGTCGACGATTCGCATGCGCGCATCTTCCTCTACTGTGCCTATCCGGGTGCACGGCTGGTGTGCAAACGCAGCCTCGAACTCACTGCAGGAGGCGGAGTTCACGCTTACCAGGAGCCGCCCGGCGCTTTCGCCGAAAAGGAGGCGGCTGCGCCGGGCGGGCGGTTGGTGCGATGCAGCCCGGCGTTTCCCATAGACCGGGGTGTCCACGGGCTCGCCCGAGGTAATTTCGGGGCTTTCGAGGACAGGATCAATACTCAAGGTCGATATGTCCACACTCGCGCCGGTTCGCCCGCCTATGGCGCTTTCGGCAAGTGCTGCCGCGAGGCCGCCGTCGGAGAGGTCGTGCGCGCTTTTGACAAGGCCGTTCTGTACGCACGAGGCGAAGGCGCGGTAGAGTTCGCGGCTTTCGGCAAGATCGGGAAGCGGCGACGGTTCCCAGCTCGCAGTGAAACATCGGTCCCAGCTCGATCCGCCGAGCTCACCGCGGCTTCGTCCGACGAGATATACGGCATCGCCGGGATCAGCGAAATCCGAACTCAGCGAGGCGGCGACGTTTTCCACGATTCCAAGCAGGCTCACGAGCAGCGTCGGACGTACCGAAATGGTGCGCTCGCCCGAGCGGGCGTCGTTTTTCATTGAATCTTTGCCCGAGATGATCGGAAGCCGGTAGCTGAGGCATGCATCGGCAAGTCCCCGCGCTGCGCGCACGAGCGATGCGAGTTTGAACGCCCCGTCGGGGGTCTTTTCGCTTTCAACCGGGTCGGGCCAGCAGAAGTTGTCCAGCACCCAGGCACGGGCCGGATCGCCGCCAAGTCCGATGTGCGCGCGAAATGCTTCATCCACCGCGCAGACGGCCATGCGGTAGGCGTCCCAGTCCCCGTAGCGAGGACAGACGCCGTGCGTCACGGTGAGCCCGCGGGAGGAGTCGCGGCGGGGCCGTACGATGCCGCCGTCGGTCGGTCCGTCGGCCGCAGGCCCGACGAAGGGTTTTCCGATGGTGCCCGCCTGCACTTCGTGGTCGTAGCGGCGGATGAGCGTTTCTTTGGTCGCGACGTTCGGGTCGGCGAGGATTGCCAGGAGCTGGTCACGCAGCGACCGGGGCGCGACCTGTTCCGGGGCTTGTGGTGACCGCGGGGCAGTCTGCCCGGTTGCTTCCGGCGATGAAGCCCGGCCTCGGCTCAGCTCCGGAGTCGACGCAGCCGGGGCCGGCGATTGGGCTCGCTGTGAGTCGCCTGATGCATCGCCGGGGTGACCGTGCTCCGGCGGCCGCGGTCCGCGCTTGTGCGGAGGAATCCACTGCGCTCGAAGCTCCATGGTGGGCAGACCGTTATGCAGGAAGTCGAGATCGAGATAGCCCGCTACGCGGCCCTCGTAGCGAAGGAGGATTCTGCCGGTATCGGTAAAGGTGCCGATGTCCGTTGCTTCAACGTCATGGCGCGATGCGAGTTCGAGAAAGCGTTCCATGTCGTCGGGGGCTACGGCCGCGCTCATGCGCTCCTGACTTTCGCTGACCCATATTTCCCAGGGCGTAAGTCCGTCGTATTTCACCGGGCAGCGGTCGAGATCCACCTCGATGCCGCCGCTTTCCTCGGCCATTTCCCCGAGCGATGATGAAAGGCCGCCGGCGCCGTTGTCGGTAAGCGACTGCAGCAGTCCTTCGTCGCGCGCCTCGAGCAGGAAGTCGATCATCTTCTTCTGGGTGATGGGGTCCCCGATCTGAACGGCGCTTGTGGGTGAGCTTTCGTCGAGGGCAAGACTCGAGAAGGTCGCACCGTGAATGCCGTCCTTACCGATGCGCCCGCCGATCATTACGGCGATATCACCGGGGCGGGCCTGCTTCTCCCAGCCGGGGCGGTCCGCCACGCGGCGGGGCAGCAATCCGCCTGTGCCGCAGAAGACGAGCGGTTTTCCGAGGTAGCTGTCGTCAAACAGAAATGCGCCGGCGACAACGGGAATGCCGGACTGGTTTCCGCCGTCGACAATGCCTTCATGGACGCCTTCGAGCACCCGCCGGGGCGGCAGAAGCGAGGTCGGCACTTCATCGTCAGGACATGCCGGGTCGGCGAAGCACAGGACGTTCGTGTTGAAGATCGGTCGTGCTCCGCGCCCGCTACCGAGGATGTCCCGGTTTACTCCGACAATGCCGGTGATCGCTCCGCCGTAAGGGTCGAGCGCACTCGGCGAGTTGTGTGTCTCCGCTTTGAAGCAGGCGGCGTACTCATCGTCAAACACGACAACACCGCTGTTGTCGTGAAACACGCTCAGAAGGTCGCTTCGACCGGCGGCGAGCCGTTCAGTGACGGAGGCAATACAGGTTTTAAACAGGTTTTCGATCACGACCGGTTCGGCGGCGGATGGGGTGCCGGCGGCTTTCCCGCTGGAGGTTTCCGTTGTAACGCTCCTGTCCGGCGGTGCCTCTTCCGTGCTTTCGCCCGCCGGGTCCAGCGTTATGCGTGAGGCAAAAATTTTGTGTTTGCAGTGCTCGCTCCATGTCTGGCCGAACATTTCGAGTTCGACGTCGGTTGCGCCGGTGAGTTCAAGGCTTCTGCGTTCCTCGACAACATCGGGACGGCTGTAGAACGCGCGGATTGCAGCGAGTTCATCCGGGTTCAGCGCGAGGAGCCGCTCCTCGTTGAGATCGGCGAGTGAGGCATTATCCATTTCCGCAATGTGTATCTGCTCGATCCCTGCCGGTTCATCGGAACCGGCGCGGGGATAGGCATCCGGAAACCGGTCGACCACCGGAAGGCGACCGCGGTCCGAGCCTGGGGAATCGGCGCTGCGGTCTTGAGCCGTGCTTTCTCTTATGATAAGGCTCGCATACTGGATAAGGGGATTATACAGTTCCTCGCATAATGCCGATACTTGTTGATAAGTGAGGGTGGGGGCGTGAAATACGATTTGTCGCGCCGTCTCGGCGCGAAGCGGTTCGAAGTCAGGGTTCAACGCGGCCAGTACAGAATCGACCGTGGCGGCGACGGGATCGGTAACGCCGGGTTTAGTCGTGATTTCTACCGCATGCGTCCAGTCCGGCATAAGCGCCTCGCGGGCAGCCTTACTGGAAAACACGTCGGTTGTGACCGGATCCGCAAGTACATCCGCAACTTCTTTGACCGCGAACCTGGGGTCGACAAGGTATACATCGACGAGGGCCGCTTGTATTTCGCGTACCTGCCGAGCGAGGCGTCTCGTGAGCGCCTCCGACCGTCCGTCCGGTATATTGCGCCGGACAGCGCATTCGCATCGCAGCAGACGTTCCACGTATCGACGGTAGCAGAATCACCTCGCAGTGGACAGCGATGGGGAAAACATCGACCTTATAAAAAAGGGAAATCGAGAATCTGCGATCGAATGAGCGCGGGGGTTGTTGACCTGTGAACGCGGAATCGATACAAAAACGGAGAATGGGAACAATGAGCGGTGTGGACCGGTTTTTTCATTCCGGAAGCGTCGTATGGGAGCTTGAAAGCTCCGACAAATATGAAGCGATTCGCGAAGTGATCTACCGTGCGCCGATTCTCCGGAATATTCCCGGACTCGATCTCGACGAGTTTGCGGACGTGGTAGTACATCGTGAGCGGCTTCTTTCGACCGGCTTCGGGCACGGTGTGGCGGTAGCTCACGGGCGTACTCCGGCGGTCGACGGCTCGCATATCGCTCTTGGTGTGTCGCGGCACGGCGTTGAGTATGCATCGCCCGACGGGCAGCCGGTACACCTTCTGTTTGTTGTTGCCAACCATCCCGATCAGCAGATGGATTATCTGCAGATTATTTCGACGCTCGCCCGCCTGCTTCGAAATGACGGGTTTCGACGGGAACTTCTGTCCTGTGGGCGCGGCGATCAGGTCGAACAGAAAATGTACAACGCGTTCACCGACCACATAGGACCGAATATCGCCTACGGCTCACAATAGGAACCACTATGACGGTCCAGGAACTGAATCAGAATGAACGGATTCTCTTCGCCGGTGCGCTCAGACGTCTGGTGCAGGCGGAAGGTTGGGTTACCGACGAGGAAATCGCCGGGATCGAGGAACTTCGCACTACGTTCGGATTCTCTGATCTTGACGAGGCTCTTGACGAGTTCGCCCTGCGGGTAAAACGCGGCGAGGACTTCGACACGCAGGCCCGCGCGGTTACCAACCCGGATGCACGGGCGTTCATTCTCGAACGGTTGACTGAGGTTAGCTACATGGACGGCTATCGAGACAGGAGTGAAGAGGCGTTCATCGAGCACCTGAACTCCCTCTGGCGCTGAAGAATTACGCGCTCCGGACAGGAAATCCGGACAGGAAGGAAGAAGCTGGTGGCAAGCCGGCCGGGCGCCGGCCCGAAGCTGTATGGGTGCATTCGGGCCGGCGTGACGGGTTACGCCCCGCCGCCGGCCGTTGATCGCGATTCAAGCGGTGGCACGGATTCGAGCTCGAGCGTAGCGAAGTAATCTTCGTAGGTCTCCGGCCGCCGGATCTGCGTGGCGCTTCCGTCCGGGTGCATGAGAATTTCAGCCGACCTGAGCTTTCCGTTGTAGTTAAAGCCCATTGAGTGTCCGTGCGCGCCCGACTCATGAATTGCGATGAGGTCCCCGATTTGAACCGGCGGCAGTTTCCGGTCGATGGCGAACTTGTCGTTATTTTCGCAGAGGCTTCCGGTCACATCGTAGGTTTCGGTTGCCGGTTCGTTCTCCTTGCCGAGGACGGTGATGTGATGGTAGGCGCCGTACATGCCAGGGCGCATGAGATTTGCCATATTTGCGTCGAGACCGACGTACTTTTTGTAAATGTCCTTCATGTGGATGACGCGAGAGACAAGCCATCCGTAAGGGCCTGTCACGCAGCGTCCGTTTTCCATGACAATGCGCATATCGCCGAGGCCTGCCGGTTCTATCATTTCGCGGTAGAGCTTTTCGATTTCACGGGAAACATAGTAAAGGTCCACATCGTTGTCTTCCGGCTTATACGGAATGCCGATGCCCCCTCCGAGATTCACGAACTCAAGCTCAATGCCGAGCTTCTCTTTCAGCTCCACGGCTATTTCAAACACCATGCGGGCGGTTTCCACGAAGTAATCCGGGTCGAGTTCGTTTGAAGCAACCATGGTATGAAGGGCGAAACGCTTCACGCCCATCTTCTGAATACGCTCATACCCTTCAAGCAGCTGTTCCCGCGTGAACCCGTACTTGGCTTCTTCAGGCTTTCCGATGATCGCGTTCCCGGCGCGAAGCGGCCCCGGGTTGTAGCGGAAGCACATGAGATCGGGCAATCCGACGTGTTCGTCGAGGTAGTCTATGTGGCTTATATCGTCAAGGTTGATAATAGCCCCGAGCTCACGTGCCTTCTGATACTCCTCGGCGGGGGTGTCGTTTGATGTGAACATGATCTTGTCGCCGGGAACCTGCAGGTGTTCGCAGAGTTTGAGCTCGGCCATCGAGCTGCAGTCAAAACCCATGCCCTCCTCGTAAACCAGCCGCATAATGTGCGGGTTCGGGGTCGCCTTAACGGCGAAGTAATTGGTGAATCCGCCGGGAACCCACGAGAAGGCGTCGTTGAACTCACGCGCTTTTGCGCGGATTGCCTGTTCGTCGTAGATGTGAAAGGGCGTTGGATATGTTTCTGTCAGTGATTCAATGTATTCGCGTGTGAAGGGAACAGTTTTGTCGACCATGGTCGAAGAATACGGAGCTGCCGGGCGAGGGGTCAAGCGAAATGGTATATGCCATTGACTATATGTAAGAATTGATATATATTATCGGAAAACAGAGAGAAAAAGGAACAAAGATATGAACAGGAAACTTATAATCAGTGTTGTCGGAGCCTTCGTGGCGGGAATTGTACTTACCGGTGTCGTCGTATACCAGAGCGCTCCTTCCATGATGATGCTTGAAGACGAAAGCCCGTATGACTTCGAAACAACCGTTGAGCGCTTCGAGGAAGCGGTCGTCGCCGGCGGCTGGTCGGTGCTTACCGTGCATGATATGCAGGATGTTCTCGCTGGGCACGGGCACGACGTCGACAGTGTGATGATCTATGAACTGTGCTCGTCGGAATATTCAGCTGAGATTCTTGAGCTGGACGACGAGCGAATTGTCTCGCCACTCATGCCGTGCCGTGTTTCCATCTACGAGAAAAGCGACGGCAGCGTCTACATCGGTCGAATGAACAGCGAGCTCATGGCCCGCCCCTTCGGCGGTGTGATTAACGACGTTATGCAGACCGCGGCGGTGGAAACCGAAGAGGTGATCGCCGACGTCCTGTCCGAATCGCCGGTGCAGGCGGCCGACGCTCAGTAAAACCTTCGTCGCACAGTAAAGCCTTCGTCATCGCAGGGCGCCTTACTCCACCAGCTATCGGCGTGAAGCGCAATCGGCAAGAGGCCGGCCCAGTGAGGTCGGCCTTGCTGTTTACACGGGCTTGCGCACCGGGAGCGGGTATTGCAACAGTATCACCCTAATGCTTCCAGTGCTTGTAACGGTTCTCGCTGTTGTTCTGCTCGCCGCTTTTTCAGTGGTAATTCAGCTGCAGGTCCTCGGAGTACCGCCGATGCCATCCAACTCCCGGATCCGAGCGGCCGTCCTCACGCTGCTCAGAGACCTCCGCGACGGGAGCCGGCGGGAAAGTCCGGTCAGAGACCTTCGCGACGCGAGCCGGCGGAAAAGTCCTGCTCCCGCGGCACATACCGGGCACACCCAGGCTTCGCCTCGTCCTCCACGCCGGATCTACGAACTTGGCTCCGGGTGGGGCGGGCTGAGCCGGCATATCGCGCGCGAGCATCCCGATATCTCGGTCACTGGAATAGAACGTTCTCTCATTCCGTATCTCTTCTCGCGTCTCATGCTCGCTGTGCGCAGGCTGCCGAACCTGCGGTTCCGGTTTCAGGATTTCAACGTGATGTTCTCAGAAGAACAGGAGCGGCCGGGAAAGGCGGAATGGCCGGGCAGGGCGGATCGGGCGAATAAGGTGGAACAGCGAGGCGGCAGCAGCCCGCCCGCAGCTGCCGCTGGTCCGGATGTGATCATTGCCTACCTTTCGCCACGACACATGCAGTCCCTTGCAGCGAAGCTTCCGACCGGGCACGATGTCACGCTCATAAGCGCTGCGTTTGCATTGCCGGGACGGCAGCCTGACCGGGAAATCCGGGTAAGTGACTTGTACCGCACCCCGGTCTACCGATATGACCTGATAAGAGAACCCGTACGTGAGTAAGTGAGGCCGAAGATGAACGACACTACAGGCTTGTCAGTGGAATCGCTCGCTGAAAACCTCGCCGAGCCGCTGGTAATGCTCTCAGGCATTGCGCTTGTTGCGGTGGTCGTACTGATCGCAGCCCGCGCGATTGTCACAAGAAGCATCACCCGCTTCGGCGGTAAGGTTGCGGTTATCGCGTGGGAGAAACTGCGGAATCCGGTGCTCGCCGGATTCGTGCTCGCTGTGGTTTCAGCGCTTCGCCCCTTCTACCGCGTCGGGGAGCCGGGTGAAGTGCTCGTCGATCGAGTGCTTGTCATCGCCGTGATAGTGGTTATCGCCTGGGCACTTTCGAAGGTATTTTCAATTGTCGAGGCGCTTCTCGTAGACCGGTTTCGAATGGACGAAAGCGACAACCTCCGCGCGCGAAAGGTTCAAACGCAGTTCACCCTGGCAAAGCGTATCGGAATAGCCCTGATCGTCGTGGTTGCCGCGGCGACGGCTCTTCTCACCTTTGACGCGGTCCGGCAGCTCGGCGCCACGATCCTCGCCGGGGCGGGCGTGGCCGGCGTTATCCTCGGACTTGCCGCGCAGCGCACGCTCGGCCTTGTCTTGAGCGGCCTGCAGGTCGGTATTACGCAGCCGATCCGTCTCGATGATGTGCTTATCGTTGAAGGCGAGTGGGGCCGTGTCGAGGAAATATCGCTTACCTACGTGGTGCTTCGCATCTGGGACCAGAGGCGGCTTGTCGTACCGATCGACTATTTCCTGCAGACGCCGTTTCAGAACTGGACACGGGTTACAAGTGAGCTGCTCGGTGCCGTGTTCCTGCGGGTGGACTACACCTGTCCGCTCGAACCGCTCCGCGAGGGACTGCTCACCTTTATTGCCCGCGAATACCCTGAGCGCCTGCCGCGCGTCCGCGCCGAGCTGGATGGGCCGCCGGATTGGACGACCGGCGCTCGCGCCGAAGCGCAGGCCGGGGACCAGGCTTCGGAGACACCCGAATGAACGAACACCGCCTCCTGTCGAAGGAAGACGCAAAGGCCTTCTACGACCGTTTCGGCGCAAAGCAGGATACCCAGGCGTTCTACGAGAATCCTGCCCTTGAGCGACTCTTCGAACACGCGCGGTTCGAAACCGCAGGACACATTCTCGAATTCGGCTGTGGAACCGGGCGTCTTGCCGAAGAGATTCTCCGCGACCGTGCTCCGGTAAATGCCTGTTACACCGGGTGCGATATAAGTAAAACCATGGTTTCGCTCGCCGGCGGGCGGCTTTCCGACTTCGGTGAGCGAGCTCAGATTCGACAGACCGACGGCACAGTCGTCCTTCCGGCCGGTGACCGGACGGTGGACAGGGTTGTGTCCACGTATGTGCTCGACCTGCTCGCGGGTGAAGATATAACGAGCTTCTTCGCCGAGGCGCACCGGGTTCTTTCGAACGGAGGGCTTCTCTGCCTTGCCGGGCTTACCCACGGGACAACCCTACCGTCAAAGGCGTTGTGCGGCGTCTGGCGGACGCTTCATCGTGTGAGTCCAAGGTTTGTCGGCGGGTGCCGGCCGGTGAATCTGCTTGATTTTCTCGATGACAGCGCCTGGACTCCTGTATATCATGCGACGGTTGTAACCTGGGGCGTTCCTTCACAAGTACTCGTAGCCGCCCGGTAAATTACCTATGTCAAACTACAAACCCGGAACCTGGATCGCGCTTTTTATCGGCGCGCATTTCGCTCATCATCTTCTTACCGCCCTTGTTGTGCCGCTTCTGCCGTATATCCGCGACGGCTTCGAGCTGAGCTACGCACAGGCCGGTATTGTCGTCTCGGCGTTCACCCTTTCCTACGGTTTCGCTCAGCTTCCGGCCGGCTGGCTTGCCGACCGTGTCGGGCGGGCCCGACTTATAACGGTGGGGATCGCCGGCGTTGCCGCCGCGGGCGCTGTTGCCGGCGTGACAACAAGCTACTGGGGACTTATTGCGGCTCTTATATTGATGGGTATCGCCGGCGGCGGATATCATCCCTCCGCATCGCCGCTTATCACCGCCTCGGTGCCGCCCGAACGGAAAGGCCGGGCGCTCGGCCTGCACCTTGTCGGCGGAAGCGCGAGCCACTTCGCTACGCCCCTCTTAGGCGCTGCTATTGCCTCGCAATTCGGATTTCACGGGGCGTTCCTGGGAATCTCGCTTCCGGTGCTTCTGTTCGGCATCGCCTTTTTTCTGATTCTCCGCTCGCGCGGCGAGCAGCGCTGGAGTGCCGGATCGAGTGATGCGGCCGCCTCGATCGACGCCCGCGGCGAACAAAGTGACGCGGGCCCGGGCGCCACGCCCGGCGGGGATGCGCAGGTTGACAGCGCTGCTTCGGAGGGCGCGGCCCGCGGCAGCGAAGCCCGGCATGCCGGCCCTGCCCTGCCCGCCGGCGCGACGGAAAGCGCCGCCCGCGCCCCCGCTGCGGATGCCCGACCTGATACCGCCGCCGGCGAGTCGGGCCGCCGCACAATTGTGCGCATTTCGGTGTTCCTGTTCATGACGTCGATTGTCGGGGCGGTGATCGCCTCGGTGACCGCGTTCATGCCGCTGTACCTCGTCGATGCCTTCGGCCTTTCCGAGGGGCTTGCCGCCGGAGCTCTGTCGCTCTTTTACGCAACCGGGGTTGTCGCGGCTCCCGCCGGGGGAATGCTTTCCGACCGTTTCGGACCGGTGCCGATTCTCGTCGGCCTGTCGGTGGCAACAGGCCCGCTACTTATGCTTGCCGCCCGGGTGCCGGCGGCATCGCTGTTCGTTCTTATTCTCGTGGTAATCGGGGTGGGGCAGTTCTTTCGCATGCCGGTTTCCGAGTCGTACCTGTCGCACGACGTACCCGACAGGCTGCGCTCGACGGTGCTCGGTGTGTACTTTTTTGCCGGCATGGAGGCAAGCGGTCTTCTGACTCCGATTCTCGGCGGTCTGATCGACGCCTGGGGGTTCACACGAGCGTTCATGCTCGCGGGAGTCGCGCTTACGGTGCTTGCAACCGTTTCCGCGGCCATGCTCTATCGCATGCATGCCGCCGATGCACCGGTCAGCGAGGCAATGAGTACTCGAGAAGCTGCACCCGATCGGCGGTGAGCTCGACAAGCTGCCACACAGCCGCCGCATCCTCATCCACCTGCGGCTCCGGCGTCCACGGATGCCACGTGTACTGCCACCCGAGCGCCGCGAGCCCATGGTAAGCGACGCCGTCGCGCACCACATGCACCCCGCGATGGAGGTGGCCATGCAGCACCGCGCGAACCCGGTCGGCACGGCTTCGAAGTACCGAATGCAGCGCCTCACCGCCGGAGATGACCATATTCTCGTCGAGCCACGGGGAACCGAGCGGAAACGGCGCATGATGCATGCACACGAGCGCGGGCGTGGCGAGCCTGTCGAGTACACTCGCCAGCCAGTCGAGCTGTCCCTCGGTCAGCTTCCCGAGCGGGTTGCGCTGTTGCGGATGCCACGTATCGAGCGCGACAATGGGGAAACCATCAACCTCATGAACAAAATCAATGCTGAATACTTTGTCGGCGTGGGATCTCGACGGCATATCAAGGCGCGAGGCGAGTTCGGTCGGATCGTCGTGGTTGCCGTTGAGTACGAGAAAGGGCATCCCGGTTGCTGAAATGCGCTCCCGGAACCGATCGTAGGCCCCCGGGGCGCCGTGTTCGGCCAGGTCGCCCGTGTGAAGAAGCAGATCGGGTTTCTCAGGCATGGCTTCGATGTGTTCAATAAGGCGGTCGAAGATGTTCCAGACCGGGACGTTGTGCAGGCCGGGAACGTTCTCGCCCGGAAGGTGTGTGTCGGTGATGTGAAGAATGCGGGCCATGTGCGTAATCTATGACCGGCCGGGCGGCCGGGAGTCAAGGTGCGGCGGCTTCGCAGGTGGCCGGCCCCGGGGTGTGGCGGCGTGCGCGTGTCTGAAACGGGACCTGTGCCCGAAACAGTGGACATAAAAAAGGCGCGACCCGATGCCGCGCCTTTGAAAACGATTGTCGAATGTAATATCGACCCGTTACCCGTTGCAGGTCTTTAGAACTGGCCTTCACCGCCCTGCGGGCCCATGTCAAGGTCGTCCCGCTCCTGCATGAGCTCCTGGGTCATTTCGTTGAGCTCCTGGGAAAGCTCGGGATCCTGGGGTACTCCCTGCGCGAGCTCATTAAACCGCTCGACGCTCATACCCTGATCCTCCACGAGGTTTTCCATTTCTTCCATGGACTCCATTTCGACTGCTTCTACTTCCTCGAGTACGCGGTCGTATTCAGCCTGTTCTTCGTCCGTGGTTTCCACCTCGGGAGCTTCACCTTCGGCTCCCATCTGCGGAGCCATTTCCTGCTGATAGATTTCCTGGAAGCGCTGCATATCAAGATCGGAGCCTTCTATGATTTCCTGCACCTCCATCTGGGCATCCTGCTGAGCGACCTGCACTTCTACCAGTGCTTCGGCGAACTGTTCAAGCTCAGCATCATCCACCTCTACGTCCGGGGCTTCCGGCTGCTGCGGCATCTGCTGCTGTGCCAGGGCCGGCATGCCCACGAGGGCCACTGCAATTGCTGCTGTTAAAATCTTCAATGCGTTGCTCATCATTACTTCTCCTCCAGACTGTGTCTGGCTGCGTTGTTATCCGAAAGGATGCAGCCTCGGTGTCAATTCCGAAGGAAGTGGATGCAAAGATTGTGTCAAAGAGTTAAATAGGTCGATGGTTTTTTTACGCGAATCCGGTGTTTCCAAGGCGTTCCTGCATCATCGCATGAAGCTCCCTCGCCGGTTCGCTCGGTCTGCCCTGGCCGAAATGGACCGCGATTTCAATATTCGGAAGGTCAGGGAGTCCCGCGCTTTCATCGACCGGTTCGAGGCCATTACCGACCATGGAGGGGGTAAGCGCCGTGATTGCAAGTCCCGCGCGTACCGCGCCGGCGATCGTCGACAGACTTGAGGCGGTATACGCAATGCGCCACGGCCTGCCGGCCGAGTCGAGCGCCGCAAGTGCCTGCTCGCGAAAGATACACACCCCGCGGCGCGACAGGGCAAGCGGCAGCGGAGTCCGGTCGGTGATATCGTGGTCCACCGCTCCGACCCAGATCAGGGGCTCCCGGCGCAGTACCTTGCCGCCCGGGCTGCTCGGCTGGCGCGTGACTACCGCGAGATCGAGCGAACCCGACTGAACCTGATCGATAAGCTCCACACTCATCCCGCAGTGTACCTCGAGCTGTACCGCCGGGTAGCGGTATTCGAACTCCCCGAGTACCGCCGGGAGAAAGTTCACGTAGTCGTCAGGTATGCCGAGCCGGATCCGGCCTTCCAACTGATCCTCATGAAGCTCCTGCCACGCGAGCGCGTTCTGCTGCAGCATGCGGCGTGCGTGGGCGAGAAGCCGCTCACCGGTCGGAGTGGGTTCCACGGTATTGCGGTCGCGCCGAAGCAACCGGTAGCCGATGTGGTCCTCAAGCCGGGCAAGGTGCGCGCTGACCGTCGATTGAGCGAGGTTCAGACTTTCGCCCGCCGAAGTAAACCCGCCGGTGTCCACGACCCGAACGAAGGTCTGAAGAAGAATAAGGTCAAAAAGTGGAGTCGCCGTCATAGTCATTACGAATCATGATGAGATCATCATAAATATTCGTTTCCTTAATACCGTCTGTATCACCTATCTTGAAAGTGCAGAGTCGGAATGTAAAGAGATAAGGAGGTGATGCAGGTATGGCTCGCAAGGGTTTTGCGCCGGCGGTAAGCGCCGGAGCGTTCACCGTTGTCATGTGGGCAAGTCTTCCTCTGTTGCGTCAGCTTACCGCGCTTCCGCCGATGCTCACCGCAGCCGTTGCGATGGCGGCGGCCGCCTCGATTGCCGCGCCGGTGGCGGTTGTCGAAGGCATGCGATCAGGTGTGCGACCGGCGGATGGCCGGTCGGATTCGCACTCACACGCCGGCGGCGGCCAGGCCGGGAGTTTTTCGGAAATGGCAGCCACACCGGCGAAGTGGCATTCACACGCTGGCGGCGGCCAGGCCGGAACCGGCGGCTCGTCGGACGCGGCAGCGTCGGCCGCCGTGCGACCGGCGGGAGTATCCGGGCGGTGGTACTGGATCGGCGGCGTCGGCGGCCTCGTCGGTGCGCTTGTCTGCTATTTTGCCGCTCTCCCGATGGGTGATCCGGCGCGTATTACGCTTGTTACCTATGTATGGCCGATCGGCTTTGTAGTCGCCGCTTCGTGGATTCAGGCGAAACCGGTCCCGATGCAGGTCGTCGCAGGCGCGGCGATCGCGTTTGCAGGTGTCACCCCGCTGGTGCTTGCTGACTCCCAGGGTGCGGGAACGCCGCCGGAAGCGTATGCCGCAGGTGTCGCCGCGGGAGCGTCGTGGATCGCCTTTTCTCTGTATCTCCGCTACGGCGGCGCGAGCACCTTTGCCGCGTACGCCCGTCTCTTCGGTCACGCGGCACTCGTGGGACTGCTGCTTCATCTGGTATTCGAGAACGTGCCGGAATCCGGCGGTCTTGACTGGATTGCTGCAGCCGGAATCGGAGCCGGCCCCTATGGTATTGCTTTCATGAGCTGGGGCTTTGCCCTGCGGAATGGTCCGACCGGGCTTCTGGGAATACTCAACTACTTCGTACCTGTGATCGCCTCGTCGCTTCTGGTCTTCTTCGGATACAGTGATCCCGAGCCCACACTCGCGGTAGCGACGCTCATGGTAGTGGCCGGATCAATGCTCGCCTCCTCACACTGGCCGCGGCGGCGGCGCAGGCCGTTCACGCCCCTGGTACGGGGGAGTCGGTTCTCGCGCGGCGTGTAGCCTGCCGGAGGGCGGCACTTCCCCAGCCATGGCCCGCGTGTGTATGATGCGATCCTCGCATGACACCTACCGGATCCGGATATGATAATCCAGATGAGCGCGCAGGCTCCGAGGCCCCGGATGTCGTGGTCGTCGGCGGCGGTCCCGCCGGGATGATGGCCGCCGGCAGGGCGGCGGACTGTGGCTGCCGCGTTCTTCTGCTCGAAAAGAACAGTCGAGTTGGTGAGAAGCTCCTTATCACCGGTGGTGGGCGCTGCAACATAACCAATGCCACCGCCGACCGGCATGCCCTGACATCGCGTTACGGGGAGCGGGGAAAACATCTGCACAGCATATTCGCCCGCTTTACTCCCGAAGACATGCGCGCATTCCTTCGGCGCTTTGGCCTCGAGACAAAGGTGGAACCCGAAAACCGTGTCTTTCCCGTTACCGACGACGCAGCGAGCGTGCGCGATGTGCTCGTGCGCTACATGCGAGAGGGCGGCGTGACCGTGCGAACCGGGGTGGCGGTGAAGCGGATTGTTTCCGACGGGTCGGGCATCCGGGGAGTCGAGACCGATGAAGGTGAGGTCATCACCGCCCGGCACTACATTCTTGCAGCCGGCGGCGCCTCGCGGCCTGAAACCGGATCAACCGGCGAGGCGTTCGGCTGGCTCCGGAATCTGGGACTGCCGGTGCGCGAAAACGACTCCGCGCTCGTGCCCCTGATTGTTCCCGATTCGTGGGTGCACTCGCTGCAGGGGCTTGCGATCGATGATGCATCGCTTCATGTGGAGCTTCTCGGCGCCGACGCGCGCGAACGGGCGGCCGGCAAGGTGGGCCCCGCGGCCGCCGATCGTGGTAGCGGCCGCGATCGCGGCGGTTCGCCGACTGGCCCCGAGGCCTCCCCGGGGGCAGCTCGTACGCCGTCGCTTTCGGTTTATGACCGCTCGCTCTGGGGAAACGCGAAACGAACCATGAGCCGGCGGGGCAAGCTCCTGTTTACCCACTTCGGGCTCAGCGGCCCGCTCGCGCTGAACGCCGCCGAGGAAGTCCAGGCGCGTTCGCAGGAAGGCGCTATTCGCCTTGTTATCGACCTTCTTCCCGGAACCGATGAGGATGAGATCGATGCGTTCCTCCGCCGTGCCGCCGATACGCAGGGCAAACGCACCATCCGCCGGGTGCTCGAAGAGCTCGTGCCCAAACGCCTCACCCGCGCGCTCTGCGAGCTCGCCGAGGTCGACCCGGCAACGCGCGCGGCGACGCTTGGAAAGAAGCAGCGCCGCGCTCTTACCGAGCGGGCGAAGGCCATGCCGTGCCGTTTCGACGGGCTCATGGGCGCCGACAAAGCGGTCGTCTCGAGCGGCGGGCTCGACCCGCGCGCGGTGGACTTTCGAACCATGCGATTACATGATTACCCCGAGTTGTCGGTCCTCGGCGACATGCTCGATTTCAACCGCCGAAGCGGCGGCTACAGCCTGCAGATCTGCTGGGCATCCGGGTGGG
>CAZMEV010000065.1:0-3808 GCA_964565375.1 uncultured Spirochaetaceae bacterium
GGTCGCAGTGGATGGCAATGGGAACCTGCGGGTACTCCTCCACGCACGCGTCGATAATCTTCTTCAGAAACCGGATATTCGCGTACTTGCGCGCACCCTTGGAAATCTGAAGGATCACCGGGCTCTTCTTCTCCGCACAGGCCTCGATAATCGCCTGCGTAATTTCCATATTGTTCACGTTAAAGGCGCCGACACCGAACCCGCCCTTATAGGCAAGGTCGAACATTGGCTTTGTGGTCATGAGCATGTTGGATACCCCCGTGTGCCGATTTTCGCGTTTCAATCCGACAACCGATCGTTTCCGAATCGATTCGGTTACAGTGTTCCCCAAATTACCGCAATGAAGCAAGGGCTGCCTCGAGGCCGTGATTCATATATTTGTGATAGATTGATGCCGATTGAAAGAAAGCCCCTATTGAACGAAACCGGAGTGATTGTGTCGAAGCCGAATGCTTGATATATTCCTGCATTGCAGAAAGCTGCAATTCCAATTACTCCCAGGGGGACATATACGCATGCAATTGAGGAAATATTACGTCCTGCTTGCCGGGCTGGCTGTTCTGGCTATCTCCGGTCTGCTTCTCACCGGTTGCGAACCCGAACGAATTGTAGTCGAAGAAGCCGACAACGGCGACCCGGAACCTGTCGAACTGGCCGACTGGGTTCCTTCGACGCGTTCCGAGGATATTCCCGACGGCACCTACCGCGGTGTGTTTGCCGACGGCGGCAACGACCAGGTCAACGTACAGTTTTCGGTCGAAGACAACGAGATGACCGACGCGAGCTTCCGGCACCTGTGGTATGGCGGCACCGACTATCTCGACACTGACGATGAGACAATGCAGGGTATTGCTGACCAGCATGAAGCAGCTCTTGATGCGCTTATCGGAGAAGACCTTCGCGTTGCGCTCGGCAGACTGTACGAACCCGGTGATGTGCTCGGCGATGAATACGATATAGACGGCTTCACCGGTGCAACGATCCGCGGCAACAAAATTATTTACGCAATACGCGACGGCCTGAACCGGGGCATCTATGGCTTCGACGCTGAAGAACCCGAGCACTACTATCCAGTCGCTGCTTCGAGCTTCCAGGATGGAACCTATCGCGGAATCTTCTCCGACGGCGGCGATATGCAGGTGAACGTCCAGTTCACGCTCGAAGACAACGAGTTCACGGATGTAAGTTATCGCCACCTCTGGTACGGTGGGGACGACTACCTCGATGCCGACGACGATCCGATCGCCGGTCTTCGAGACCAGCACGAAGTGCTGCTTGAATCCCTCGTAGGAGAGGACGTTCGAACGGCGCTTCGTGGACTGTATGATCCCGGTGATATCGTCGGTGAAGAGCATGACGTGGATGGATTTACCGGTGCAACCATGCGTTCGACGAAGGTTATCTCCGCGATCCGTGACGGCCTAAACCGCGGCGTCTATGGATTCTCCAACGGCGTGCCGGCAGGCTACCGCAACCTGGCAGTCGAGAGCTTTGAAGATGGGCGGTATCGCGGTACGTTCTCCGACGGCGGCGAGCATCAGGTGAACGTGCAGTTCGACCTTGAAGACAATGTCGTGTCCAACACCTCGTTCCGTGAACTTGCATATGGTGGAACCGACTACCTGGACGCCGACGACGACCCGCTCGCAGGGATTGCAGATCAGCATATCGCCGCTCTCGAGAGCCTCGAGGGACAGGATATCCGCGGCGCCCTTTCATCGCTGTATGAACCCGGCGATATTCTCGGGGATGAATACGATGTCGACGGATTCACCGGCGCTACCATTCGCGGCACCAAGATCCGATCGGCGATACGGGACGCACTGAACAGCGGCGCCTACACACTCGCCGACTGACACCTGCCACATGACAACTGACATCCACCGGAACTGTTTCCAGGCTTCGGTGGACTGTCGCCTGTTCAGCTTTGGTCAGCTTGCCGCCGAAACGGCGATCAACAGCTGCGCGGCCACGTACGTGGTCATGACCAGTACCGTTTTCGCCGGAATTCGACGTACAAAGTGGTTAATGGAAAGCAGTGAGTCCGATATAACGAACAGGACTGCGCCGAAGGCCGCATACCCGGCCCGCGGGAGAAGCGAGGCGAGCGCGGCCTCTCCGGCAAGCAGCGCCATGAGAAGCACCACCGTGGTATAGGCTACAGCCGGCCCGCGAAATCCTGCCGCATACGGCCAGACATACCGGACAATCCATATTCCATAGGCAATTGCAGCCACGGCCACTATCGGGTTACCGGGCGCCGCACCCGCGGATATGAAAGCAGCCGAGTAACACAGGTGTGCTACGAAGAAACACCCCACGCCCGGCTTGAGCCGGCTAGCCTCGTCAATGAGAAGGACATCGCCTGCCACAGAAAAGAGAAGGCCGGCAATAAGAAACACCTGATACGCACGTCCGACCGACTCCGGTGTTAGCGCCACGAGGACGGCTATGAGAATCGTTGTGGTGGGCTTTGAAACGTATCGGGCTCTTTTCCCCACCCGTGCCGCAACGAGCATGTCGGTTACTGCCGACACAATAATCCCGGCAATAAGAAGCGAGTAAAACATCGACCTCCGTCCCTTTTCTTCTTCTTGCGTCAGTTTCCGGCGACCTGCTCGTAGAGGTATCGTTTAATTTTCATTGTCGGCGTCTTCTCGAACGGCTCTTCCTTGAGCACGAAGCGGGAGATCTGAGCGAACGAACTCAGCTGACTGTTCACCTCTGCCCTGGCTCGCTCGAGGTATTTCACTGCTTCTTCTTTGACGCGATCGTAGGGGATTTCGCCGAGCTGCTCGCGAAGCGCATCAAGCTCCACATTCACCAGTGCCACAAGTCGCTGCCCCTGTTTCACCACAAGACTCTCGGCGACAAGCCGACGCATATTAATGAGTGCCTCGAGCTCCTCCGGATAAATGTTTTTGCCACTCGGCTCGACAATCACATTCTTCAGACGCCCGCGCACGAACAGGCGGTTCTTTCGATCGAGCGTGCCAAGGTCGCCGGTGCGAAACCATCGGTCATCGGTGAATGCTCCCTTCGTACGCTCCGGGTCGCGGTAGTAGCCTTTCATAACGTTCGGACCGCGAACCTGTATTTCTCCCTCGCCGGTTTCAGGATTTGTGCCGTACAGACGAATTGCCACGCCATCGACCGCGGGGCCGACGCCGCGGTATACCTGCGTCGCCGGGGTTCCTGAAGCGATAAGGGGCGAAGTCTCCGTGAGCCCGTATCCCACCCCGTAGGGGAACCGGGCCTCCTGCAGAAATTTCTCGACATCAGGAGCAAGGGGCGCTCCACCAAGTCCGAAAAACCGCAGTCTCCCTCCGAATGTCTTCACAAGCTTGCGCCCCGCCGCGCGGGAAAGCACCTTGCGAGCGGAAGGAATCTTTTGAAGTGCTCTCAGAACTGCGTTCTTTGTAAGCTTCGGTTCGATTCTCGTCCGATAAATCTTCTCAATAATCATGGGAACCGACAGCACCAGATGCGGGCGGACCTTCGCGAGAGCCGGCAGCATCGCCGAGGGCGACGGCTGGCGTCCGAGATAGTATACGGTCATGCCCGCGGTCAGCGGCGCAAGAAGTCCGATCGTACACTCGTAGGTATGCGCAAGCGGCAGGATGGAAAGCGCGGACTCACCCGGATTCGCACGTGCAAGCGGTCTTGCCGCCTCCACGTTCGAGACAATATTCGCGTGGGTAAGCATGACCCCCTTGGACTGGCCGGTAGTACCACTGGTGTAAATGACCGCGGCGAGGTCGTCCTCGCCGACCTGCGTATCATTTTCGAAGGCCTCGCCGTCGGTTGC
>CAZMEV010000065.1:3908-18041 GCA_964565375.1 uncultured Spirochaetaceae bacterium
TTGCTCCGGTGCCGGCCGTTGCTCCGGTGCCGGCCGTTGCTCCGGTGCCGGCCGTTGCTCCGGTGCCGGCCGTCGACCCGCCTCCATGCAGCGACCCGGCCTCCGGCAGCCCCGCCAGATCGTTAAGCGTCACCTCAGTCCGCTCGCCGCTGTCGCCAACTTTCGCCGCGAGCGATCGCGAGACAAACACGACCTTCGCCTCCGCATGGTCGAGGATATTCTGAATTTCTGTCGCGGAGAAATCCGGAAGAAGCGGAACAATCACCGCCCCCATGGTGGTAGTCGCCAGATACGCTATCCCCCAGTTCGGCATGTTTTCGCCGATAAGCGCCACGCGATCGCCTTTGCTCACGCCCAGTGCCCGCAGTCCGGCTGATACCCGCCGCACCTCTTTGACAAGCTCTCTGTACGTGAATGGTTCACCATCCACGAGGCTGAGCGCCGGTCTGTCGGCGAATACTTTGAGACTTCGATTCAGTAATTCCGGAAACGTGCGCGTTGTTAAAGGTTCCACACCCACAGCGTAGGGCGGGTTCAGATTCGTGGCAAGATTGGAAGGGGCCACAGAATGAAGATTTCCGCAGGCCGGGCACCGCCTCAGGCACGCGGCTCGGGAGCCCGAGCAACGCCGGGGAACAAGCTATCCCACGATCAGAAGCGCAAGCCACGGAACGAGACAGAATACGATCGTCAGGAACTTGTGTATCGCGATTATCAGATACAGTGTGCCGTAGAACTGCTCTTCGGTAATGGTAAACAGCTGCGAATGCAACCGCATAGCCACTCCCGCACCGAATATGCTGAAGATCGTGGTGACAGCGAGTAGAATCACATTCAATATGGTCGCCCACATGAAAAACTCGCGAAGCAGGACAATATCCATAGAGGCCTCCGTCAATGCCGGCGCCCGCCCTACCCCCGCTCAACCGGCAACCGCGCATTCATCCAGGCGAGCATACCGCCTTCGAGATTATACACCGACTCGAACCCCCGCGCGCGCAGCTCAAGGGTAACCTCCGCGCTGCGAGCACCGCTGTGACAGACAACAATTGTTTTCGCACTCCGATCGAGCTCGTCGAGACGGTCGGGAACGGCTCCCTGCGGAATGAGGGGGATTCCCGGAATACGGAAATTGCGATGCTCGGGAAGCTCACGGACGTCGATCCACTGTACGTCGCCGGCTCCCTGAAGCGCGGCAGCCTCCTCCGCCTGCATCGACAGCCCTGCTTCACGAACCTGTTCAGCCGGTGAAACCCGTTCCCCGTGCCCGGATTCCGCGGGCCCGGCCTTCGGCACTCCGCAGAAGTCCTCGTAATCTATAAGCGAAACGATAGAGCGCTTCTCGCCGCATGCCGGGCAGTGCGGATTCTGAGGCCACGATATTTCCCGGTAGTCTCCTTCGAGTGCGTCGAACATAAGAAGCCGATTGGTAAGCGCCCGTCCGGTGCCAAGAAGAAGTTTTACCGCCTCGAGCCCCTGCCGGGTTCCCATATGGCCGGCAAGCATCCCGGTTACTCCCGCCTGTGCACAGTTCGGCACCGACCCTGGAGGAGGCGGTTCGGGAAACAGACAGCGATAGCAGCCGGTCTCCCGCGTGTAGACGGTACATTGCGCCTCCCACCTGAGAATACTCGCGTCCACCAGGGGGATGTTCTCAATCATACAGGCGTCATTCACCAGATAGCGGGTCGGAAAATTATCACACCCGTTAATCACGACGTCGTAGCCGGAAATAATCTCAAGTCCGTTTCCACTGTCGAGAACCGCATCGCAGGTTTCCACCCGCACATCGGGGTTTATCGCCTCGATCGCATCGCGTGCGGATTCCACCTTCGCCCGCCCGATATCGGCGGTCCCGTGCAGCACCTGCCTGTGCAGATTCGAACGGTCCACCACATCGCCGTCGACTACGCCGATCGTGCCCACTCCGGCAGCAGCGAGATACAGCGCCGCCGGTGAGCCAAGCCCTCCTGCCCCGATACACAGCACCTTCGACTCAAGCAGGCGCCGCTGTCCGTCGATGCCGATCTCCGACAGCGTGATCTGTCGTGAGTAGCGCTCAAGCTGTTCGCGGGATAAGACCGGTTCGTCCGCTGGATTACTCATAATGCCTTTGGAATGAAGAGTATTATAGGTCGATGTTTGCACCATACCACCGCCTGGTTTGCGCTGTATAGCGCCCGCGTACCGGCCACGCCGCGCCCCGGACAGTGGCGCTGTGCGGATTCAATCGACACGATACCGGACAAAGGCTTTGCGACTACATGCGTTTCGGGTTACCTTCCCCCTGTGGATGATCGACTCGGAAGGCCACTTCGCGACCTTCGTATTTCCGTAATTGACGAATGCAACTTTCGCTGCACCTACTGCATGCCACGCGAGCTCTTCGCCGAAGGCCACCCGTTTCTCGCCCCGAGTGCGCTCCTGAGCTTTGACGAGATCGAAACGGTTGTTCGAATCGGCGCCCGTCTCGGCGTGAACAAGGTCAAGATTACCGGTGGGGAACCGCTTATGCGCCCCGGCGTTCATATGCTTATTGCGCGGCTCAACCATATCCCCGGTATTGAAGATGTCGGGCTCATAACCAACGGCTACCATCTGCCTCGCCTTGCCGGATGGCTGCGGGATGCGGGGCTCAAGCGTATAACCATCAGCCTCGATTCCGTGCATCATGACACCTTCGCAAAAATTGCCGACCGCTCGACAGGACTCGATCAGGTGATAGCCGGCATCGACCGCGCCCGTGAGTGCGGCTTCTCTCCAATCAAGGTGAACATGGTTGTCCAGCGAGGTATGAACGACGGTGAGGTCGTGGAAATGGCGGAGTTCGCCCGCGACCGGGGACTGGAGCTTCGCTACATCGAGTATATGGATGTCGGCCGCCGGCACGACTTCCGCGATTCCCTTCTCGTACCCAACCGCGAAATCCGGGATACCCTCGACGACCGCTTCGGCCTCGAGCCACTCGACCCGAACTTCTACGGGGAAGTAGCTGAAGTATACCGCTACACCGACTCGGGCTTCGCGCCCGGCGGCGGCCGGGTCGGGTTTATCTCAAGCATGACCGTACCGTTCTGTGGAAGCTGTACACGCCTTCGCATCTCCGCCGACGGAAAAATGTACCGCTGTCTCTTCTCGGGTCTCGGACTGGATGT
Source organism: uncultured Spirochaetaceae bacterium (assembly GCA_964565375.1). Lineage (GTDB taxonomy): Bacteria > Spirochaetota > Spirochaetia > DSM-27196 > SKKC01 > SLAN01. The sequence goes on from CAZMEV010000065.1 coordinate 7,064, forward strand.
GCGGAAAATACTTCGTCGTGGCGTTGTGGAATTGCCGGACAGTGATTCGGACGAACGCCTGAGCAATGACTCCGCCGGTGGCTCCACGGAAGAGCAGCTCGAAGCGGCCCTTCGGAAGTTCTGGGGTGTCCGCGAAGACCGGTATTCGGAACTTCGCGCAAGCGGCGAGATCAGCCCTGAGAGCGAGCAGGAAAACCGTGTCGAAATGTACCGCATGGGTGGATAACTCCGCCCAGCTCTGATTAAGGAGTTTCACAGTGTCGTCTCATTTGAATGAATCCGGTACCCCCCGCATGGTCGATGTGGGAGCGAAATCCTCCACCGTGCGCCGGGCAACCGCCGAGGGGCGGGTATACATCCCGTTCCTGCTCGATGAACACCGTGATACGAAAGAATGGTGGAGTCCAAAGGGCCCCGTCTTTCAGACCGCCGTTATCGCCGGCATTCAGGGCGCGAAGGCAACATCGACCACGATCCCGCTCTGTCATCCGCTTCCGATTACCCGCTGCGATGTAACCGTGGAACCGGCAGGCGCTGGTTCGATGGGTGCTCAGGACCGCTCTGCGCGCAGCGGCTCACACCCGCCCGCCGGCGGCACCGAAATTGTGGTGCGCTGCACCGTCGAAACGGATGCGAAGACCGGCGTCGAGATGGAAGCGCTCTGCGGGGTGAGTGCCGCCTGCCTCACGGTGTACGATATGGGCAAGTCGGTTACCCACGGTATACGCATCGGTTCAATTGAGCTGGTTGAAAAGACCGGAGGTAAGCGCGACTGGCACCGCGATGCCCCGGAGGGGAGATAATGGAAGAAAGCTCGAGCCGTAAATCCGTCCCGGGTACGCCGGGTGGACGGGAAACGAAGCCGGACAAAGGCAATGGTATGACCGGCAAGACGACCTCTTCGCCGGCTCCGCTTCGCGGTCCGGGAAACCTTGTTTCTGTCGATGAGGCAGAACAGGCGATGGCCGACCTCGTTCGCGAGAGTCTCGGAACACCGTCGGAGGAGCGGGTGCCTCTTGCGCAGGCCACCGGTCGCGTGCTTTCACGGGACGTTGCAGCCGACCGGGATGGTCCCCCCTACGACCGGGCAATGATGGACGGCATTGCCGTCCTGGCTTCCGCCTGGAACCGGGCACGCGAGGAGGGAACACCGGTACAGAGTATCGGTGTGCATGCGGCAGGCGGTGATCCTGGTCGCGTAGGAGCGGGTGACGGCGGTGATCCGAATGCCGTGACAACGAATGGCGGCTCGCAGCCGGTGTGCGTGGAAATCACCACCGGCGCGAGCGTCCCCGAACGCTTCGACGCGGTTATCCCCTACGAGGCACTCGAACAGCGTGATATTGAAGGGCAACGGTACTTCAGTCCGGGCGAGTCGAGTGAACCGGCAACGGCGGGCATGCACATCCACCCCCGCGGCGCCGACTACCGCGCGGGAACCCAACTTCTGCCTGCGGGTACCCGTGTCACGAGCGCCGCCGCTGCCATCCTCGCCACCTGCGGGGCCGGCGAAGTCGCCGTGCGCCGCCGGCCACGGATTGCCATCCTTTCCACCGGAGATGAACTCGTACCCGTGGACAGCCGGCCGAAGCCCCACCAGATTCGCGCTTCCAATCAATGGAGCCTCCGCGCCGAGCTCGAAGGGTGGGGATTCCCCGTGTCATGGTTCGGGCTCGTTGACGACGACACGGCTGCGATCCGCGGGCGCCTTGCCGGCTTGATCTCAGATCACGATATTGTGGTGGCCAGCGGTGCAGTTTCTCGCGGGCTGTACGATTCGGTACCGTTGATTCTCGATGAGCTCGGAGTACGCGTTCATGTACATGGGGTTCGCCAGAAGCCCGGCAAGCCGCTGCTGCTCGGAACAACCGGCAGCACTGTGGTAGTAGGACTGCCGGGCAATCCGGTCTCGTCGCTCGTGGCACTGCGGCGCTACCTCGTGCCGGCCCTTGCCTCATGGCAGGCCAACCTTCCGTTCGGAGTGCACGGACTTGATGCAGTACTCGCCGAAGACCTATCATTTTCACCCGAGCTCACATACTTTCCGGCGGTACGGTTACGCGAAGAAGGCGGTCTACAGGTTGAGGCTGTCGCCGGACATGGCTCAGGGGACATATATCAACTGATCGGCAGTTACGGCTTCGCCGAGATTCCACTGAAAGTCAGCCATGTGCCCGCCGGAACGACCGTCCGCGTGTTCCCGTGGGCCTGATGGAAAACCGGCGGCCACAGATCGAGGAAGCAAGTACACAACATCCGGACAACGGAGTAGATGACATGAATCAGACAACAGCAACACCTTCGGTTACCGTTTTCTATTTTGCACAGTTTCGCGAGGAGGCCGGCATGAGCCGGGAGAGCATTCCCGTACCAGGCGACCACACCGCGGGTTCCCTTTTCGACGAAATAGCCCCCAGATATGGATTCAGTCTCGGCAAAACAGCGGTCCGACCCGCAATTAACGGTGCCTATGCGCAGTGGAGTGATCCGGTTAAGCCCGGCGATGAACTTGTATTCATTCCACCGGTGGCCGGAGGGTGAGCATGCCGGCGGCGGAACCGAGTACTGCGTTCGAAATCCGCGAGGAAGCTCTTGAGCCCGTAGTCGGCGAGCTTACCCGGCAACAGGTCGCCGCCCATCCGGAGACAGGAGCCACGGTCAGCTTCGAGGGATGGGTGCGCAATTCACACAAAGGCCGCGGTGTCACAAGGCTCTCGTATTCAGCATATGAGCGGCTTGCCGACACCGAAGGCCATGCGATTCTCAGCGAGGCTGTGGAAAGATACGAGCTGACATTTGCTCGAGCTATTCACCGGATCGGAGATCTGTCGGTCGGAGAAATGTCGATCTGGATCGTCGCCGGAGCCGCGCACCGCGGCACGGCGTTCGAAGCCTGCCGCTATCTTATAGAAGAGATGAAGCAGCGACTTCCGGTCTGGAAACACGAGTTTTACGACGACGGCAGCGCGGAGTGGGTTCATGCAGGGTCATGACCCTTCAAGATGCGGGCAAAGGCCGTCGTTCCTCCAGGAGCGTGAGCGCTCCTGCTACCGCCCCCGGATAATGCGCTGAATGTCCTGTTGCACCCCTGGATCGGCGAGCATGCCGTTAAGCTGGTCGCGAAGCTCGCTGTCCGACTTATGCAGCACCATGACCACGTCGAGTTCGGCATAGCGGTCGGTTGCCGGCACGATTTCTCCCCCGAAATACTGACGTGAAATGTGCTGTCCTACGTTCTGCTCCGTTACCACGCCGTCAACCCGACGCCAGATAAGCTTGCTCATGCCTTCGATATCGTTGTTCACCTCTTCTACGGTAACTTTCTCGCGGTCTATACAATCGGCAGCATATGAGCCGCGTTGCGCAGCAACGGTCTTCCCGTGAAAGTGTTCATGCGGCAGCACACCGCTCTCTGCCGCCTCATTCTGGTGAACAAACACCACTGGCTTGAACTTCACATATGGATCGGTTACCACCACCTCTTCGCCTTCGAACAGTGGATTCGGCCAGCCGACATTTGTAATCATGCGGATGGTACCACTCTTGAACTCTTTAATTATGTTTTCGAACTCATCCGCCTGATAATCGAGTGAGTACCCGAGCTTCCGATTCAGCACATTCATTATGTCGATGCTTAACCCGGCTGAAGCGCCCTCAGACAGGTAGACCCAGGGCGGATACGCTATATCGTGACCGATCCGCAATACTGCGGTTCCGCCTGAAGCCGCTCCCTCTTCCCCGGACTCACCCCTGGCCTGCTGGATCTCTCGAATTAATGCCCGCGCCTCGTCCTCGAGTTTCTCGAGAGCCTCGGCGTTGTGCTGTTCCTGGGTCAGACCACCGGTAATGTGACGGGAACTGTCGGAAAGCGCCTGGGTACTTTCCTTGAGGCTCTGCATATTCCGCTCGATCTCCTCCACGCTCTTAGCCTGATCGGAGGCTGAGCCGGCGATCTCATCCACTGCCTGCTCGGCTTCCTGCAACGCGTTCGCCGAGCGGGTGGTTTCTTCCTGAATACCCTCGATCTGCCCGGTAACGCGGTTTTTCGTCTGCTCGAAGCCGGAAAGGCTTTCGCTGGTTGTCGTCATATCCTTCTCAAGGGTCTCGAGAAGAGATTCAATCGTCGTGGTCAGCGACCGACTGCGCTCGGAGAGCTTTTTGACCTCGCTTGCAACAACAGCAAATCCCCGTCCATGTTCACCGGCTCGTGCCGCCTCGATCGCCGCATTCAGCGAAAGCAGATGCGTCTGTTCCGAAATATCCTCGATTGCATCGACCGTCTCCCCGATCTTCCGGGATGCGTCGGACACTTTATCAAACAGCTTACGGAAACTGGCAAACTGTTGCTCCATTTCCTGCAACGAGCTCGTCACTTCGTGCATGGTGCGATCCGCCTGTGTGGCGACCTCGCTTGCTTCATCAAGTCGCTCCTTGGCGGTACCGACATTGTTCACGATCGCATCGGACAGCGCACTGCTTTCCTGGAGCTCCCGATACACACCCTCGACGGAGTTAACATTCTCTTTATTGGAACGAACCATTTCCTGACTGAATGATCCGTTTATTGCGGCAACCGACAGCATTTCCCGCAGGTTGCCTGAAAGGCGTTTGAATATTCCCTCGAATCTGGAAAGGGCGTCCTGACACCACTGGAGTTCCGCGTCAGTTCCCGGGTGCTGCTCAGTCATGGGGAGGAGTGTAGAAGCTGTTATCCAGTATTGTAAAGCTCACTACGTAATTTCAAGACCGGCTGTTGTACACTGGAATTATCGCCTTCTTTCACGATACAGTCTTTTACCGTATGGGAGATCAACCGAACGATCTGCAGATAAGTGCCGTTATTCCCGCCGCCGGGCGCTCTTCACGCATGGGGGCCTTTAAACCGCTTTTGCCCTTCGCCGATAGGACACTTATCGAACGCGTTATCGGCGCCCTCGCGCCGGTATGCAGCGAAATTATCGTCGTTACCGGCTACCACAGCGAAGACCTGAGTAACTACCTGCGGCGGGACCGCGGCCAGTCCTGGCTCAGCCGGCTTAAACTGGTACACAATCCCCGTTGGGAAGAAGGCATGCTGACCTCCATTCAGGCAGGAGCCCGCGAAGTAAACGGAGACTACTTCTTCGTCACCCCGTCGGACATGCCGTATATTTCCACGCATACGTACGAAATGCTTGCTTCCCAGCCGCCGCGTTACGCGCTGTTCCCGACGCAGAGTGAACAACCGGGTCACCCGGTACTTATTTCCTCGGCGGTAATCGGGGATCTGCTTGAAGCAGACCCGGCGGATGGTGGCGGCATGAAAGCCTTTTTATCGCGGTACGAACTCGAGCATTATGAGGTCGACACCGACGAGATCTTCCGCGACATTGACACGATCGAAGAATACGGCGCTGCACGCGCCGGGCATGATGCACGCGCAGGGCATGATGCACGCGCCGGGAATAAAAAAAGCGGTGAGCCCGGAAGAAATTGAGCTGCACCGCTTCATAGTATACTCAGGCTCATACAGCTGCACGTGAAAACACAGCAGCTGTATGCGTCACCCGAATGTCTGTCAGCACGTTTCGTTGTGGCCGTGCTTTCTTACCTCCGGAGCCGACCGGCAGCTTCCATACGGACTCTTGGTAATCCAGTTATCCACCGGATCGTGGCGCTGGACAGCACGCCATACGTCCTCGAACCGCAAGGGCATGTGGGTCAGCTGAGCGCCGGTTGCATTCTGGATACAGTTTCCGAGCGCTGCCGCCACCGCTATCATCGAATGCTCACCGACCCCCCGTGCACCAAAGGGTCCGTCGATCTGCGGGGTTTCCACCACAATTGCTTCCACCTCTTCCGGCAGATCCTTGGACGTGGGAATCTTGTTATCGGTGAAGGACGGATTCAGCAGATGCCCCTGCTGATCGTAGATATAGCCTTCACAGGTGGCCGTGCCTAGCCCCTGCAGCATTCCACCGATCGCCTGCCCGCGAACCGCGTCCGGATTAATAACCTTGCCGACGTCAAAGACCGAGCTGACCTTGAGGACATTGTACTCGCCGGTCTGTTCATCGACCTCCACGATCATTCCGTGGGCACCGTAGGTCCAGTCGAGCGCAGGATGGCCCTGCCCGGTCTCCTTATCGAGATGGGAAAGCCCCTGTGCGATATAGCGGCCTACGCCCATGATCGGACCTCCGATAGCGTTGCCGTTCGGATACGCGTATCCGATCGAAAGCTGCCGGAAGGTCACGAACGATTCAGGATGATGCCGGACAAATATCTTCTCATCGTCGTGATCAAGATCCACGGTCTGACACCGCAATGCCTGAGCTGCCACCTCGTATGCATTCTTCAGCAGATCATCGGCTGCCAGAATCGCGGCATTTCCGCTCAACAGCAGACCCTTCGAGGCAACAGTCTGCCAGTCATACGGGTCATGCTCGGTATCCGAGTCAAAGGCGATTTTCACTTTGTCGATCGGGAATCCGAGTCGCTCCGCAATAATCTGCGCGATCGATGTGTAGGTACCCTGACCATAATCGGTAAGCGTGAGCGTCGCAGTAACCGAGGCATCCTCGTTCATACGAAGAATAACACCGGTCGCCGTAAACGGCGGCATCGCCGGCGCTTTATGCAACCCGACCACCGATTTGCCGATCTTCATACCGGTTTCTTTTTCGCGCTTCTTTTCTTCTTCGGTAAGAGAACCGTAGCCGATCGCCTGTTCCGCGGCTTCAAGGCACTTCAGAATACTGCCGGTGCTGTGCCGGATCTTCTCGCCGGTCAGGCTCACCGAACCATCCCGCAGGGCGTTAATCCTCCGGAACTCAAGCGGATCCATACCAATGGCGTTCGCAACAAGGTCCATGTGTCTCTCGAGTCCCCAATGGAACTCTACGTGACCGAACCCGCGGTAAGCGGTTCCGAACGGCTTGTTCGTATAGATCGTATAGGCGTCTACCTGAGCGTTCGGTATTTCGTAGGGACCTCCGGCGGAGTAGCCGGAAGCACGCGTTACGTTTACCGCATAGTCAGCGTAAGCGCCGGCGTCCCAGTACATGGTCATCTGCTGGGCGATAATCTTGCCGTCCTTCGAAACGCCGCTCTTAATGTTGTAGGTAAGCTGACTGCGGCACGGAAGCAGACTGAACTCTTCCTCACGCGTGGCTGTCATTTTGACTGGTCGTCCGCCTGCACGCTTCGAGAGCACCGCTACCAGCGGTTCAATGCCGATACCGGCCTTTCCGCCGAAACCGCCTCCTACGTACGGCACGATAACGCGGACATTTCTATGCGGAAGCCGGAAGGCATTGCAGAAAAGATTTCGCAGCGTAAAGGGCGACTGAGCCGATGACCAGATTGTTACCTCATCCTCAAATCCCCATTTGACTATGGCGCAGTGAGTCTCCATGGGAACATGCTGCACCGATGGATTTGTGTACTCGCGCTCGATTGTCCACTCGGCTTCCTCGAATCCTTTCTGGACATCGCCTTTGCGCAACTTGGTGTGGTTAGCGACGTTCGTGCCCGGCTTCGGGGTAAAGGCCGCCTCCATGTAGGAGTATTCGCCCAGGTTCGGATGAACAAGCGGTGCATCCTCCTTGAGCGCATTGAGCGGATGAAGGACAGGCTCAAGCACTTCGTATTGAACGTCTATGAGCTCTACCGCCTTCTCTGCGATCTCAATCGTATCGGCAGCGACCGCAGCGACTGCCTCACCGAAGTGGCGAACCTCGTTTTTCGCGAGAACCGCCTTGTCGACTACATACAGACCGACCCTGTAATCAAGTTCTTCACCAATGACTACGGCACGGACGCCGGGAAGCTCTTTCGCTTTGCTGGTATCAATGCTGACAATTTTTGCTCGAGCGTGAGGACTCGTCTTCACGCGCGCATACAGCATACCGGCAACTTCCATGTCACTGACGTACATTGCCTGCCCGGTGAGCTTCTCTTTTGAATCTATTCGCGGGGTTTTCTTACCCACATACTTAAGGTCTTTCGCAGGTATCTGTTCAAGCATGCTTTTTTACCTCCCCTTTCTTCTCGAGCCCGCCGGTTACGTCAAGTACCGCCTCGATAATCTGCTCGTAGCCGGTACAGCGACAGAAGTTGCCTTCAATTCCATCAATTACCTGTTGCCGGGTCGGATTGGGATAACGATTGAGCAGATCCTTGATCGCCATAACCATACCGGGGGTGCAGAAACCGCACTGGACAGCGTGGTGACGATCGAACGCTTCCTGAATCTCGGTAAGCTTCCCGTCCTTCGATTCGCCTTCGATCGTTTCAAGTGTTGCCCCGTCAGCCTCGACGGCAAGCACCAGACAGGAGTTGACCGGCACCCCGTCCATCATAATAGTGCAGGCGGCGCACTCGCCCATCCCGCAGCCTTCCTTGGTACCCGTCAGTCCGAAGATCTCCCGGAGCACATGAAGCAGTGTACGGTGCTCGGGAACTACGCGACGGTATCGCTCGTTGTTAATCGTTACTTCGATCTCTTTCATGCTGCTACCTCATTCATAAGACGCTCAATAAAGACTCCGACCATGAAGGAGCGGTACTCCTTCGTACACCGCACATCATCGATGGGGCTGATCATTCCCGCAGCGGTTTCCTGGACTTCCTGTACTGATGCATTCGCAGCAAAATCAGGAAGCAGAACCGGCGTCGGTGCCGCCGAACTGATGGCTACGCGCATAGCCTTCTGATTTCGGATTAACGTGACCGACACTACAGCAAGGTCATGGCCCTTGATTCGTTTCAGTTTCTTATATCCCGAATGAGCGCCCGCCCACGTCGTAGGAACATGTATACCACGAACGATTTCATTCGGCTGCAATGCCGTCTGTTTAACGCCCGTTATGAAGTCCCGGATGGGGATCCTTCGATTTCCGTCTTTCGACACGATATCCACTTCGGCGTCAAGCGTAAGCAGCGGTGAACTCATATCGCCACACGGCGATGCTGTCACGATGTTGCCGACCGGAGTGGCACGGTGCCGGAGCTGATGAGTAGCCAGCTGCTCACCGGCATGATTCAGCACACTGAACGATTCAGCCACCGACGCATCTTCAAGCAATTGATTCACCGTGACGGTAGCACCAATATACAGTCCGTCGTTCTTGTCGTATGAGAGCTGTTTCAGCTCATCTATCCGTTTAATATCCACAACATGCGCAGGCCGGCTCAGCCCGCCGCGGATACCGACGAGCAGGTCGGTACCGCCGGAGAGCACTTCAGCATCTTTGCCGTACTCGGCCAGCAAACCGAGCGCTTCATCCAGCGACTGAGGAGCATGATAGGAAAACTCATGTGTCATTGTGTTACCACCTTGGAAAACCCTTCCCGCCACATTACTGGTGGCGATTTTCGTATTACATCAGTTAACGGCGAAACACCAACTCCGAAATCAGGTATTTCGCCTTTGTAACTCCAGTTTTGTTAATAGATGTTTGCGACTGTGACTGCCATTTAATTACCGGTTTGCTTTAGGTGTCAAGGAACACAGAGGCCGACGGGCGAATGATTATTGTCTTCTCAGCTACACTCCTGGCTCCTTGAACGAACCCGGTGGGACCCGTACGATTAGGTTATGTCCTACCGCATCATTATCGATAGAGGAGAGAAATAGTATGAGTAAGCAAGTTTGTGCCGTTGTCGGCGTCGGACCCGCAATGGGGAACGCTATTGCGAAAGCATTTGCCGACGAGGGCTGTACCGTTGTCATGATGGCTCGAAGTAAAGAGAAACTGGAAGGGTATGCTCAGGAAATCCGGGCACAAGGTGCCTCGGATGTCCACACACAGGTTATGGACACCACTGACCGCTCCTCGGTAGAGAAAGCATTCAGCGAAGTCCGTGAGCAGTTCGGCGCCCCGGATATTCTCGTGTACAACCCTGCGGTTCTCAAGAAGGAAGCTCCGAGTGAACTCGAACCGGATGCACTTGTGGACACCTTCGGCATTATGCTTTTCGGCGCCATGCACTGCGTGCGCACGGTGCTTCCCGCAATGCGGCAACGCGGTAGTGGAACAATCCTTTTCACCGGCGGCGGATTCGGTATCGACCCGTCGACCACCTTTGCATCCCATTCGATCGGCAAAGCAGCCCTTCGAAACTACGCGAATGGATTGTTTCTCGAACTGAAAGAAAAAGGCATTCACGCCGGGACCGTTACAATAACCCGGCCGGTCGAGGAAACCGGCGATCACACGAAAGAGGCGATCGCATCCCGCTATGTAGCGTTGCACAAACAGAGTCCCGCCGAGTGGGAATGGGAAATCGTAAAGTAGGCCCGGCGCAAAACAGGGAGTAACACCATGGAGTTTCCTGGAATAGAGATCGGCAATCAGCTGACACTGCACAAGACCGTGTCCGAATCGCACACGGCGGATAACTTTTTTGACACGGGTGTCGAAAAGCTTTGTTCAACACCGAGTCTGGTATCAATGATGATGGAGGCTTCCGTAAGGCTTATTGATACCACCCTCCCGGAAGGCTTTGTTTCGGTGGGGAAAAGTGCATCCGTCACGCACGAGCAACCGACCGTCCTCGGCGCGAATCTGAGCATAACAGTGCAGATTACCGGCTTCGACGGATACCGCATTCACCTTGAAATGACCGCCTACGATGATTCGGGCCTTGTCGGCCGGGGTGAACACGTTCGATCAATCGTAAATCGCCGCTGGCTGGAACTGAAAGTGAATCGCCGTCTGATGCGCGTCTGACATCACGCCACCGCACAGCGCCGCAATAAGCCGCCCTGCGTCCGAGTGCAGCAATCGCGGTGCAGCAATCGCCTCATAAGTTAAAAACTGCAATAAACAGGTAGTAGAGAAAGGCAGCCTGACCGTGGGCCTTTAGTGCCCGGTCAGGCTGTTTATGTTCGAGAGGAGTCAGTCGCTATGAACTGACTCCACCCGGAACAACTCAAATCGCCCATCCCGATGGGCTATGCCCAGCAGGGCTTCAAAGCTGAGCTATGCTCAGC
>CAZMEV010000066.1:0-17883 GCA_964565375.1 uncultured Spirochaetaceae bacterium
GCCGGCGAACGTGAACCCCGCCGGCTGACCCGCATCTTGTCGAGGCGGGGCGCCTCATATACCTTTTCCGCCATGGAATCACACGGCGAGGATCGCTCCCGCGAACATCGGGGTGAAGCCGATGAGTCAGGGAAAACCGTGCGTCGGCGCCATGGCTTCCGCAGACATTGCGGTGAGGCCGGACGCACAGGCGTGGCGGGTCTTGTTCTTGCTGCTGTGCTGGTTGTGGTGTTTCTGCCGGCGGCCGGCGGGCCGGAACGCGACGATGAGATTCTGGTCGCCGGGGCGTCGGACCTGCGGTTTGCATTTGAAGAGATGGCTGAGGCATTCGAAGCGGAAACCGGCACGGCTGTCACGTTCAGTTTCGGATCGAGTGGTCTTTTAGCGCAGCAGATTGAAAACGGGGCGCCGTTCGACCTGTACTTCTCGGCGAACCGCGAGTACGTCGAGCGCATTTACGAGGGCGGTTTCGCCGCCGGTGAACCGGTGGTGTATGCGATCGGATATCTCGCGCTTGTCGTTCCCGAGGGTGAGCCGCTTCCTGAGATCAGCGACCTTCACAAAGACCGCTTCGAGGCGATTTCCATAGCGAATCCCTCCCATGCGCCCTACGGGTTTGCCGCACAGCAGGCGATTACAGCCTCAGGTCTCTATGCTGATGTTGAAGATCGTCTTGTGTACGGGGATAACGTCCTCGATGCCCTGCGACTGGTGGAAAGCGGGAATGCGGATGTCGGGCTGGTCGCCCTCGCTTTCCTCGATCACGCGGATGGAATAGCGGGTCGCCGCGTGGATGATGCGCTTCACGAGCCGATCGAGCAGACGGCGGTTGTCCTCGGCGACGGCGGTGGGCGTGCGAACGACGGACGCGGGAATGACGGAAGCGGAGACGACGGAAGCGGGGACGATCCGACCGACGGCGCCGCAGGCACGCATGGAAACCGGCCGGACCGGGCCCGCGCATTTCTGGATTTCGTTCGAAGCGAAGCGGGGCAGGAGATCATGCGCCGCTATCGATTCGGGACGCCCGGCGAGTAGATCGGTGCGGCCACGGCATGATCAGCGGTGCGGTGCCGGAGGGCGTGGCGGCCGGCCGGCCGCCGGCCGGGGCAGGGCGGCTCGCCACGGCCACGGCATGATCAGCGGTACGAGTCAAGGCGGCGGGGCTGCCAGAGACGGGCGCTGCATCGTAGAATAGCGCCGGCCTCATGAGTAGCATCGATCTGTTTCCAGTATTTCTGTCGCTTCGCGTATCGACCATTGCCACGGTGGTTTCGATTGTCGTGGGGATTGTGCCCGCGTGGCTGCTTGCCAACCGCCGGTTCCCCGGGCGCAACCTGCTCGATGCGGTGATCACCCTCCCTGTCGTGCTTCCTCCCTCGGTGCTTGGCTACTACCTGCTGCTTTTCATTGGGCGGCGCGGCCCGCTGGGTGCGTGGCTGGAGTCGACCTTCGGGGTACGGCTGGTGTTCACTCCGCAGGCGGCGGTGATCGCCGCGGTGGTTGCCGGGATGCCGCTGTTTATCCGATCGGCGCGCGCGGCGATCGAGGCGGTCGACCCTGCTTATGTTGGCGCGGCGCGCACGCTCGGCCGTTCGGAACCGGCGATTTTTGTGCGGGTGGTGCTCCCGCTTGCATGGCGGGGCGTGCTTGCCGGTGTCATTCTCGCCTGGGCGCGCGCACTCGGCGAGTTCGGCGCGACGCTTCTGGTCACCGGCAATATCCCCGGCCGCACCCAGACAATGGCGATTGCCATTTACGATGCGGTGCAGGCGCAGGACATGGCCAGGGCGAACGGGCTTGTCGCCATTCTCACGGCTATATCGATCCTCGTTATCGTCCTCCTGAACCGGCTTTCGGGGCCGACCGACAGTGCCGTTGCTTCACGATCCACAGCTCGTTTCCGTCGCGGCCCGGGCAGGGCGGGGCGAACCGGCGCCGGGCTCGTCCATACTGAAGAAGGTGATGGGTAAACATGCTCAGCGTTGATATCGGCCTTACGCTTTCGGACTTTTCGCTCGAAACGGCGTTTACGATGGAAAACGAGGTGCTTTCGCTTCTTGGTCCTTCCGGGGCGGGCAAGACCCTCACCATAGCCGCGATTGCAGGGCTTATCCGGCCGGATCGTGGAACCATCAGCCTCGACTCCGAACCGTGGTTCGGCCCGCGAACGTGGCGATCACCGCAGAAGCGGCACGTCGGCCTTGTTTTCCAGGATTATGCGCTTTTCCCTCATATGAGCGTACGCCGGAATCTGGAGTTCGGATTGTTTAAGGTCGATGCTGCGACGCGTGCGGAGCGGGTGGCGGCGTTGATGCGCGACATGCAGCTTGATGGACTGGAAGCGAAATATCCGGGAGAGCTCTCGGGTGGCCAGAAACAGCGGGTTGCCCTCGCCAGGGCGCTCGCTCCGAGACCGCGGATACTTCTTCTCGATGAACCCTTCTCCGCGGTGGACGCGACGGTGCGAGTTCAGCTGATGACCCTCGTGCGGGAAATCCATGAGCGGCACCGTATTCCGATTATTCTCATTACTCACGCGATCGAGGAAGCATACGCGCTATCCGATCGCATGGCAGTCATCGAACGCGGCCGTGTGCTTCAGATCGGCGAACGCGAAGAGGTCTTTCGCCGGCCTGCAACCCGGGAAGTGGCGAGGATTGTCGGCACGCGCAATGTGCTCGAGGGCTCGGTTGTCCCGGCGATCGGCGCTCTCGCCGACCGCCAGGCGATCGGCGCTCTCGCCGACCGCCGGCCGGTGGACGGCAGGCAACAGCAGGATGCGGACGGCGGGGCACAGCACAGTGTTTCCGGCAGCCGCATCCTGACCGACGGCGGGCTCGAGCTCGAGACGTTTTCAGCTCACAGTCCCGATGCTCGGGTGGCGGCGTGCATTCGCCCCTCCCGCATTCGCCTGTGCCCGCCGGATGCTCCGGCCGCCTCCAGTGAAGTTTTCGTTCGGGCACGCGTGGAGCGCGTGCTCGGAATAGGGGACCGTTTCGAGCTTGTCGTCCAGCCGCTGCCGCAGGGAGAGCGCCTCGAGGTGGAAACGTCACTCGAGGCGTTTTCCCGCTTAATGCCGCAGTCCGGGGACACTGTTGATCTCGCTGTAGCGAAGGAAGGCATTCATACCTTCGCGATTTCATAAGGATCGCGCCTGTGTCGCTGTTACGGTGGCTTGCGCCGTGTTCATACAAAACCCTAAGATGGGCGAGAACATGTCCGAGCAACCTTCCAAGCCTGTTCCCGCACACTCAAATACCTCGTTCCTCGATGAGCCGATTCCCCGTCGTGGAACTATTGCACTTCGCGTCGGCGTTCTGGTGGTGCTCCTGGTGCTCGGGTTCATGTTTCAGCACTGGGCTCCGAGTGAGCCTGCCGAGTTGCTCAGGCTCGCCGAGCAGACCGCTACGCATCCGGGTTTTGTCGTGGGAACCACCGTGGGGATGGCGGCCCTTTTTACGGTCGGCGGACCCGGCACGATTGGTATGTGGATGCTCGCTCCGTTTCATCCGCCCTGGTCGGCAGTGCTGTTCCTGACGGCTGGAAGCGTCGCGGGAGCGGCCGGCGCGTACACGTTCAGCGCCTGGCTCGGTGGCGCGAAGCGGCGACATCGACAATCGAACCGGATGGTTCGACTGCTGCGCGATCACGGAGGTCTTACCACACAGGTTGCGCTCCGGATGCTCCCGGGATTTCCGCAACAGGTCATAAGTTTCAGTGCAGGACTGTTGAGACTTCCCCGTGCCCGGTTTCTCGCCGCCGCGGCAATCGGCCACAGCATTAAGTGGGCTGTCTATGGATCGGCGTTGTACGGAGTAACCGGTGCGGTGGCCGCGGGGGAGGCTCTCGATCTGACCCGCCTTCTGCCGCTGGTGGGGCTGACCGCATTAATGCTGGCCGCGGCAATTGTAAGGGGTATCCGCCAGGATGCTTCGGATGATGCACCGGCAGATGAGGCCCCTTACGAATCCTGAGTGCGGCAATTCTTCAGTCGAATTGCAGGCGGAGCACGGGAGCACTCGATTCGTCGGCAATTACGTAGAGGTCACCGGTCTCCGGGTTCCGTGCAACGTCGCGAATCCGTCCTACATTTCCGAGAATCCTGCGCTCACTGACCACTTCGACGTTTTCGCGGGAGGAACCCTCGAGTTCAAACTCTGCGAGGTATTCAAAGGGCAGGTTCCCCATGTAGAGCTTGCCGCGGGCAAATGTCATGCCCGAAGGCGGAAAGCCGTCCTGGCCGTCGTCATAGCGCTCACCGTCCCAGTAGTAAACAGGATTAACAATGTCGTCACGTTCATGGGGGAGGTCACCGATTTCCGCCCCGCTGCCATACTCGCGGCTGTAGGTTGCAACCGGCCACCCATAATTGCCGCCGGCAACGTCGATAATATTGATTTCATCGCCATCCTGCTGACCGTGCTCGTTCTGCCATACATCGCCGGTTTCAGGATGAACAGTCATTCCCTGTACATTCCGGTGTCCGTAGGTGTAAATACCGTCGAGCACGTCGTCGTTATCCACAAACGGGTTGTCCTCAGGGATGCTTCCGTCGGGATTCAGACGGATTGTTGTTCCCCAGTAATTCTGCAGGTTCTGCGATGAATCGCGGATCCGACGATCGCCGGTACTCATGAACAGATACCCGTCGTGGTCGAAAACAACGCGCGAACCGTAGTGGCCGGTGCCGTCGAAAAAGGGCTCGGCCACCAGAAGCACTTCGAAATCTTCAAGCACGGCGGTTTCGGTGTTAAAGCGCCCGCGGCCGAGATGGGCCGCAAACTCATTGCCTGTTTCATTGGCGGCTGCGTACGTAACGTATACCCAGTTCTCTCCGTGGGAGAATTCCGGATGAACAGCCACGTCGAGCAGCCCTCCCTGTCCGCGTGTCGTTACCTCGGGCACTTCACCCTGAATCCGGGTTCGCCCGCCGGTGTCGAGGTCGAGCAGGTAAAATGCGCCGGTCCGTTCTGTGACGAGCGCGTAATTGCCTTCACTCTGCGGAAGGAAATCGAGACCCCAGGGATATTCGAATCCATCGGCAACCGTGGAGACAGTGTATCCACTGTCGTCCCATTCGAGGTCATTTGCGGTTACGCTCTGACAACCGGAAACAACCAGAACTGTTGCAAACAGTATGGCAAGATATATCCTGATCGGGGATGTAGTCGGGTGTCTCACAGCGTCTCCTCCTTGTCGTGCAAACACTTATACGATACGACTATCAATCTAATACGAATTCTTTCAAGCGACGAATCGTGAATCTGAACTGCTGCACTTTCCGGCGGTTGACCGGGGTCGGGGTTCCGAGGTTATTCTCCGCCGTAGCGGTCCGGCGACCACTTCAATCGTCACTACTGCCTATGAACACGCGCATTCGCACACCCTACGACAGTCCTTCGAGTACTCGTGTCTTTGGTATGCTCGTGGTGGTCATTTTTCTAACGGCGAGCAGCGCGTACCATGGCGGCATTGAACACAACGTGCGCGATACCGGATATGAGACGGAGGCAGGGTTTGCCGATGACTCCGGATATGGCGAACAGCAGGTTTTCCCGAACATTGGAAACTATCTCGAACAGGACGACCCGAGTCTCGCGCTCTACCGGGAGCCGCTCACTCGCGAGGCGGTAATAGATTTCTTCCGGGACGTTACCGGTTCCGAGAAGATTGCGGTGACCGTGCTTGAAACGTCCGAAGATTTCGACGTGAAGCCGACGAAGGCGTTCAGCATCGCGTTCATCGAGAGCAGTTATCGTCCCGATGCGGTCAACGCGAACAGGAACGACAGTATCGACCGGGGCCTGTTTCAGCTGAACGACCGGACATTTCCAAGCCTGAGCAATGATGACTTCTTTCACCCCGAAACGAGCGCGTGGTACGGAATACGTCATCTGAGTTTTGCGCTTGCTCAGGCCGACGGCGATTTCCTTACCGCGGTCGCAATTTACAATGCGGGTCCCTCACGGGTGTTCAACGACGAGATCCCCGATTCCACGCAGCGATACATGCGGCGAATCGAGCGGTATCGCGATGACCTCCTCGATGATTTCAAAAACTTTATAGCGGTTCGTTTTCCACCGGATACCGACCGTACCGCTGAGGCGCGTTGATTATCCGATCCAGTCAGGCCATGCACCCGGCAGCGGCTTGCCCATCAGCTTCAAATAGACCGAGACCTTTCCACAGAAGATCAGCAGCGCCTCGCGCAGGACGTCGAGGTGAATATGGACCGGAAGTTCGAAATCGGGACCACGCTGCACCGGGGTGCCGGCGGTTTCGTCGTCCATTGAATCGAGCACGGCGTGCAGTTCTCCGTCGAGACCGGAAAACCATGATTGAAGGTTCGCCACGGTACCGGAATGGTGTCCTGCAGTACCTTCGCGTTTTTCCGGGTGGAACTCGAATGTAACGAAAGAATCGATGTAGGCAGCCTGTGTTTCTCCGTACGCCTGGCAGAGATCTCCGAGCGTGGGAAGGTTCGGCCCCGGCCGGAACTCCAGATCATCGTCCTCAAGGCTCGACAGAAGTTCATCCCTTCGACTGCGGTACATGAGATGAATGTCGTACATCTGCTGAAGTGCTTCGTTCATCTGTTCCCTCCCTTTCGGGTGTTCCTGGTTCCATTGTACACGATATGCGTTCGTCTCACACGTTCCCACGGTATCTAATGAAGCTGAACAACGCCACGCTTACCGTTTATGCGCCAGTCGGGATCTTCCGCGTCGAGTTGTTCGAGTGTTTCTTGATCGAGTCCGGCGATCGGGTCGCCTTTCATCGTTCGCACCAGTAGCGCAGGGGCGGGCAGGCGTGCTGCGACCTCGGAGAGGGGTGTTGTCGCGTGGGGAACGCTGTCGCCGAGCATTCTGCGATAGTTCATGTCTCCCTTGATTATTACAAGACCGGCTGTCCCCAAGGTTTGCTCGAGCCGCTCGGGAAGGGCATCGAGAAAATCGGGGCCGTTCCAGTACTGGTCAGGTGCTACTCGAAGCTGTCGGGATTCGAGTCGCTGAGCAAGTCTGCCTCCAAGTGCGGCAATGCCGGGGTCATTCTGCTGCTGCATGGCATGTACGAGGGCGTGAACATCCGAAGGTACCGTATCGCTTACATAGGTAGGGTGCAGTTTCACGTGAAGTACCACGGACTCGGCCGGTCCGCTGAGCAGATAGTCAGCGATGGTAAGATCGGCGGCGAGTTCGGTTCCTGCGTTGTCACAGATGATGTGAATAGTTGAATGTTCGAAAAGCGCCCGTGCCCGTTCGAAATCATTTATGATTATACTCTCGGCGTCCGGCGTTCGGTCTGCCGCCGCCGTGGCAACTTCGCTGTAGCTCAGGTCGACTTGATTACCCCAGAGGCAGAACTGAATATGTGCCTTCAGTGGATCCCTGGTTGCAGTCCGCGCGTGCAGTACTTCGGATACTCGGTTCCAGATTGCGGGTGTTTCAAGTTCGTTCTGCTTCACACCGGCGAACGGGTCGGTTCCGGTGCTCCACCAGTCCACCGCCTCCATAATCAATCGGTACAGATAGTGCTCGAAGAAAAACCACTCGGCATTGTGGGCGCTCGGCGATCTTCCGGTCATCGCCCGGATCCGGGATGCGTGGGAAAAAAAGCGTTCGCGCCACCACTCGTAATCCGGCGCCGGAAGCTCGAACATGGAAAGCGGCCTGTCCTGCTGAATATCGCGGCGAAGCGCTTCCAGTCGCTCACCCACGGTGCCGCTTGCCGGGATATTGTCGAGCATGGCTGTGAGCCGTTTTGCAACTGTATAGTGGGCGAACGGATTGCTTCCGTCGGTGCGGATCGGGTCTGGTCGAGTCATCGGTGTGGAGGAGTGATCGCGGAATTTGCTACCGAGCCACCGGGTCCTATGCGCCATCGAAGCTCAGCCCTCAATCCGTACATGAAGAACAGAAGTGCGAGCATCTGCACCAGATGGAACACTCCGTTGTGGTCGAACTCCCAGATTACCGTAAGCGTGACAGCTCCCGTGACCTGGATGGCGGCAGCGGCGATGCTCGTGAGTACGCCGAGGAGCATTAGCGCGGAACCGCGAACTCCTCCCCGTATCGTCACTATCAGGTATCCGAAGAACGCGATGACAAGTATGACACCCTCGAATGCGATGAATGCGACGAAAGGCGCCGGGCCGAAGAACGTTACCGCGTAAAACACCAGGGCCACAAGTATTGCCAATGGCGATAACCACGCGGGAATGGAGAAATTCCTCAAGTCGTATACTACTCCGACGAAAAACATCATTACGGTCAGCCCGAGCAGGAGGTAAATCGGCTGCCAGAGCCAGAATTCCGCGGTTTCGCCAAATTCGAACCCGTGAACTATAGCCCCGATGAATGAGGCGATAGCAAGACATGTGAAGGCAAATGACCAGATCTTCGTTTTGCGTCTGTCGGAGGATGACCCGTGGCGTCGTAGATCACGGACGACGTAGAGCGCGAGAAGACCGAGCAGAATATCCGTAATCGCGGTAGTGAGCTCTGTCGCGCTTTCTGTCAACGGCATTGGTTTCCCCTTGGTAACACCTAAGAATAACCCAAGCTGCAGTCTTCCGTCCAATTAGCGCCATGTGTTGGTTCGTGGACTAAGAATCACTATACTCCTTCGGCAACACGCTTATGATGCGAGCAGCGCTTTTTTCGAGGATACGCCTGGCCGCAAAAGATGTCTTTTCTCTCCGGCTACCATTTTTTCTCTGGAATCTTCTTGTCTGGGTTCTGACCGCAGCCATATTCGCGCCGGTAACATCGGCGTTTCTCGGTCTCGGGGTGTTTCGTCGCGGAGAGATTGTCATTGGCAATGAGGATCTGCTCGGCTTCGCACTTTCTCCGTTCGGAGCGGCATATCTGGTTCTCGCCGCCGGCCTCTTTCTTGCAGCAGGTGTGGTGAGAATGGCCGGCCTTGTGCAGCTAATTTCAGATTACCGGGCAGGTCACCGGCCGACGCTCTACAGGACGCTCCGGACGCTCATTTCCCGGGGGCCGGCTTTGCTCAGGCTTTGTCTCGCCGCCGGCGCGGCGGGTATCATTGCGCTGATACCGCTTCTTGCCGGCGTGGCGGCGGTCCATGCTGTGTTTCTTGTCGAGTTCGACATTAACTATTATCTCTCCGTTCAGCCGGCTGAATGGTGGTATGCAGTGTCCGCCATCGTCGTCATAGCGATCGTGTGGTTAATTCCGGTGCTGGCAATGGTGGCGCGGCTCCTTCCGGCTGTGCCCGCTCTGATCGTCCATGGTGGCGGTGTCCGGCAGGCCGTATCACGAGCGTGGCAGCACTCCCACCATGCCGTGAAACGTCTCGTTCTTCCTGTTGCAGGATCGCTGCTTGCCTGGATCATTGTGCGTGTGCTCGCCGACACCCTTATCGTCTGGTCGAGTGCCCATGCACTTTCTGTCGTCGCTTCGATTTCCAGCAGTGTTCGTCTGCTCGCTGCCGTCGCAGGCCTGGCCGCAGGCGTGGCGCTGGTTGTTGATGTGCTCATATCGTTCGCCGGGTTTTCGTTTATCTGTGTGCTTGTAACCGATTTTCAATCACCGTCCGACCGTCTGCACCCGTCGGGTCACTCGTTTCGTCGCCGTCCGGCCGATCGGTTTATACGCCGATGGACGCGCCCCCGGCGGGCGGTACCCCTTGTCGCTGCCGTATTCGTAGTCGGGCTTTTCGCCGGGAACCTTGTGTTTCTCTCGCTCCCTGACCCGTCGGGTGTCGTCGTGTCAGCCCACAGGACCGGTCCCCCGCCGGCGCCGGAGAACACCCTCGCCGCGCTGGAGTCCGCCATAGAGGCCGATGCGGACCTCACCGAGATCGATATACAGCTTACCGCCGACGGCGTACCCGTTAACGTTCACGATGTGGATCTCATGCGGGTGGCAGGTGATCCGAGGCGGGTCGGCGGTACGCGGTTCGAGGAATTCTCGGATATTGTACAGATACCTGACGACGGATCGCCCGAGGAAGAGCGCCGGCTTGCAACGCTCGGAGATGTGTTCGAGCGGGGCAAGGGTCGAATCGGATTCATGGTGGAGCTCAAATACTACGGATTCGATCCGGCAGTTGCCGAAACAGTGGTAGAGGCGATCTACGACCATGGCGTCGAAGATGATGTGCTTGTCATGAGCCTCAGCCTTCAGGCAATCCGGCAGATGAGCCGCATTGCCCCTGAGCTGCCGCTCGGCTATGTATCCGCATTTGCCGTCGGGGATATCAGTCGCCTTCCGGTCGACTTTCTTGCTGTCAGCGGCCCGAGTATCAGCTCATCGCTTATGCGCCGGGCCGATGAAGCCGGAATGGAGGTTCATGCGTGGACCATTAACGACCTCGGAACCATGGTCGACCTGATCGACCGCGGAATCGACGGGTTAATTACCGACGACCCCGCGCTCGCTGTCCGAGTGCGTGATGAGATGGCCGAACTCACTCCTGCTGAGCGGCTGCTTCTAAGATTCGGAACCGCGGCGATCGATTGATAGCGGACGCAGACGTTTGCGCCCCCTCCGGGCAGGTCGCCACGCCGCCACCAGCCCGCGGTCCGCGCACTGCCCGCCACACCCCACGCCCGCTTGCGGGCAACACGTATTGACGCCGGGGCAACCTGCTACCACCATGCCCGCATGAACGATACTCCCCTCTCCGGCCCATGGGATACGCCGTACGCGCTTCCGCCGTTTGATCGAATAGAGGCACGCCACTTTGCTCCGGCCTTCGAACAGGCTATGAGTGAGCACATGCAGGAAATCGAGGACATCGCCTCCAATCCACAAACGCCCAGCTTCGAGAACACCGTTGCCGCCCTTGATCGGGCGGGCGAGGCCTTCAGCCGGGTTGCCGGAACCTTCTTTAACCTTACGGCAAGCGAAACCAGCGACGCGCTTCAGGCTGCCGAGCGGGAACTGGCGCCGAAGGTCGCCGCGCACGAAAACGCGGTGAATCTGCATGAAGGTCTGTTCGCCCGTGTCCGCACTGTCTACGAATCGCGCAGCAATGATTCCACGATCCGTTCATCTGAGGATAATCGACTCCTCGAGCGGGTGTATCGCCGTTTCGTACGAAACGGAGCGCTTCTCACAGGTGAGCCCCGGCGCCGCTACCGTGCTGTAACCGAGGAGCTCGCGGGATTGTACACAAGCTTTTCCCAGGCGGTGCTTGCCGATGAGGCCGCGTTTACCCTCGAGCTTACCACGGAGGATGAACGTGCGGGACTTCCCGCGTTCGTGCTCGATGCCGCAGCCTCGGTTGCCCGGGACAAGGGAATCGATGGGTACGCCATCAACCTCTCTCCATCGCTTGTCGATCCTTTTCTCACCTATTCCACGCGACGCGACCTGCGTGAAAGGGTGTGGCGGGCGTACAAGGCCCGTGGAGAGACGGGAACCGAACAGGATACCCGGCCGATTGCCTCTAGTATTGTTGCGCTTCGAAGTGAACTCGCAGGACTCCTCGGCTACGAAACCTTCGCCGATTATGCGCTTGCCGATCGTATGGCAGGAAGCACGGAGGCGGTGTCCGCACTGCTCGAGCAGGTATGGGAACCGGCCAGACGACGCGCGGCCGAAGAACAGCGTGAGCTTCAGGCTGCTGCCCACGAGGACGGGCTTGCCGATGAAATCTACGCCTGGGACTGGCACTTCTACGCCGAGAAGGTGCGCCGCCGGCGATACGATCTCGATGAGGCAGCGCTCAAATCGTATTTCGAACTCGACCGAATGATCGACGCCATGTTCGAATGCGCCGACAGACTCTATGGAATACGCTTTTTCAAGGTCGATGCTGTCCCCATGTATCATCCGGATGCCCGCGCCTGGGAAGTGCGGCATGAAAAAGACGGCGATCCCCTCGGGGTGCTGATTATCGATCCGTTCGCCCGGTCGACGAAGCGGGGTGGCGCCTGGATGAGCATGTACCGAACCCAGTCGCGAAACCGCCGTGAGGATCCGCACTATCCGGTTGTGGTAATTAATACCAACTTTGCCAGGGCGCGTGAGGGCAGACCCACGCTGTTGAGTTACGACAACGTTCGCACGCTCTTCCATGAGTTCGGGCATGCGCTGCACGGGTTGCTGTCGGACGTTACCTATTCCGAGCTTTCGGGCACCAATGTCCGACGGGACTTCGTGGAGCTTCCTTCCCAGTTTCACGAGAATTGGGCGCTTGATCCATCGGTCCTTCAGAAGCATGCTCTGCACACGGAAACAGGCGAGCCCATAAGCGAGGAGATGGTGGAGAAGATCCGGGCGGCAGAGACGTTCAACCAGGGTTTTCGTACGGTCGAGTATACCGCCTGTGCACTCGTGGATATGGCGCTGCATTCACAGGTCAGGAGTGACCCCATCGACCTCGACAGGTTCGAACGAGAGGAGGTCTCGCGTCTCGGAGTTCCCGAGGCAATCGGACTGCGCCATCGGCTGCCGCACTTCCGGCACCTGTTCGCAGGCGACGGTTATGCAGCCGGCTATTACGTGTACATGTGGGCGGAGGTGCTCGAGGCGGACGCATTCGAAGCGTTCCGCGAGTCCGGGGATATTTTTGACGCTGAGCTTGCAGACCGCTTTCGCCGCTGCGTGCTCGCCGTCGGTGACAGTGTTGAGCCGGGCGAGGCATATCGCTGTTTTCGCCGCAGGGATGCGGAAGTGGAACCGATGCTGAAGAAACGGGGGCTTGTACCGGCATGAAATATCTCGTACGGGCGAAGTGGGTTGTTGCAGGCGGATCCGAGGTAATAACAGACGGGGCGGTGCTCGTCGACGGAGAGCGAATTGCAGAGACAGGCAGCTGGAGCGATATGCGCGAGCGCTTCGGGGAACTGCCTGTCTATGGCGGTGAGCAGTTTGCGCTCCTGCCGGGCTTTGTAAACGCTCACCATCACAGCAACGGTGTTACAAGCATTCAACAGGGTATTCGCGACCAGGCACTTGAGCCCTGGCTGCTTTCGCTTGCCACCGGCCGGCGGGCCGACCCGGCGGTGCAGACAAAGCTTGCCGCCGCCAGACAGCTTCGCTCAGGGATAACCAGTGTTGTCGACGTACACCAGGGTGCGCGTACCGCCGAAGTATTTCACCGGGGTGTGCAGGCCCGCCTTGCCGCCTACGAACAAACCGGCATGAGAGCGGCGCTTGCCGCGGGCGTTGCAGAGCGCAGTTTTCTTGTCGCGGGCGAGGACGAGAAGTTTCTCGCCTCCCTTCCGGCCTCACTCCGCGAGCTTGCCGAACGAAGGCTTCCGGGGACCGATGCGATTACGCGGGATGAGTATTTCGAGAGTATGCGTACGCTCTTTGAGACGTGGCGTGAGCATCCTCGGGTTTCATTGTGGTTCGGACCTCCGGGCCCGCAGTGGGTCCACGACGAAACGCTGACTCGTGTGGAAGCGGTTTCCCGGGAAACCGGCATGAACATTCAGACGCATCTCGAAGAGTCGGTGTATGAAAAGCTCGCCGGACCGCGCATGACAGGCCGGAGCGTGGTCGAACACCTCGACGCGCTCGGTGTACTCAGCCCGCGCTTTTCGTGTGCGCACGGGGTCTGGCTTTCCGACGCTGAAGTGGAAATTCTGGCAGCGCGTGGTGCTGCGGTCAGTCACAATCCGAGCTCGAACCTCAGGCTCAGATCGGGTATAGCGCCACTGAATGCGCTGCTTTCCGCCGGTGTGACGACGGGAATCGGGCTCGACGGGACCACGATAAACGACAACGATGACATGTGGCAGGAAATGCGTCTGGCGCTGCGTCTGAACCGGACGCCGGGTCTCGACGGGCCGGCGCCCCGTGAAACGGATGTATTTGACCTCGCGACAAGATTCGGCGCGGCGTTGTTTGCGCCGCCCGAGGATTTGCATGGCAGCGCGGGGCAACCGGCTGCAGGCGAGGGCGGACATGGTAGCGCTGGAACAACACCCGCAGCCGCGGGCGCACATGAAGGGGCGGCAGGCACCCTTGCCGCCGGCATGCCGGCCGACTTTGTGCTGCTGGATATCTCGCGCATTACCCGCCCCTGGGTCGCGCCGGAAGCTGACCCTCTCGCGCTTCTCGTGTATCGGGCGTCGGCCGGCGACGTCGATTCGGTCTTTGTCGGCGGTCAACAGGTTGTCGAAAACGGGAAGGTGTTAACGGTCGATGAAGAGGCGCTCGAGGCTGAACTCGCGCATGAGCTTTCCTCTGAGCCGCCGCCGGAGGAGAACATCCGCATGGTGCGGGAACTCTCTCCCTATCTCGAGGCGTGGTACCGGAAGTGGCGTCAGCCCGGATTCACGCCGCGCATTACGTATAATTCACGCGAAACGATGTGACTGACGTAAGGAGGTCGACGGATGATCAATGGACTGTCGAGTAGAACAACGCTGCGCAACGGGGTCACGATGCCGTGGTTCGGTCTTGGTGTATTTAAAGTGTCCGAGGGTTCCGACGTGCAACAGGCGATTCATACCGCTTTCGATGTCGGATACCGCAGTATAGACACCGCCGCCATGTACGGCAACGAGGCGGGAGTCGGACGAGCGGTGGCGGATTCAAAGCTGCCGCGGGAAGAGATATTTGTCACGACCAAGCTGTGGAATGACGACCATGGCTACGGCGCTGCGCTTCGTGCGTTCGAGGCGAGCATGGCGAAGCTGAAACTTGAATACCTCGATCTCTATCTTATTCACTGGCCACTGCCGCGAAAAAATCTGTACCGGGAAACCTGGAAAGCGCTTGAGCGCCTCTACCGGGAAGGGCGTGTTCGCGCCATTGGTGTCAGCAACTTCCGCGAGCATCATCTTGAGTCCCTCATGAGCGATTGCGAGGTTGCACCCATGGTGAACCAGGTGGAATACCATCCGAGACTGACACAGGAACCGCTGCACACCTACTGCAGGGAGCACGGTATACAGCTTGAAGCGTGGTCCCCGCTGATGAGAGCCAAGATATTCGACAACCCCACCCTGCGTGAGATCGCCGATAGGCACAAGAAAAGCGTTGCTCAGGTGGTGCTGCGGTGGGATCTGCAGAATGGTGTCGTGACAATTCCCAAGTCGGTGAATCCGTCGAGAATTGCCTCGAATGCGCAGGTATTCGACTTCGAGCTTTCCGCAGAGGAGATGGCGCGCATTTCTGCCCTCAATACAGATACGCGCATCGGTCCCGATCCCGACGAGCTTAACTGAGGCCGGAGCACTGCCTTACGGTAGTTTCCGGCTGCCGTTCTCCGGGTCTGCTGAAAGAACACGTGTGGACTCATCTATACAGAACTCGCCCACCTCTTTCAGCCGTGCAATATTTCCGACAAGTGCGAGTTCACGCTCTTCGGCTACCTGAAGCAGAAACTCCACATTCGGGGTCAGATTCGGATAATACCAGGTAATGTAGGCTGCCATGTCGGCCCGGCCGGTAGCCCAGTTGCCGGTTTCCGCTGCGATCACACTCATAAGGGTTCTAAGGATCTTTACGGCGATCCGTCCGCCGACATACCGGCGTTGTTCCTCTGTCGTAGCATCGAAGAACTCGTCCCATAAAGCCTCAATAACAGCGGGCGCGTCGCCGTTGAGACTCGCGCACACTTCCCTGTTCGGCGTGAATTTCGGTATTTCCGGCGAGACGTCGGAGCCGGCGATGCAGACACACATGTGCTTTATGAACGCTTTAAGGCCGGGCGACTTCGGGCCGGAGAAAAGCTGCTCCATCCATGTAGAATCGAACTCAATGCGTCGAACCGCTCCGTGGAAACGGCGCATAAGCGCATCAGATGCCGATCGTACACGGGCATCCACGTCATGGTCGGCTGAATCCTGCAGAACTGCGAAAAGATCAAGGTCTGACCTACCGGCGACCGCCCGACCGGCGGGTATGCTTCCGTAGAGGTACAGCGCGAAGCATTCGTCGCCTATAGCAGCCGGAATCTCGGAGGAAGCCGCTTCAACAATGGGGCGGAACTCAGGCGCTATCTGCGCCCGGGATACTTCACTGTACATATGGCCGAATTCATCGACCATAGATTCAACGTGGTTCGGTTTCACGGTTCTGTACCACACAAGGGTACAGCGCTCATAAGCAGGACAGCAACCGTACGCGCACAGCGGCCCGAGTTTGGGTCGAGCAGCATGGTACCGGAAGTGGTGATTCTCGCGTGCAGTGAAAATGGGGGCGTGGCTGCAGGAAGCAGCCACGCCGGAAAGGGGTGAGCCGATTACGTCTCAGCCCACGGGAATCCATGAATTGACCGTTTCACGGTTTTCGTTGACCCAGCGTCGTGCGGTTTCGCGCGGGTCCGCGCCACGCTCTTCGTTCCACAGCAGAATTTCGCCGAGCTGCGCGGGTGTAATAAAGAAATTATCGAGGAACGCATGCACCTCCGGCATATCTTCAGCCAGTCCGAGCCGGGCGACCGCCGCCACATGCTCCTCCTCGCCGAATACGAGCTCGGGATCCTCGAGATACTTAAGCTCGAACTGGACTTCTTTCCAGTGCGGCGTCCAGCCGGTTACCACGACCCACCGCTCATTCGCGATGGCATCCGCGAGGCCCGCGGTCATCGTGGCGTCGCTGCCCTCGATAAGCCGGAACCGGTCGAGGCCGTACACCTCCATAGCCTGCTCCGTCGCCGACATGAGCCCCGCCCCCGGATCAATACCGATGATCTCGTGGTTAAACCTTTCGGCGTGATCGAGAAGTTCGGCGACCGAGTTCACGTCCACGTACGTGGGAACCAGCAACCCGATACGAGCCCCCTCCATAATCGGGCTCAGCATATCAATTCGGTCTCTGCGGGCATCGAGGTACGCGCCGTGTGTACCGGGAAGCCATGCCGCGAGCATCGCATCTCCGTCTCCGCCGGCGATGCCCTCCCACATGGCCGCTGCACTGACGGCAGTCATCGTCACCTCGTATCCCATTTCCTCGAGAATTACCGCCGCGACATTCGTGTTGGCGATCTCGCCGGCCCACTCAACATACAACAGCTCAACTTCGCCTTTATGATCCGGCTGTCGGCCACGCACGATGACCGTTGCGAGGGTCACAACAAGAATAACGCCAATCGCTGCTATACCGATAGTTGTATTTCGCTTCATTGCGAACTCCTCCTGCAGGCTGATATCCAGCCGTATAATAAGAGCCTGGTCGGCGGTCAGGAGTTACAATGTTGCCGAAAGAATTAATTGAATGTTTTGAGGCTGATGGTTTCCCCAGGGCATCGGGCGGTACTCAGTATTCGGCAAGGTCCAGGAGCGTCCAGGAAATCGAACCATCTTCTTCGAAGGTGTACAGTAGCAGCATTTCCCCGCCGACGTGGCCGTCTTCGAACCACGCATGTACCCACCTGTCGTTCAGAACCGTAATGTTCTCTTCGGTGTAGAAGCCCATGGTTCCGCCGAGCACCCCTTCGAGACCGGTAAGCTCACGGATAAGCGGGGCTCCTCCATCCATAAGCGCGTCCGTGACCTGCTTTTCGGCCTCATCCAGGCTCATCCCCTCCGGAAGCAAACCGGCCCCCTCGCGCTCGCTTGGAAGCGATTGGGCGGCTTCCGCCGCCTGCTCTGCCTCGGCGAGAGCCTGCTCGAGCTCGTCCACCTGCCGGGCGAGCCTGTCGCGCTCGGAGCGAATCTCTTCGAAATCCCGGGCCACGTCCTCTATTTCACCTGTCAGCCCGGCGATGTGGGAGCGCTGGTATATGACTGCCGCGGCGAGAAGGAGTGCAAGCGCGGCGCAAATTGCGGATACTGCAACGGGCATTCTTGAAGGTACGGGAAAGCTCATGCCGCCATATTGCCACAGGCTGCGGCGCTTGCGAACATCAACCTAAAGCCTCCCCTCCGACAGGTTTTCAGGTGCAGCCGTGTTTCCGGTCGTCACACGGCGTGAACTCGAATTCTATTGTCGAGTGGTGAATGCCGAA
>CAZMEV010000067.1:0-17700 GCA_964565375.1 uncultured Spirochaetaceae bacterium
CGCTTTTGGCACTCATAGGGTTCTTGATTCCTGCGTTCGTATTCGCAGCGGGCGAACAGGAAGAGGTGGAGCCTGACTATCCACTCGAGATCGAGATGTGGATCGGTCTTGGTGGTGAGCTCGGCGAGGAAATCGAGCGAATGGCAGCCGATTTCAACGACATGCAGGAAGACTACATTGTAAATGTTGTCGAACAGGGTGATTACGCCGAGGCAATGACAAGTGCGATCGCCGCCTACAGGGCAGGAGATCAACCGCACATTCTGCAGGTGTATGAGGTTGGTACCGGCACCATGATGGGTAATCCGGAAGTCGTATATCCGGTTCACGAACTCATGGAGGACTTTGGACGCCCGTTCGATACTGACGATGTCCTCGAGCAGGTAACCGCGTACTATTCGGACCTTGACGGAAACATGCTTTCATTCCCGTTCAACAGTTCGACCCCGATTTTCTACTATAATGTAGATGCGTTCGAGGAGGCCGGCCTTGACCCGGATAACCCGCCCGAGACCTGGCATGAGGTCGAAGAATATGCCGAAGAACTGATGGCGACCGGCAACTATTCTGCGGGCCTGACGTTCCAGTGGCCGTCCTGGACGAATATGGAGAATTTCTCCGCGTGGCATGACATCCCGCTGGGTACCCGGGCAAACGGTCTTGATGGCTGGGATGCTGAGCTGCTGATAAACAGCGATGAGCATGTCATGCACCTCGAAGCACTCGCCGACTGGGCGGATCGCGGGCTGTTCGAATACGGCGGTCGTGGTGGCGATGCCGGACCGCTCTTCGATTCAGGCGACGTGCCAATGTATATCGCCTCGTCGGCTGCCTACGCAGGTATCGAGGCGAATGCCGACTTTGACTTTCGCGCGAGCTTCCTTCCGTACTGGCCGGAAATAACCGACGAGCCGCAGAACTCCATTATCGGCGGCGGATCGCTTTGGGTAATGGACGGCCATACCGAAGCGGAATACGAAGGCATTGCCGAGTTCTTTGAGTATCTCTCATCGCCGGAAATCCAGGCGCAGTGGCATCAGTTCAGCGGCTATCTGCCGGTCACGAATTCCGCCTGGGATCTGACCCGGGAGCAGGGCTTCTACGATGAGGTGCCTGTCCACAATACGGCTATCGAGCAGATCACGCTGAATGAACCGACCGACAATTCGCGCGGTCTTCGGTTTGGAAACTTTGTTCAGGTCCGTGATCACATCCTAGACTCCATGGAGGCAGCTATCGGTGGGGATGCTACTGCCGAGGAAGCGCTTGATGACGCCGTCGAGCGAGGAAATCAGCTTCTAAGGGAGTTCGAACAGACGGTGGAAGACTGAACTCGATCCAATCAGCGGTCGAGTCTCTTCAAGCCATGTTCTGGTGGGTCGCGGCGCAGCGCGCCGGGGGCTCACCAGGTCGTTGTATTTTCGGAGGAAGTGCCCCTTGATAAGTGGTAAGAGCGTAACATTCAAGAATAAGGGTCTGCCTTATCTGCTTCTCACACCTGAAGTAGCGCTTGTACTTGTTTTCTTTATTGTTCCCGCCGCTCAGGCGTTACTCATGTCGCTGTATCGTGAAGATGCGTTCGGCCTGAGCCGGGTGTTCGTTGGACTCGAGAACTTTCAGCGCGTTTTGAACGACGCGCAGTACGTTCAATCCATCTGGACGAGCATTGCCTTCGCTGTAGCCGTCGCAGGATCTACAATGGCCCTTGCGCTCATGTTTGCTGCGATGGCAAACGCGATTGGCAAGAAAGCACTTACGTACCAGACAATTCTTATATCGCCGTACGCCGTTGCGCCGCTGGTAGCCGGCGTTATGTGGTTCTTTCTGTTCAGTCCTGCTGTCGGCGTTGTTGCGTATGTCATGCGCAATCTGGGTATACCATGGAATCACTTTATCGTTCCCGGTCAGGCCTTCTTTCTCGTGGTACTCGCAGCGTCGTGGCAACGGATTGCTTACAACTTTCTGTTCTATCTCGCAGGTCTTCATATGATTCCGGAATCTCTGCAGGAAAGCGCAACAATCGACGGAGCCGGTCCGTGGACACGTTTCTGGAAGGTTACATTCCCGCTGCTTTCGCCTACAACGTTCTTCCTGCTCATCATGAACTTCATCTACACGTTCTTTATGACGTTCCCCATTATTCATCAGCTCACCGAAGGTGGACCGAATAATGCGACGGCGACAATGGTATACCGGATCTACCGGGACGGCTTTCGTTCGCTCGACTTCGGAGGGTCGGCGGCGCAGTCGGTTATTCTTATGGCGTTCGTTATGGCCTTTGTGTTCATCCAGTTCCGGTTTGTTGAACGCCGGGTGTACTACTGAAACAGGAGACGTCTGCTCATGATTACTGATCCAAAACCCATACGTATCCTGCGCCACGCCGTGCTGGTCATCGCGTGTCTTGTCGTGCTGATTCCTATTTACTTCGTGTTTGTGGCCTCGAGCATTCCGTTACCGGAGATTTTTCAGAGGCCAATGCCCCTTGTTCCCGGCGGACAGCTTATCGAGAACTATTACCGTGCGCTGTTTGTCGGTGGACGAGGTCTTGGCGGCGAACATGGCATAGGCGCTATAACGCTTATTCAGAACAGCCTGATCATGGCTGTCGGCATTACCGTCGGCAAAATAATTGTCTCTCTGCTTTCCACCTTTGCGATTGTGTTTTTCCGGTTTCCGGGGAGGACGTTCTTTTTCTGGACAATCTTCATAACGCTCATGCTGCCTGTCGAGGTACGTATTGTACCGACCTATCAACTTATCTCCTCGTTCGGGATGGTGAATACATACATGGGGCTTATTCTTCCCCTTGCCGTATCGGCAACGGCAACGTTCCTGTTCAAGCAGTACTTTATGACGGTGCCTGACCAGCTTATTGAGGCAGCGAAGATCGACGGGGCGGGGCCCATGCGCTTTTTCAGCTACATACTTGTCCCCATGTCGCGGACACCCATTGCCTCGCTGGTTGTCATCCAGTTTGTGTATGGCTGGAACCAGTATTTGTGGCCATTGATCGTGACAACCGACAGAAGCTTTTACACTGTTATGCTGGGGTTGAGCAGCATGCTGAATGCCGCCGACTCACAGGCAGACTGGCATATCGTAATGGCCATTGTAATACTCTCCATGATTCCCACTATGCTTCTTGTCCTGGGTATGCAGAAACAGTTCGTCCGCGGACTCACCGAGTCGGACAAGTAGAACCCAGCCGGCAGAGAACTCTCTGCGCTCAAAGCTTTTCCAGCTTCTCCCCTGCGGCGCGTTTCACGGCGCGCCGCATTCTCGCCGGCAGCTTTACTGCCGCATAGCCAGGTGTCTTGTGTGTCTGCGCACTACCTGTATAGCTCAAACGCGGATTGATTAAAAAAAACGTTGACTCCGCGCAAAAGCGGGGCTACGATCGTTTTAAGTTTCGCGAACAATTGTTCAATAACATAGTTCATCAGTTCGCATAAGAAAGTGAGAAGAAAGGCGGTAACGACAGATTAATTAACGGAATTTTAGCTTTACGCTGATGATTTACAAATATAAAGCGCCCAATACTGTGAGCGCTTTGTGTCTGGCGCGGTGGGCTGTGAGCGCTCCGAGCCGGCAAGTGGGATCGCAACGACAGTCCGGACCGGATTGAATCGTGGCGTTACAACAACACAATCAGGAGGTGTGCCAAATGCGCAAAGTCGCACTTTTGGTCATGTTGGTTTTACTGAGTGCCTCTCTCGTTTTCGCGGGTGGGCAACAGGAAGAGGCGGAACCGGACTTTCCGCTCGAAATTGAAATGTGGATTGGACTCGGTGGTGAGCTTGGTGAGGAAATCGAGCGCATGGCCGGTCGGTTCAATGACATGCAGGATAACTACATTGTCAACGTCGTTGAGCAGGGTGACTACGCCGAGGCAATGACCAGCGCCATCGCTGCATACCGTGCCGGTGACCAGCCGCATATTCTGCAGGTATACGAGGTCGGAACCGGTACCATGATGGGCAACCGCGAAGTCATTTATCCGGTCTACCAGCTCATGGAAGACTTCGGTCGGCCGTTCGATACCGACGACGTGCTCGAGCAGGTAACCGCCTACTATTCGGACCTTGACGGAAACATGCTGTCGTTTCCGTTCAACAGCTCGACACCGATCTTCTACTACAACACGGATGCGTTCGAAGAAGCGGGACTCGACCCCGACAGTCCTCCCCGAACCTGGCCGGAGGTCGAAGAATACGCTGAAGCGCTCATGGAGACCGGAAATTACTCTGCCGGTTTCACCTTCCAGTGGCCCTCCTGGACTAACATGGAGAACTTCTCCGCATGGCACGATGTTCCGCTTGGAACCCGTGCAAATGGTCTTGACGGCTGGGATGCCGAACTTCTTGTGAATAGCGAGTATCACGTAAAGCACCTTGAAGCGCTTGCCGACTGGTCGGATCGTGGGCTTTTCCAGTACGGAGGTCGCGGTGGTGACGCAGGGCCGCTGTTTGACTCCGGTGATGTTCCCATGTACATCGGGTCTTCGGCCGCATATGCAGGAATTGCGGCGAATGCCGACTTTAACTTCCGCGCAAGCTTCCTTCCGTACTGGCCCGACATTATTGACAGTCCGCAGAACTCAATTATCGGTGGCGGATCGCTGTGGGTTATGGACGGACATACCGACGCTGAGTACGAAGGCATTGCCGAGTTCTTCGAGTATCTCTCGTCCGCCGAAGTTCAGGCCGAATGGCATCAGTTCAGCGGCTATCTGCCGGTCACGAACTCTGCCTGGGATCTGACACGGGAACAGGGCTTCTATGATGAGATACCCATCCACAACACGGCGATCGAACAGATCACGCTGAACGAGCCGACCGACAATTCCCGTGGACTGCGGTTTGGAAACTTCGTGCAGATTCGTTCACACATTCTTGACGCCATGGAAGCGGCTATTGGTGGAGATTCCACCGCTCAGGATGCCCTTGACGACGCGGTGCGCCGCGGAAACGAGCTGCTTCGCGAGTTCGAGCAGACGGTGGCTGACTGACCGAGCGAGAGTATTCGCGTGCTGCCGGATCCCGAAAGGACGTGACGTTGATCACGTGACAGGGGCCGGCGGTGTGCTCATCCGCGCTGCCCGTTACGGCACGCGTTAAGAGAAATCATCCGGCGACATGGTGGGTGGGTTTTTCCACCGGCTCATCATGTCGCCGACTTGTCAGCGGAGGGCGACCACTATGGTCAGTGGCAAAAGTGTTGTATTCAAAAATAAAGGGCTTCCGTATCTTCTGTTAACTCCGGAAGTTGCTCTCACAGCAGTGTTTTTCCTGTGGCCGGCGAGTCAGGCGTTGCTTATGTCGCTCTATCGGGAAGATGCATTCGGGTTACGGCGAACATTCGTCGGGCTTGGTAACTTCCAGAGAGTATTGGGCGACACCCAGTATGTACAGGCCATCTGGACAAGTATTGCGTTTGCGATCGCGGTTGCCGGTTCTACGATGCTGCTGGCGCTTCTGTTCGCGACGCTCGCGAATAATATAGGAAAAAAGGCGCTTGGATATCAGACAATTATCATTTCGCCGTACGCGGTCGCGCCGCTCGTGGCGGGCGTTATGTGGTTCTTCCTGTTCAGTCCGGCAGTCGGAGTCGTCGCGCACTTTCTGCGCACAGTGGGAATCAGGTGGAACCATACAATCATTCCCGGTCAGGCGTTTCTTCTGGTCGTTATTGCCGCATCCTGGCAGCGCATCGCGTATAACTTTCTGTTCTATCTGGCGGGAATGCACATTATTCCCGATTCGTTGCTGGAAAGCGCGTCCATGGATGGCGCCGGACCAATTCGCAGGTTCTGGACGATTACATTTCCGCTGCTGTCTCCGACAACCTTTTTTCTGCTTATCGTTAATTTCATTTATACCTTTTTTGAAACGTTTCCGATCATTCATCAGCTTACCGAAGGCGGTCCTAATAATGCGACCGCAACAATGGTGTACCGCATATACCGGGACGGGTTCCGCTCGCTGGATTTCGGAGGGTCTTCAGCCCAATCGGTTGTTCTCATGGCATTTGTCATGACGTTTGTCGTCCTGCAGTTCCGTTTTGTGGAACGTCGCGTAAACTACTAGGGAGCCTGACACGTTATGGTTACTGATCCGAAACCGATTCGAGTCCTGCGACACGTTATCCTGGTGATTGCGTGTCTTATCGTCATTATTCCGATCTACTTTGTGTTCGTAGCGTCGAGTATCCCGCTTCCTGCCATCTTTCAGCGGCCCATGCCGTTAATTCCGGGCTCACAGATAATCGAAAACTATCGGACCGCGCTGTTTGTCGGCGGCCGTGGACTCGGCGGAGCGCGCGCAATCGGCGCCTTCACCATGCTGCAGAACAGTCTGATCATGGCCGGCGGCATTACTGTGGCAAAGATTATCGTTTCGCTTTTGTCGACGTTCGCCATCGTCTTCTTCCGGTTTCCGGGGCGCAGCGCGTTTTTCTGGACTATCTTTCTGACGCTTATGCTACCGGTCGAGGTTCGCATCGTGCCTACCTATGCGCTTATCTCGGCTCTCGGAATGACCAACAGCTACGTGGGACTTATCCTGCCGCTGGCAGTCTCTGCCACCGCTACGTTTCTGTTCAAGCAGTACTTCATGACTATCCCCGACCAGTTGATCGAAGCGGCAAAGATAGACGGGGCCGGTCCAATGCGGTTTTTCACATACATACTGATTCCAATGTCGCGGACACCAATTGCATCATTGGTGGTGATTCAGTTCGTGTACGGGTGGAATCAGTACTTGTGGCCACTCCTTGTGACAAGCAGACGTGAGTACTTCACACTCATGCTCGGAATCAGCCGTATGCTCAACGCTGGGGATGCACAGGCCGACTGGCACATAATTATGGCAATTACCATCCTCTCCATGATTCCGACCATACTGCTGGTGATCACCATGCAGAAGCAGTTTGTAAAAGGACTGACCGAGTCCGACAAATAGACATTTACGCACGCAGGTTCACCCAGCGGCGGCAGCCGGCGCTGCCGCCGGGGCCGGCTCACATGGAGTTGCAATGGTGCGGGCATGGGTGATCCGGCTCACATAAAGCTTACATGGTGCCGGGCATGGCCCCGCCACACACGGAGCTTGCCGATTAACAGAGAATCTCTTTCCGGTAGTTTGTATGTGCACAGGCTCGACACGGGCTTCATTCACTTGTAGGCTTGGGTATGATGCATGATTCGTCTGAGTCGATAACCAATCTTATTTCCCGCTTTCGTGAGCGGATTCGAAACCATTTTTCCAAAGACAACGATACGGCAACGCGCGCGAGCCGCTTCGAGGGCCTGTCCCGGGAAGAGCTCACACATCTGCTTGAGGCCGGGCCGCTCTCTGCGTTTATTCCGTCGCAGTACGGTGGTCGCGGGGCGCATGTCGCCGACGGACTCTCGGTGCTCGAAACGGCTTCATACGAGTCACTTCCGCTTTCACTCATTATCGGGATTAACGGAGCACTGTTTCTCCAGCCACTCGGTCGTTACGGTAATCCGCAGGTTTGCGAGCGAGTCTTCAGGCGCTTCCTCGATGAGCAGTCGGTAGGCGGTCTTATGATAACGGAGCCGGATTATGGCTCAGAAGCCCTCGGTATGCAGACTTCCTTTGAACAGGCCGAAAACGGATATCGAATTCGCGGTACAAAACACTGGGGAGGCCTCACCGGCATGGCCGACCACTGGATGCTGACGGCACGCCCGAGAAGCTCAAAAGGAGAACTTGGCCGTGGTGTCGGCATGTTTGTCTGGGAACGGTCGCAGGGCGGTATCCATGTTTCCGAGCAATATCAGACGCTCGGCCTGTCCATGATTCCGTACGGGCGAAATGAGATCGACACCGTTGTGCCTGGGGAGAACCAGCTTAAGCCGGAGTCGACCGGACTTCGAATGTTCCTTGATACCCTGCATCGTTCACGGCTCCAGTTCCCCGGTATGGCAATTGGCTATCTCAGGCGACTGTCCGACGATGCGCTTGCCCACGTCAAATCGCGTGTGGTGGGAGGGCATCCGCTTCTCAGTTACGACCAGGTTGCATCGCGTCTGGCAGCGGTTCAGGCCAAAGTAACCACATGCGCGGCAATGTGTGTGCACAGCGTGTCGGCAGCGCGAGTCGACCGTGATACATCACCGTTGGCCCTTACCGCGAACAGCATTAAATCGGTTGTTACGGATTTCATGCAGTCGGCGGCCCAGTCGGCTATGCAGCTTTTCGGTGGCAACGGCTATCGCCGTGAGCATGTTGCGGCGAGATCAATGGCCGACAGCAGGCCTTTTCAGATTTTTGAGGGCAGCAATGATATTCTTTATGAACAAATCAGTGACGCCGTGACAAAGGGGATGAAACGCGCGAAAGAAGCGAATCTCTTTCGGTATCTTCGCAGTTTCGAGCCTACCGCCCGAGCCGCTGAAGCGGTGCGGCAGGCGCTGGACATAGATCTGCGGAATTCGCTTCCTCAGCGCAAAATTGTACAGCTCGGGCGCGCACTCGGGCGGGTTGTTTCGCTGCAGATGGTCTACGAGCTTGCTGACCGTGGGTATCCACGTGAGCACATTGCCAATGCCGAGGCGTTTCTACGCGAACAGATTTCGACACTGCTCCATACGTTCAGTTCGGGCGAGTCGGGCGCGCCGCTTGCGGACAGTGGATCCCCCGGCGACTGGCTTTCCTATGTAGGTGAACCCTCTTCGAATCACAGCTACGTGGGATAAGCGCACGAGCTTCCAGTGGTCCTTCTTGTGACCTTCCTCCGCCAGAAACACGGTCTCCTATAAACACGGCCCGCGTTCAATTCTCTGAGCGCGTGCCGTGTTTCGTATTGACGTTCTCTATAGCCGGGTGTAATCTCTTATTGTATTAGTTAACTAATACACCGAGGCAATAAGGTGGACCAAACGGTGACGCGGAACGACAAATCCATCGACATAGTGCTTGATCCGGGAAGCGGCATTCCGTTCTACCGGCAGATTATTCTCCAGATCGAAATGGCGGTGGCCGACGGACGGCTGGGCCCTGGAGCGCAACTGCCCACGGTGCGTGGTCTTGCGGTGGAGCTGAGCATTAATCCGAATACCGTCGCGAGGGCCTATAACGAGCTTGAGATCCGCGGTCTGGTCAGTACACAGCACGGGACCGGAACGTTCATAAGCGACCGCGAAGTTGCACTCTCGGACACCGAACGCAATGAAATACTTGGCCATCTTGTACGCGGTTTTGTCGGACAGGCGGCATCGTACGGTTTTACGGTCGACGATCTTATTGCCTACTTGAACTCGTACCGGGATGGGGGCACGCCTTGAATACGCAGCAGTTGAAACAGCAGGCAAAGGAGCGCATTCGCAGCGCGAGACGGAAACATCGCTTGCCGAAATGGCCGCGTAACTTTTCGCTCAATACAATGACCGTACTTCTGCTCGTGCTCTTTTTCGCTGCGGGCGTCGGAGTACAGCTGCTTGTGGGACCTCCGCTTGCGGCAGTGCATGCCGAAGCCATCGCGAGCGTGGCGGTGACACTGGTCATGGCGGTTGTTCTGCTGGCGCTTATCCCCATGTGGTCCATTGTCCTGCTGGACATTCTGGCAATCTGGATTACCGCAGGCTTCCTGGCGCCGCATGTGCTGACTCCGCTTCTTCTTTTTGTGTCGGTCGGCCTTCTGGTGTCGCCGGCTGTACAGATCGTCAAGCAGTGGGACAGGGCGGTCGTATTTCGACTCGGCAGGTTCCTCAAGGTCATGACTCCGGGGCCGCACATGCTTCTGCCGGTTCTCGACTCGGTGATTGACCATGTGGATATGCGAATACGGGTCACCGACTTTTCCGCGGAAAGCTCGGTTACGCGTGACACTGTTCCGGTGAATGTCGACGCCCTCGCGTTCTGGATGGTCTGGGATGCCGGGAAGGCGATCCTCGAGGTCGAAAAGTACTTCGATGCGGTTACGCTGTCGGCACAGGCGGTGCTGCGCGATACGATCGGACGCAACGATCTGGCAACCGTCTTAAGCGAGCGTGAGCGGCTCGGCGCGGAAATTCAGGAAACTCTCGACGCGAAGACCAGCCCGTGGGGTATAACCATTCTGTCTATTGAGTTTACCGAAATACTGCTTCCCAAGGAGCTCGAAGACGCGCTGAGCCGCAAGGCGCAGGCCGAGCGCGAGCGACAGGCGCGCGTCATCCTGAGCAGCGCCGAAGTGGATATTGCCGAGAAGTTCGAAGAAGCGGGTCGTCGATACGAAGCAAACCCGCATGCGTTCAACCTTCGGGCTATGAATATGGTCTACGACGGGATGAAGGAAAACGAAAACCTCATGCTCATCCCGACCAGCGCGGTCGAGTCAATGGGCATGGGCGCAGGCCTCGGACTTGCCGCCCTTCGGCGTACACAGCAGGGCGAGGCGTTTCGGGAACACGAACCCGGAAAGGAACCCGGAGACGAACCCGGAAAGGAACCCGGAGACGAACCCGGAAACGAACAGGCAGCCGGCGGACAGGCCGACTCTCAGGATAATACAGGCGAAGATTAAGGAGACCGGGCAATGATAACTATTCAGGACGTTCGAAAGACGTACGTTGACGGTGAAACGGAAGTGCGTGCTCTTCGTGGGGTCTCGCTCGGAATAGAGGCAGGCGAGTTCCTGTCGATCGCCGGGCCTTCCGGATCCGGGAAAACGACGTTACTCAACATTATCGGATGTATCGACAACGCAGACACCGGGGATGTGGATATCGATGGGGACCGCCTCGCCGGCAGAAGTAAAAAGGAGCTCACCGAGATCCGGCGGGCGAAAATCGGCTTCGTCTTTCAGAACTTTAACCTCATTCCCGTGCTCACCGCGTACGAGAACGTGTCGATGCCGCTGTCGCTCCTGGGAGTCGCCGAGGATGAGATCCGCGAACGAACCATGGCGCTTCTCGCGGAAGTCGGTCTCGAGGGAATGGAACACCGGCGACCGTCCCGCCTTTCCGGTGGACAACAGCAGCGGGTGGCAGTTGCCCGCGCCCTTGTAAAGAATCCCCTCATTGTGCTCGCCGATGAGCCGACAGCGAACCTTGACTCGGCGACCGGTGAGGCGATTCTGAAGCTTATGCGGGACATTAACCGGAAGCGCGGGACGACATTCATCTTTTCGACCCACGATCAAATGGTTATGGACTACGCGGCCCGACTTTGCAGGCTTCATGACGGACTTATCGAGAGCGACGATCGAAGGAGTGCATAACCATGAGTCGGCTCGCAAACGGTAACGGCAGTTCGGTACCCCGCTCGCGAACAGGCTTCTTTGTAGCGCTGGCGGCGAAAAACCTCGCCCGCCACCGCCGCCGCACCATCATTACGTCGGTAGCGATTGCCGCCGGGGTCGCAATCTTTATATGGATGTTCTCTATTCTTCAGGGATTCGAAGCGGAGAACGACCGCAATATGTCCCGGTATGAGACCGGGGATGCGGCAATCATGGGAACCGGATACTGGGACGAGCGTGATACCTTTCCGCTTGATCTGCTTGTCGAGCAGCCTGACCGGATCCTTGCGGCGCTCGATGACGAGGGGATTCCGGCCGCACCGAGAGTCGGGTTCCGGGGTGAGCTTATCGTACGCTATGATCCGTTCCCCGAGGACGGCTCGCTGCAGCGTCAATTCTATGGGATTGATGTCGAGCGGGATCAGGATGTCTTCGCCCTTTCCGATTCCATCGAGGAGGGCCGATTCCTTGAAGCGGGAAACGAAGAGGTGATCATCGGGCGCTGGCTTGCCGATCAGCTCGGAGCCGAAGTCGGATATCCGATCTCGGTGACCACGCGTACCCGTGACGGCTTTCACCAGATTATGGATCTGGAGATTGTCGGCATATTTAATACGGCAAATCCCATTGTAAACCGGCAGCAGGCATATCTTCCGATCGATATTGCCGACGAATACCTCGAGATGCGCTCCGCTGTGACCGGTATCTTCCTGTCGCTTCCCGGCGGACTTCCGGCCGAAACTGATCCCGGTCCGGTGCGTGAACTGCTCGCGGACGTGCAGGGAATCGAGGTGCTGGGGTTTAACCGGCTGAATGAAGAGTTCGCCGAGTTCATGGAAATGGAAAACGCGGCGACGGCGATAATCCTGTTTCTACTTGCGATCATTGCGATTGTAGGAATATCGAACACCATGCTCATGTCGGTGCTCGAGCGTGAAAACGAAATCGGCATGATGCGTGCGCTCGGTGTCCGCGAAGGCGAAATCCGGTGGATGTTCATGTTCGAAGCGGCCGGTATAGGGGTTATCGGTGCTCTGGTGGGGCTCGGGCTCGGAGCGCTGCTTGTGTGGTATTCGGTGGCCATAGGCATTGACTACGGAGCGCTTATGGAAGGCGTCGAGATGGATTTCCGGTTCGATGAAGTTCTCTACGGCGTGTGGCATGTACCCTCGATGATCGTTACGGCTGTTGCAGCCGCCGTAATTGCCGGGGTCGTAGCGCTCGTGCCGACGCGGCGCATGCTTAAGCGGCGAATTACCGATTCGCTGCGTCATTCATGAGGAGCGAGCAATGAAACTGTCACGTATTGCCTTCAGAAACGTATTCCGCAACGGCAGACGCAGCCTTCTTTCGATTATTGCCATTGCGGTCGCCGCCTTTTCGATTACGATGCTTTTCTCGGTGCTCGAGGGAATCAAGGTCGATGTGCGGCACAATGCCTGGAACTATGAAAGCGGGGAAGTGCGTGTGCGAAACGCCGACTTCGACCGCTACGAGCACCTGAATCCAACGCAATACGTGGTGCCCGATTACGCCCGGATTGTCGAGCGACTGCAGGCGAAACCGGGTGTCTCGCAGGTAAGTCCACGCATAAATGTGCCGGGCGCCGCGTTCCGTGATGGTCGTCAGATTGCAGGCCGTGGAATCGGCGTGGACCTTGAGCTCGAGCGTCAGTATCAGGATCTCGAGAGTATTGTGGCCGAAGGGCGCCTGCCGGAGCCCGGAACAAGCGAGGCGATCCTCGGGCGCGGACTCGCGCGTGACCTCGGGGTCGAACTCGGAGGACAGGCCACGTTTATGACCCAGACCCGGCTTCGAACTTCAAACGCCTTCACCGTGGATGTGGTCGGAATTGCCGAGTTTCCGATGGCGGGTATGAACCAGTCTACCTTTATGCTTCCGTTCGAGTCGGCCGCGCGCTACCTGCGGATGGGAGACGGCGCGAGTGAAATCCTTGTGAAAAGCGGCAACGGGGACCTTGACAGGCTTACCGAAGAGGTGCGTGAAGCAGCGCGGGAAAGCGAGGTCGAGGGACTCAGTGTTACGCA
Source organism: uncultured Spirochaetaceae bacterium (assembly GCA_964565375.1). Taxonomy (GTDB): domain Bacteria; phylum Spirochaetota; class Spirochaetia; order DSM-27196; family SKKC01; genus SLAN01. The sequence goes on from CAZMEV010000067.1 coordinate 13,299, forward strand.
GTGGACCGAGGTGAGCGGCGGATGGGCCTACCTTCAAATGGCCGACGTTGTGTACAGCATAATCGCGCTCATTTTCTTTATTCTCGGAAGTACGGTGGTTATTAACACAACCATGATGACGATCCACGAGCGTACCCGTGAGATCGGTACCCTCGGTGCTATGGGGATGCACGGACGTGAGCTGGTACGCCTCTTTTTCACCGAGGCGGCGTATCTGGGGCTTGCAGGTTCGTTCGTCGGGGTGCTCATGGGCATAGGCGTTACGATTCCGCTGCAGCACGTCGGCATTGATTTTGGTGACGCAATGGAAATGGCGAATATGGATATCTCGTCGGTGCTCTATCCGGTGCTGAATCTCCGGTCGACGCTCGTAGTGTTTCTCTATTCTTCGGCTGTTGCAATGGCCGCCTCGGTTTTTCCGGCGAGGCGTGCGGCAAAGCTGAAGCCCGTGGAAGCGCTTCGAACATGACACCGAGCTTGGTTGCGGTCGCGCAACACGCCTATATAACAGGGAAGGAGAAAGCCATGAGGAAAACATCAACCTATAATCTTAATCCAATAACGGTCGCCGCTTTTGCGATCCTGTTTCTCGCGTTCGCCGGACCTGCCGCCTTCGAGGCGCAGGCTCTGACCGGTGAAGAGATCATTGAGCGGCTCGACGAGAATCAGACCTGGTCGACGGCAATTATCGAGGGGCGCATGATTATAAGCGACCGCTTCGGCGACCGCGAGAGCACCTATATTGCCCATTCGGAGGGGGCGGATCGGTTTCTTGTTGAATTTACTTCAAGGGATGAGGAAGGGCAGAGGATTCTTCGTCGCGACGATAATCTGTATCTGTACTATCCCGACGCACGCGAGGTTATCCGGCTTCAGGGATCGGCGCTTCGCGATTCGCTCTTAGGTTCCGATCTCTCCTATGAGGATATGACCGGTGGGCGTGGAATTCTCGACGACTACACCGCCGAGCTGCTCGGAGAGGATACGTACGAGGGCTACGAGGTGTACCGCGTCGAGCTCAATGCGCGCGATACAAACGTGGCCTATCCGAAGCAGATTTACTATGTCGACCGGAACGATTTCGTGCTCCGCAAGGCTGAGCAGTTTGCGCGAAGCGGCCGGCAGCTTAAGGAAGTGGAGGTGCTCGAAACGAGTACGCAGAACGGTTATCGCTTTCCCGTGCATATGAAGGTTACCGATGTGACGCGCAGTTCGAGCGGAACTGAAATGATCATGGAGGATGTGCAGATCGGAGTTTCGCTTCCTTCGGGCATTTTCTCGCTGGAGGAACTGTCATGGTAGGAAATAGATTGATGTTGACTGCCGCGCTCGCAGGCCTGGTTTTCGCGCTGCACATGACCGCAGGCGCAGCATGGCTCGGCGCCGAGGCGCGCGTTGACGGTGAAATAGATGCGTTTAACATCCTCAGCTGGGATGGCGTCGAAGAGGAGCTCGGCCTGACCGGTTTCGGACGGGGGCGGCTCGATCTTCGAAGTCAGCGGGACCGGAATATTCAGGCACGGCTTACGATCGATGCCTTTCTCGCTGAGGCCGGCCTCGCGGAGGCGCTGCTCGGCGGGCCGGCCGGCGGCGGACAGGAGCCGGCAGGCGGCAAGCCGGATGGGCAGAACGGCGAGGTGTCAGCCGGCGATGCGGGGGCTTTCGGCGGCGGAGGGACGTCCGCGGCGGCATTGTTCACGGTGCCGCGGGCTTCGCTTCGCTTCCGCTTTCCGGTGACCGAAGACTACACGGTGCGCGTTACCACCGGGCGCGACCGGGTGTCGTGGGGGCACGGTGCGCTCTTTAATGCTGCCGACGTTATATTCGGCGCCGATGGAACCGGCACTGCCGACTTCCGCGAAACCGGCGACGACGTGCGCGATGAAACCACCTGGTTGACGGCTGTGTATATGCCGCTCGGCGACTTCGCGTTCTTTGAGCCGGTGGTACTCCCGGCGCTTCCCGACCCAGGGCAGCCCGGAGCGCGGAATATCGAGCAGACGCGTGCCGGCGGACGTGTCAGTTTCGAGGTGGGGCGGTTTACGCTTGAGCCGGGCTATCTCTATGACCCGGCCGACGATCGCCATGATGTTGTCCTGAGCACGCAGGGGCTGCTCGGAATAGATGTGTACGGCGGGGCGCGGCTCGCGGTTGATCGGGATATCGACCGCGATAATCTCGACGAGCGAACGACATTTTCTCTCGGAGCATACCACAGAGAGAGTTTCACGCCTGAACTGTCCCTCGACGCACGCCTCGAAGCGCTTGTGAGACCGGGGGCTTCCTGGGACGACGAGGAGAATCCCGACGCGGAGTACGGTGTGACCGTGTATCCGGAGGTCATTATTTCTCCGTCGCGCACCGTCTCTCTGATCGGTCGCTCCATTATTTCTCCTGTCGATCGAAGTGCTCGCGTGAGTGCCGGGGTCAACTGGAATGTATTCGGCGGATTCGACATGCTCGGCTTTGCCGACGTTGAAATGGGCGACGCGGATTCGGTGTTCTCATGGGAGCGTGAGGGAGCAGCCGCGCTTACGACAGGTGTCCGCTACCGGTTTTAGTTCTCGCCGATTATTTTGGTAATTCGGTGCTGGAGTTGTTGACATGAGGCGCACATAACCGCTACGTTCACACTCGCACGGCGGGAACCACCCGCGGTGCGGGAAATCACCCTACAGTGATTGTGCTGACATCGTACTAACACCTTTCCGGTGCTTTTTTGAGGCGGGCGGAAGGGAGCTATTGACGCGTTAACAGCAAATGTGCTATCACTCAGGGTCCCGCCTGACGCAATGAGCGCCGGGGCGGAGAGGTGAGTTCTTTTACAGCGCGAGAGAAGGGAAGGAAAGACGATCGGGGGCGAACTACCGGCGAGTGTCGGTTGTCGGTCTGCGAGAAGGGCGCATATTGGTCGGGAAGACCATGATTCAGTCGTGAGAACCGCGACCGGGTCGTGAGAACCGCGACCGGGTCGTGAGAATCACGGCTGCAGCGTCTGCAGCACGACAGCGCCGGCAGGAAGCGCGCGTATTTGTATAATATATATGCGAATGCGTGCGATAGAGACGGTAGGTCGTTCGCAACGAATAAGTCTGACGGTAAGGTGTTGAAACACTTCGCATCCCGCATACGGGGGCTCTTTAGCGTGCGCTGCTTTTGCAAGCAGGGTGTGCCGAGTGCTTCCGGTGGGTGGACGAAGATGAGTCGACGCTTGTTAAGCGAGCAATTTTTGCCAAAAGAGCAATAAGAGAGCTAAGAAGAAAGAAAACTCTTTTTGTGTCCGGCTTCGGCTGGACACAAGCTATATCATGGAGAGTTTGATCCTGGCTCAGAACGAACGCTGGCGGCGCGTTTTAAGCATGCAAGTCGAGCGGCAAGCACTCTTCGGAGTGCCTAGAGCGGCGAACGGGTGAGTAACACGTAGGTGATCTGTCCTTCGGGTTGGGGATAGCCTGTGGAAACATGGGGTAATACCGGATAGGTCCCGCACACTGTGGTGAGCGGGGCAAAGGTCCTTCGGGGCCGCCTGAGGATGAGCCTGCGGCTCATTAGCTGGTTGGTAGGGTAAGAGCCTACCAAGGCGACGATGAGTAGCCGGCCTGAGAGGGTGATCGGCCACACTGGGACTGAGATACGGCCCAGACTCCTACGGGAGGCAGCAGCTAAGAATCTTCCGCAATGGACGAAAGTCTGACGGAGCGACGCCGCGTGGGTGAAGAAGGCCGAGAGGTTGTAAAGCCCTTTTCTGCGTGAGGAATAAGGCGAGGAGGCAATGCCTTGCTGATGACGGTAGCGCAGGAATAAGCCCCGGCCAATTACGTGCCAGCAGCCGCGGTAACACGTATGGGGCGAGCGTTGTTCGGAATTATTGGGCGTAAAGGGCGCGCAGGCGGCCACGTAAGCCTGGTGTGTAAGACCGCAGCTCAACTGCGGGGTTGCGCTGGGAACTGCGTGGCTGGAGTTCAGGAGGGGAAGCTGGAATTCCTGGTGTAGGGGTGAAATCTGTAGATATCAGGAAGAACACCGGCGGCGAAGGCGAGCTTCTGGCCTTGAACTGACGCTGAGGCGCGAAAGCGTGGGGAGCAAACAGGATTAGATACCCTGGTAGTCCACGCCGTAAACGATGTGCACTAGGTGTTGGTCCGCTACAGGATCAGTGCCGTAGCTAACGCGTTAAGTGCACCGCCTGGGGAGTATGCTCGCAAGGGTGAAACTCAAAGGAATTGACGGGGGCCCGCACAAGCGGTGGAGCATGTGGTTTAATTCGATGATACGCGAGAAACCTTACCAGGGCTTGACATATACCTGATGCGCGGTGGAGACACCGCTTCCCTTCGGGGCAGGTATACAGGTGCTGCATGGCTGTCGTCAGCTCGTGCCGTGAGGTGTTGGGTTAAGTCCC
>CAZMEV010000068.1:0-3667 GCA_964565375.1 uncultured Spirochaetaceae bacterium
GCGAAGTTGCGCGACTGCTCTCCGGTGCTTCGTGCGTGGCGCTTCGCGAATACGAGCGGGCAATAGAGCTCACGTTTGATGCACTCGGCCTCGAGGCCGGTGACTCCATAATTCTCTCGCCCCTTGCTCCCGCGGTCTATGCAGACGTACTGAAAGAGCGTGGAATTATTCCGCTTTTCTGCGATGTCGATATGGCCACCGCTAATCTCGATCTTGATGCCGCCGAGCGTATGATTGAACGGCTCGAGGCCAGATTCAGCGACGCAGGGAGTGCGTCGAGCCCCGGCGTGCCGAAATCGGGCGGTCATGCAGGTGATGCGACAGGTGATGGGGCAGGTAATGCGCCCGGCGATGGGACAGGTGATACGCCCGAGAACACACCGGCCGGCGGGGAAGTCTCTGGGCATACATCGGGGCAAACAGAAGAGACTGCGTATGGGGCGGATGAGATCAACGGTGATGGTTACCCTGCCGAAGCCCGGATCACGCGAATGCCGAAGGCTGTACTGCTCGACAGCCCGCTCGGTGCACCATACAGTGCGAATCGGCTCGAGACGCTCGAATTGCCCGTGATCGAGGATGCGTCGCACGGGCTCGGAGCAGGCGAAGATGGACATACCACCGGCACACTCGGGAAATTCACGATTCTCAGTCTCGAACCCGAAAGTATTTTTACCACCGGTGGGGGCGCTGCGGTTGTAGCGCGCGGTCGAAGCGAAAAGACGGCGCTGAAAAAAGCGGCGGAGTCACTGCGAACGACGTCTCTCCTTCCGGATATGAACGCGTCGCTCGGCCTGGCCCAGATCCGCGCCCTTGGCACATATATTGAGCGCAGACGGGAAGTGGCCGATGTGTTTCGCCGATCTGTCATGCAGGGACGACATAAAGCCCCTGCTTCGGGGGAAACCGCGGTTCCGTTTGCATTTCCTGTCATGCTCGACGGCGCTGCAAAGGATGTTATCTCCTATGCCCGCAAAAAGGACGTTGAAGCGGTCTGGGCGTTCAGCGAGACGATTATGGCCGTAGCTGACTATTGGGACGAATGTCCCTCGGAGCGATTTCCTGCCGCTTCGGCGCTCCTGCTGCGATGTCTGTTGTTCCCCTTATATCCGACCCTGACAAAAGCGGATATTGAACGTATTTCGAAAGTCTTGACGACGCTTCCCTAGGTACGTCTCAATCGAACTCACTGTGGTTTCGATGCTCATGAAGGGGAAGGGTTCCGGTGCGTGACCAACCGAGTGCAGGCATAGCCGTTCTGATTTCCGTCTTTGTGCTCGTCGCAATGGTACGAGCAGCTGCGTTGGAGCCGGGTACAATGCTTTCGCAGGATTTCGATCCGCGGGAGCTGAGTATGCCGACTTCCTCACACGGTGCAGTATACGGGGGGGACGAACAGGAACGCGCCGCAAGAGCGGCCGTTCACGCAATTGCCGACGCCTACCCCGAAAGAGTCGACGGCTACGTACGTCGAAACGGCGATTGGGCATTGAGCGTGGACGGGACCTGGTTCTACTGGAGTGACGGGCGTCTTCTGCCTGATGATATGCGCGAATACCGGGACGAGTTCGCCGCTATGCGGTTTTACGAGTATCGCGTGGGTGAACATCAACCTCCAGAGATTCCCGAAGAACTCGCAGAAACGTTGCGTGAGCGCGCCGAGGAGGGCAAGCGGGAACCGTTATGGCTCACGACCGGTCGACACCAGGAGTTCTACGAGTCGCTGTATGGGTTTGATAATGCCCGTGACGCGGACAGGGTCATGCAGAGGACAAGCTTTCTCGGTCGCACGACACGGGTGCATCCGATGGTGGTCGAGCCTCTGGAAGAGGTAGAGTCCGACATCCGCGATGCGATGCAGGATAGCGCGGAAGTGGTAAGGTTTGTGGATAATCTGGCCACAGTCAGCGGCTATTACTGGCGGGATATTTTCGGGTCGATTTCCAGAAGCTACCACGCGTACGGGATTGCTGTTGATCTTCTGCCGCGCCGATATGATGGATTCGGGTTCTGGCGATGGGCGCAACAATCCGGTATTGAAGAGTGGTGGTCGCTTTCGCGTGAACAGCGGCACTCTGTTCCGGAGGCAGTGATAGACGCCTTCGAGCGTCACGGATTCGTGTGGGGAGGAAAGTGGATCGGGTTTGATCCGGTACATTTCGAGTATCGCCCTGAAGTCATACGCTATGCACGTATGCGAGAGGAGGATCCGTCGCTTCCTTCATTGTATTAGCCGGTATACTGCTTCTCGCTCAGCAATGTTGCGATTTATTCGTACAATTGCGTCCGGGAGCCGGGCAGTGGTATAAGAGGTGCGAGGCATCGGCATATGAAAAAAGTACTTGTAATCGAAGAGTCGGCACTGCTTCGAGAGTTTTATAATCGGCAGCTGACCGAACACGGATTCGAGGTCGTGGTGGCCGTAAACGGGCTTGACGGGATTGCGAAACTCCGCCGGGAAGTCCCCGACCTGGTGATCATGGACTATTTTTTAAGTCGTGCGTCCGGTCCCGATGTACTGGCCCGCAAGGACTCAGACCCGAACGCGAAAGATGTACCGGTCATCATAATCAGCGAGCCGCTGTCGCGTGAGGCCTTCGTCCAGATTGCCCGGTACAATGTTAAGAAGTTCTTCAATAAGCCGGTAAAACTTGATGATCTTCTGCGTGCGGTTGCGGAGTGTCTGAAAGTTAAAATCAACATCGATGATACGCCGAGTATCGTAGAAGCCCATGTGAATGACCAGGTTCTTTTTATCGAGATTGCACAGGGGTTGAACCGGGAAAAAATCGAGCTCCTCCGCTATCGGATCCAGGAACTTATCGAACTGCACGAGGTTCGCTCGCCTCGTGTTCTTCTCATGATGGCAAGTGTGGAAGTGGATATTGAATCGGGAGACGGTGAAAAGCTTCGAACCCTGCTCAACCATGTGATGGATGTCACCGGAGTTCGACCAAAACAGATCAAGATCCTGACGCGCAGTGAGGGGATTCAGCAGTTTATCAGTGCTAATTCAGATTTCTCGAATCTCGAGGTAGCCGGGACTCTCGAAGAGGCAATGGAGGGCTTGTTCGGCCGCAAGACCGGCAACTATGTCGAGAAAGGCACCGGTCGTGCACAGGATCATGTGCTCAGATCCGAAACGCCGCGCAAAGAGGCGACAGAGTCGTTCAATATGCGGTTCTCACAGGAGGCCGTCGCTGCGACTGAGGAATTCTCGGATATGCGCCGTACCGCCAATATTGCGGTTGTCGATGACGACGAGATTATACAGGAGCTCATTAAGACTGCTTTTGAGGAAAGCGCGGTAATCGTATCCAGTTACAATGACGGACAGGAGTTTACCGATGACCCTGAATCCGGATCGAAGGATCTCGTCTTTCTCGATCTGCTCATGCCGCGGAAAGACGGCTTCTCTGTTCTCAAAGAACTGAGTGCCAAGGCTGATGCGCCGCCGGTGATCGTTCTGAGCGCAGTGAGCCAGCGCGACGCAGTGATCAAGGCGATGCAGCTCGGGGTGAAGAGCTATCTTATCAAACCATTAAAACCGGAAAACGTGCTGAGAAAGGCTGCCGAGGTACTTGGAAGCAACTTCTGAGCGCGCATAAGGGGACTATACCAGAAGGTCATGTACCAGAAGGTCATGTACCAGAAGGTCATGTACCAG
>CAZMEV010000068.1:3767-7067 GCA_964565375.1 uncultured Spirochaetaceae bacterium
TACCAGAAGGTCATGTACCAGAAGGTCATGTACCAGAAGGTCATGTACCAGGTAGAGGAGCGATTTTCATTCTTTGAACCATCCAGCATCGCATCATCAGTTGTCACATATCTTCAAGTACTCACCGGTCGGGATGGTTATGCTCGATACAACCGGTCGTATTCAATATGCGAATGAGGCGGTGCGCGAGCTTTTCGGTCGCGATCATGAGCAGGTGCATGGCGAGGTTTTGTATCGTTTCTTTCACCCCGATGATGTAGACAGCTACCGCGAAGAGTGCGGCGATCTGCTGCAGAATGGTGGTCGCATTGATCTCCAAACTCGGATACAGCGCCCTTCAGGGGAGTCTCTCTGGGCCCGAGTCAGTCTTTCCTATGCGAGTCCCGAGGACGCCTCACCGTTTGTCTTCGGCCTTATTGAGGATATAACCGAGCAGAAACGTGGAGAGGACCAGCTTCGAAGCGAGAAAGAAAGCGCTGAACGTGCAACACGCACCAAGTCGGCGTTTCTCGCGAACATGAGTCATGAAATCCGAACTCCCATTCATACCATAACAGGAATGGCCGAGCTGCTTATGGAGACGAAGCTTGACCCCGAGCAGCGGGAGTACGGCCAGCAGATCCGGTTCGCAGCGGAGGTTCTCCTCGGTCTGGTAAACGATATTCTCGATTTCTCCAAGATCGAAGCCGGTAAGCTTTCACTCGAGACCATTGACTTTGACATCGTACAGACGGTGGAAGAAGCGGTTGATATGGTCAGCCTGGAAGCACACAAGAAGTCGCTCGACGTTGTCATTGATATAGACCCTTCCATTCCTCGCTATATAAAAGGCGATCCGGTCCGTATTCGCCAGGTTGTCGTTAATCTTTTCAATAATGCAGTCAAATTTACCGAGCAAGGCAGTATTACGATTAAGGTACAGAACGCTCCAGGCTCGCCGCACAAAGCATTGCTCTTTCGCGTGAATGATACGGGTGTCGGTGTCGAAGAGGAGAAGCTGAACCTCCTGTTTAAACCATTCAGCCAGGTAGACCCGTCGACTACAAGAAAATATGGCGGTACCGGTCTCGGCTTGTCCATCTGCCGAAGCCTTGTGGAGCACATGGAAGGCCGCATTGGTGTGCAATCCAGTCTGGGGCAGGGTTCCTCGTTCTGGTTCACGCTCCCGGTTCGCTATGCAGAGGATTACCACGGTGAACCGTGGCTTCCAACTGTTGAAGGTGCACGCGAAGGGCGGATTCTGCTTGTGGATGACAACGACAGCGCCCGGCAAACGCTATCGCGTTATCTGGAAATCTGGGGCTTTGCCGTTGATCGGGTCACGACCGGGGAAGACGGTCTTGCAGCGCTTATCGAAGCGGCCGATAGCGGAAGCCCCTATGTGCTCGCGGTAGTCGATATGCTGCTTCCCGGTATCGACGGCTGGCAGGTTGCAAGTGAAGTAAACGCCGATAAACGCATTAACGATACGCGATTGCTGCTCATGAGCCCCACCGGGATTATGGGAGGAGAAGCGAAAATGAAGCTTCTCAACTGGTTTAATGCCTACGTAAATAAACCGGTAAAATGGCACGAGTTTGCGGCGGCTCTCGAGCAGGCACTCCGGGAGAACGTTGATCTTGAAACGGCGGGAGAACTGGAGCAGGTCGAGGATGTCCCGGCGGATTCGGACGGCAACGAGCCTGTCCTCGAAGCCGAACCGGTCGGGGAGTTGTCCGAAGCGTATGAATCGGCGGGGAACGTCGCTCCCGAATCCGATCAGGCGACGTTCCAGCGGACAGAATCGGGAGGAGCTCCTTCCGAGGGCGCGCGGATAGCGCGGATACTTGTCGCCGAGGACCACCGTGTAAATCAACAGCTCTTTCGCACTATTCTCGAGAAACTCGGACACGAAGTCGAGGTAGCCGATAACGGCCGGATCGCTCTTGATAGGGTAACCGAATTCGATCCGCATCTCATATTTCTTGATGTACAGATGCCGGAAATCGGCGGGTATGAAGCTGCACAGATTCTTCGTGACCGCGGATACGACAGACCGATCATCGCAGTCACGGCAAATGCCTACAGTGGGGAACGTGAAAAATGTCTGGACTACGGAATGAACGATTACATGCCGAAGCCGTTCAAGCCGAAAGATGTGCGCAAGCTTCTCGGTACCTGGCTGACTGAGCAATTGCTGGAAGCTGAAGCCGCGGAGGCGCGAAACGGAGATGACGACAGCGCCGAAGACGACGTCGAAGCTACCGATGCGGCCGAAGTGAGACGAGCGCTACCGCTGTTCGATTTTGACGAAGCCGTCGAAACCTTCATGGGCAAACAGGATGTTGTCAGGCGTGTCATGAACAATTTCATCTCTAAACTGGATCAGAACCGTAGTGAGCTTCGCGAGGCGGTTGCCGCATCCGACACCGAGCGTGTTTACACGATTGCGCACAGTATAAAGGGTGGTGCGTTGAGTCTCGGAGCGGCTCGTGTGGGTCATTGTGCGGCGGCACTCGAGAAGAGCGCATTCAACGAAGACCTGGACGCCGTAGGCACGCTCTTTTCCGAACTCGAGCAGCACGCTGATGACCTCGCCACTCATTGGCGCGAGTTCAATCTCCAGTCGTAGATCCGGAAAGAAACAAGGAGGCAAGCTTGCCATCGAATGCCACTACCAAGGCGAGCGTTAGTGCGGCAGCAGCGATCGCGGGAAAAAGCAGCCACAGATTTCCTCGCAACATCTCTACGAATACACCGCTCATCCCGTATGAGAGTGGGGCTGCCACATGCGTCGCCATTTCAAGGAACGCGAACACCCGGCCGCGCCGGTTGTTTGGAACAGCACGCTGCAGTACTGTCATGGAGCTTACATGAGCTACGGATACACCGGCTCCGCAAAGGAATAATGCCGGAAACATTACCGGCAGCGACAATGATGATGCTGCAAACAGGCCGGCGGCAAGCGCAGCGTATGAGCCGCGAAATACCATTACCTCCCGCTGACCCTCGATTCGGGCAGTCGCCATGAGCACATACCCGGCGATTCCGCCACCAAGTGTTACAGCGAGCAGATAACCGAAATACGTTTCCGGTACATGCATGAGATCTCTGAGAATAAAAGGAATCGCAACAACGACAGGCGGGTACAGGAGATTGGCTGCGAACTTCAGCAGAATGATCGTCCGGAGATTTCTGTGTCCGAAACTGTATCCGAGTCCGTCACGAATGTCGCTCATGGAGCGGGTGAGTGCGGCCCGGATGCTCTGGTCGTACTTTGCCGCGCCGTGATGGGTCTGCTGCGATGCTGCATCGGCAGGG
>CAZMEV010000068.1:7167-15301 GCA_964565375.1 uncultured Spirochaetaceae bacterium
CTGGTCGTACTTTGCCGCGCCGTGATGGGTCTGCTGCGATGCTGCATCGGCAGGGCCGGCTGTCTGCTGCGATGCTGCATCGGCAGGGTGAGGCGCCACACTGATGAAGAGTTCCTGAAATGCCGAGATAAGGTATCCTGCTCCGTTTATCAGAAATGTAATCGGAGCTCCTAAGAGGGCGTATACTGCGCCGCCGACGGCGTTGCCTGTGAGGTTGGATAGTTGAACAAGCGACCCCCGCAAACTGTTGGCGCGCCGAAGCTCAGCCGGGTTTCGGATGATATCCGGCACTATTGCGTTAACTGCGGGAAAAAACAGTGTGTTTGCACTCCCTATAAGCACTGTGGCAACAAGTAAGATCGGGACTGCATCGATCCCCTGGAAAACAATCAGCGTTCCGGCCGCCAGCATGACGAGACCGCGCGCGATATCGCTTCCAACAATAAGAGCCTTTCTCGAAAACCGGTCTGCCACGGCGCCGGCGACAGGGGCAAGCAGGAAGCCGGGCAATGAGGTAAGGAAATGGTAGGTGCCGACAAGTGCGGCATTATCGGTTAGATCAACAAGATACAGGACAACCACGATCAGGTATAGACTGTTTCCAAGCGTGGATACCATCTGACCGCCGATGAGAAGAGAAAGGTGTTTTCGCGGGCTGTATCGTGCTGATTCTTTTAGCAATTGATCCTCAGGCTGGGAATGTACCGTTGTGGCTTCCGGAATGAAAGTGGACGCCGTTTCGCAGTTTTGGAGTGCTTGCAAATACCCGGAGTTCCTGACAGTCTCTGGAACCGATATGATACAAAGACTACATACCGATAAAGCTCCTGCAGCGATCGGGCCGTACAGCCAGTCCGTAAAACATGGAGATCACCTTTTTGTGTCGGGCCAGCTCCCACTTTCGAACGACGGAAGTATGGTTGAAGAAAGCTTTGCTGCGCAAGTGAGAACCTCGCTTGAGAATCTCACCGTCATTGTAAGGGAAGCAGGTTTTGGGGCCACGGGGCGTCCGTTTGAGATTGTAAAGGTCACAGCGTATCTTGCGGATATCTCGAAGTATCCTGAGTTCAATGACGTTTACAGTGAGTTTTTCGGTGAAAACCAGCCGGCCCGTGCTGTCGTCGGCGTTGCTTCACTCCCGAAAAATGCGCCGGTGGAGATTGAGTGCATTGCCATGTCGTAGTCCGGGGGCCTGCTACGGAACATAGAGTCTGAGATTGGGAACATCATGGTTCTATCGATAATCGGAGATATCCTGCGTCTTGCCGGGAGCCTCGGCCTGTTCCTGTATGGAATGCGGGTTATGAGCGACGGTCTGCAGCGTACTGCCGGGGAACGGCTGCAGCGCATTCTGAATCTTATGACCGCCAATCGGTTTGCTGCTGCATTGACCGGTTTTTCTGTTACGGTACTGCTGCAGTCTTCATCGGCAACGACCGTTCTCATGGTGGGGTTCGTGAACGCCGGTCTTCTTTCGCTCGTACAGGCCGTCGGTCTGATTCTCGGGGCGAACATCGGCACCACCCTGACCGGATGGATTGTGGCGGTATTAGGATTCGCCTTTGATATTTCCGCAGCTGCTCTCCCCGCTATAGGTATAGGAGCTGTTCTGTACTTTGTCCGGCGTCTGCGGCGATATGAATTCGGCCGGTCGCTGATTGGATTCGGTCTGCTCTTTCTTGGCCTTATGTTTCTTGGCGATTCGGTTCCCGACGCGGAGGAATACCCCGCCGCTCTCGAGTTCATCGCTTCATTTGCCGGGCCGGGAATTGGACCGCTTCTGGGCTTCATTCTTGTCGGTACCCTTCTGACGGTAATGCTGCAGTCCTCGTCGGCAGCCATTACGGTTACTCTCACTATGGCGTTTGCCGGCTGGATCGACTTCCGGATGGCGGCCGCAATAATTCTCGGTGAAAACATTGGTACAACCGTCACGGCGACCATAGCGTCGCTCGGTGGAAGCATTACCGCGAAACGCGCGGCGAGAGCGCACCTCGTGTTTAACGTTGTCGGTGTTCTCTGGATGATTGCCCTGTTCGAACCCGCGCTTAGTATCGTGTCACGTATTGCTCCCGGGGATCCTGTGGGGGTACTGCTTCCGACCCATCTTGCGGTCTTTCACACACTGTTCAACGTCATCAACGCGTTACTGTTTATGGGATTCACACGCAGTTTTGCGTCGTTTATCGAAAGAATCGTACCGGATGACGGGAAAGGAGTGAGTGCAGAGGAAGGAGTGCTGCGTCATCTCGAGGACTATATGCACCGAAGTCCTGAGTTGTATCTCTTCCAGGTCCGCAATGAGTTGAGCCGTATGGCGGACTATACCGGGGAACTCTACGATCTTTCGGCCAGCGTTATTGTCGACCCCACGCTCGTCGATGACCGCACCATTGAACGAGCACAGAGTCTTGAAGATTACGTCGACCGTATGCGCGAGGAGATATCGCATTTTCTTGCCGCCGCATCGAGTGAGCGGCTGGGGCGAACGACGGCCGAGACGGTGACAAATCTGCTGCGCATAACGCAGGAACTCGAACGCATTGCAGACAGCTCGTTCAGTATTGTACGGCTTGCTGAAAAAGCGCGTGATAAGGAAAGAAGCTTCGGACGGAAATCTCTCGCTGAACTCAAAGATTACGTGGCTACAGTCGGCAAATTTCTACGCTTTACTGTGCGCACACTTAATCAGACGCTGACGGTGGAGGAACTCGAGGCTGCCCGGGAGAATGAACGGGCAGTCGATGACGGGCGGGTGTCACTTAAAAAGCGGGCGAGGAAGCGCCTTGAGAAAAACAAGAACGTGAAAAGTGAGCTTATGCTTATAGACATTGTCGGACATCTCGAGCACATCGGGGACTACTGCATGAATATTGCCGAAGCTCATGCCAACATAGGCGAATCCGAAAGGACGTCAGCGCGCACAGCGTAGATGTCGCCACTCTCGCCGGTTGTCGGAATGCTCTCGATGCGGCCAAGGAGTTCCTCTTCCGAAAGCCAATTGGCCTCGGCAAACTCAAGACGCTCCACAAATGAGTAGTTGTAGCGGTAGTCGCCGAGTGAGCGGAGAATCCGGACGCATGCGCGTGCCAATTCGGGTGTCTCGGGAAGAAACTCGAAGCTGAGCGCCGGTAGCGGCCACGTCAATCCCGCTAGCACGCCAGCTTCGTTCCCTTCCACATCGATCTTTGTGAAGTCGGGCTCACCGAATTCCGCGACAAGGTCGTCGAGTGTCCGTTGCGGCACCTCAACCGTTGTTTCCCATTTTTCGCCCGCGAACCTGGCTCCCGTACTCACCGTATCAATCCAGTCCGAGCGCGTTGTTGCAAGCGTCGGGTGGCGCTCGTTCAAGTGAAGGGTAACAACACCCCGCCGCTCACCCACTGCGGTTTCAAGGACGGTCACAAGGTCGTTGCCTCTGAAGAGCCGTCGCAGTATTGAGGCGAAATGCGGTTGCGGTTCCACACTCACCACCCGGGCTCCGAGGGCGCTTACAGCCCGGGTACGATTACCGACGTTCGCTCCTATATCGAAACAAAGTCCACCTGTTGGCACAAAGTTCGCGTAGAAGGTGCGAAGCCGTGCGCCGCGGAACGGGACCCCGTAGTACATAAAAAGACTCCGAAGAATGCCTCCTGCCCTGATCATCTTCTGTCGTATCGAAATCATCTGTACCCCGCCCTAGTCTTATACGCATTCATGCTTATTGAGATTTCCGCGACGTCTCTGAAGCTGCCTCGACCAGCCGGCCAAGGGCATCCGCGAATAATGCCGCCTGCTCATCCCAGCCCGGAAGCGTTTCAACGGAAGTTCGTGCACCGTACGCCAAAACCGCCCGCCGTGATCTATCCGAAAGAAGTTTCGCCATGGCCCCCGCGATGGGTCTGTCGGGGGCTACCAGCAACCCTGTAGCGCGATGAAAGACAACCTCGGGAACGCCGCCGACCGCCCGCGCAATCACAGGCAACCCGGCGCACCGGGCCTCTGCGAATACCATGCCGTACGTCTCGAACCGGGAGACAAGCGCAAAGACATCCGCGCGCCGGTAGAGCTTCCGCGTCGCCTCGAGGTTTAGGCTCCCATGGAACGTAATGCGGGAGGAAACAGCCGACCGGGAAACCGCCCGCCTCAATACGTTCGCGTATTCCACAGATGTCTCAAGGCTGCCGACCACATCCCAGTGCCAGCTCAGGTGAGGCAGCGAGTTAAGAGCTGAAAAGAGATCCGCCTGCGCCTTTCGTGGCTCCACTGAACCAACCGTGAGAATGCGTACGGGATGGTCCGGTCGATGGTTCACCTCGTCTGTCCCTCGTTCACGGGTCCGGGATTCCTTATCGGCAAAACTATCGCAGCGTTCTCCCGGACGTACCGGAACAACACGAATTCCGGCAGCGCTGCGACCGTGTCGGACCGCATAGCGGCCCCAGAGCCTGCGCACCGAGCGGGCAACCCACCTGCTCGGGGTTATTACCAGCCTGCACGAGGCGAGCCTGTGCGCCTCCTCGGCCTCCTTTTTTGCCCGCTCGGCATGCCCGATTCCCGGCTCGAACCGTGGCATGTGATGGTACATTAATCCCACAGGGCAGACTCGAGCCAGTCTCGAAAGCGCCAGCCGCGAAATCCGTGTGAACGTAAGGCTGTCGAGCAGTACCGCAGACGCCTCGCAGATCGCCGCAGCAAGGCGATCTTCCGCGGTCGGTCCAATGGTTCTTGTCGTCCCAGTGGTTCCCGTCACCCTCTTCCCGGATAATCGGCCGCCTGCCTGTCTGCCATTCTCTCTCATGACGGGCAGTTGCCCCTCGCGTATCAGTCCGATCGCGGACTCAAGAACATGAGCCTCACAGAAGCGATAATCCACCGGCGGACCATTTGAGGGGTAGTGAGAAAGTATCTCTTCGTTGTAACGGTAGCCGCCGGATACTCCGACCGGCGGGGGCGCTAAAAAAAGAATCACCCCGCGTTTACCGAAAGCGTGGGATCATAGCTCGCCCAGGCTGACTCATTTTCCCAGATCCGAATGCAGGAGCGCTGCATATCGTTTTGAGCTACACCCCCGAGGCGCTTTTTCAGGTTTCCCTCGAGGTTTTCCCACAGAAAGCGGCACACGTTTTCGAGGCTTGTCTGCTTGCCCGCAAACCACGGCATATCGTTGAGCAGCTGATCGTCGATGCGCGACAGCTCATCTTCGAGTGCAGCCTCCATCGCAGCAATATCGGTGGAAAACCCGTTATCATCGAGGCCACCGCTCGTCCGGATCCATTCGACCAGATAACTGTGAGTGTGCGGCACCGTCTCGTCGCCGAAATCCCCCACAAGATAATGCCGTGCCGTGAATCGTCTCTGTACGCCTGTTTGATACATCGTCCTCTCCCTTATATCAGTTTTCATTTCAGAATTTTTTAGGCTGATGGTTCGTCACATTCACCGGGTCGCTGCCGGCGGAACGAAGACTGGTTGCAGAACCTCCGACGCCGGATCATCGAGAAGGGCGAAAGCGTCCCGACATTCATCCATTGCAAAGTGATGCGTAATGTACCTAGATGGTGAAAGTTCGCCGAGCAGTTGAACAACGAAACGCATTCGCCGGCTTTTACTCCATCGGGAAGAGAGTGCGGCTCCAACGTTCGATACCTGGCTTGCGGTCACTGTAAGACGTTTCCGGTGAAATCTTCCGCCGAGCGCAAGGTTCTGAGTCTTTTCGCCGAACCATGACGCTTCCACGACGCAGCCTTCATATGCGAGATGATCTATTGCAAACTGAAGTGCAGCATCCGACCCGCTGACATTAATTGCGGTGTCGACGCCACGGTCTTCGGTCGCGGCGAAGAGCATCCTGGAAGCCTCTGAATCCTCTTCAGGGAGGACCGCGGACCCTGCCTCGGAGGCTTTCCGGCGCCGATAAGGGTCAGGTTCGAGTACATACACTGAAATAAGGCGGTTCGCGCGCAGTATATCTGCCACAAGAAGCCCGATTACACCCTGCCCGAGTATAAGAACGTGATCGCCGGGAAGCGGATTTGCGTCCTGGACAATGCCGAGAGCAGTTTCCATGCTTGCGGTAAAGACTGCATCCTCAGCCGGCAGCGAGCCAATGGAAACGAGCGATTCCGGAGACGCAGCGAATCGGGTGCTGTGGGGAGCGAACGCGAAGTAGCGGTTGCCTTCGCTGTCGTGGCACACATTCATGTAGCCGTATGCAACGGGGTACGAAAGAGTGGAGGGCAGTCCGGAAAGGCCATCTTCCGAGGCACCTTTCGGAAATTCGTCGCGGTAGAGAAGCAGCTCCGTTCCGCAGCTTATGCCTATAAGCTCGCTTTCAAGTAGTCGCTCCTCGTCCCCCCGGTATACCGGTTCCCGGCGCAACTCCACCGTGCGTGGACCCGTAAAGTAGACCGTGTCGGCGGTGAGCCCCGCTTCATCCTGTGTGATCTTCATGTTCCCCATTCCGTACTTGCGCGTGTATTGGTCCGGCGGTCGCCGCCGGCCGCTCGAAATGCAGCTCCCAGGCGATATCGCATCCATAGTGTGTCACCGAAACCGGGGTCGCTCGTCGAGCCTCTTTCAGTGTGGTGACACGGAGATCACCGATTGCCTCACAGCCGCTGCCGATTAGAAGCGGCGCCATTACTACAATCAGGCGGTCAACAAAATCCCTCCGTATAAGCGTGGTTATAAGGCGACTACCACCTTCGACAAATACTGAATGTATGCCGATTTCGGCAAGCAATTCAAATAAACCGGGTAAAGAAAGGCCTTCGCAATCTGTTTCGATTCCCCGTACGCTGACATTGCAGCGTTGCAGCTCCGAGACGCGGTCCGGATGTTGCTCCAATGTTTCGTTCGCACACACCACGGTAGTGGCCACGTCTGGTGCGGTTTGTGTTATATTGCAGCTGAGGGGCAGGCGAAGCCTGCTGTCAAGTATGAATCGGTGTGGTGATTGACAGTCGGAAAGCCGACAGGTCAGGCGGGGATCGTCCGCGAGTACAGTCCCTATTCCGACCATTATCGCGTCGTGGCTGCCGCGGAGGGTATGAGCGAACTCAAGCGACTCCTGGCAGCTGATCCATCGCGAGTCACCGGTAGCTGTTGCAATGCGGCCGTCGACGCTCTGTGCGTAGCTTATCGTGATCGTTGGTTCAGACATTAATGGTTACCGGCGCAAAGTATAACCGGGCATGGGAGCCTTCGCCAATTGGAGGTAAATCACGGGGGGTGACCTTCCCGCATATTTGACAGGGGCATCCGCCCGCGCATTTGACAAAAACGGGACGGGTCCGTACGTTTTCGTCCCGAGTACGAACGTGGAGTAGTATGAGTTCATGAGCACAAGCGAGAATGCATCCGTAAAGAACGGGCAGACACGTGACTTAGCCTCCGATCTGGCGGCCCGGCGCCGCAAGCTTCGGGAAAAAATGTTCGGTGAACCGGAGTTTTTTCAGGACGACGAAATCACAGCGACCAGCAATGACGGTGCACGGGTTACGCTCTCGGCACGGGCACATTTTCCAACTCGCTTCGGCACCTTTGAGCTCTACGGTTTTCTCGACGACCGCGACAAGAAAGAACATACCGCCGTCGTGAAAGGTAACATCCACGGTAAAGCCGGCGTTCCTGTCCGGGTTCATTCTCAATGTCACACCGGAGATGTATGGGGAAGCCTTCGGTGCGACTGCCGTGATCAGCTTGAAACAGCCCTCGAATATATTGCCGGCCAGGAGTTCGGCGCAGTGGTGTATCTTAAGCAGGAGGGAAGGGGAATCGGGCTTCTGAACAAGATTCGAGCCTATCATCTTCAGGATCTCGGACTCGATACAATAGAAGCCAACGAGTATCTCGGTTTTCCCGCGGAGGCCCGACGGTACGATGTTGCCGCCTCGATTCTTCGTCTGCTCGGTGTTAAGTCGGTTGGGCTTCTGACGAATAATCCCGATAAGATTACAAAGCTTACCGAGGAAGGCATAGAAGTGACTCGTCGAATTCCGGTTGTTATTCCGTGGAACAAGCACAACGAGTACTACATGCAGACGAAACAGGACTCAATGGGGCATCTATTTTAGAGACCACTTCCGGCGGGCGGGCTCACATCCAGTAGCGGGCGAGTTCCGAGATAACTCCATCCGCTATCTCCTGT
>CAZMEV010000068.1:15401-16746 GCA_964565375.1 uncultured Spirochaetaceae bacterium
GGCTCACATCCAGTAGCGGGCGAGTTCCGAGATAACTCCATCCGCTATCTCCTGTTTCCCCGCCAGGTCAAAACCGATTTCCCGCCCGCCGCTGTGAATGACTGTGAGCGCATTCGAGTCAGATTCGAACCCCGCACCGGCGATGGATACATCATTCACTGCAATCATATCGGCCGCTGCGGTTTGCATTCTTGAACGTGCATCTGCAAGCAGCTCGTCCCGCGACAGGTTTGCCTGAGCCCGAAAGGCCACGAGGCGAATACTTGGGGCAACCTTTCGAACCGCATCGATAATCTTGGGGGTCGGCGTCAGTTCAATGGTAAGGGTACTGGCTCCGTGCGTTGTGATTTTACCGGTCGACTCCGATACAGCTTTCCAGTCGCCAACCGCTGCAGCGGCAACAAGGGCGTCCGCGTCGGGCGCCCGTGCCAGTACTTCCTCGTACATTTGCTGACCGGTTTCGACCCGAACCAGGTCTGCACAATCCGGCGAGGGTTCGGTCCCCCTGCCGTATATCAGGGTAACGCGTGCTCCGCGACGGAAGGCGGCGCGCGCGAGCGCCACGCCCATTTTGCCGCTTGAGTTGTTTGTTATTACGCGAATCGGATCCAGGTATTCGACTGTGCGGCCGGCGGTGATAATCACGTGTTTTCCGCAGAGTGGAGCCGATTCAGCACGCGCAATGGCCTGAACGCAAATATCGAGCAGATAATCCGGCAGTGCCATTTTGGCCTTTCCCTCTTCGAGATTCACTCCCGCCAGACAAACACCCATATCGCAGAGAGTCCGCAGGTTCCGCCGCACTCCCGGGTGGTTGTGCATAGGTTCGTGCATCGCAGGCGCTACAACTACAGGGAGACCTTGCCCGATTGCAGTTGTGGCGAAGGTTGTTACAACCGTATCGTCAATTGCGGCGGCTATTTTGCCTATTGTGTTGGCAGTAGCCGGCGCGACCAGCAGCAGATCAGCCCGGTCTGACCCGTTTCCGGCATACTCTACATGCTCGTTTGCACCGCTCAGCGCTGTTATCGGCTGTACGCCTGTGGCCCAGTGGACAAGCTGGGGCCCTACCATACGCTGTGCCCCCTCGCTCATAACCGGGATAACTGTTGCTCCTTCGCGCATGAGAAGGCGTGCGAGCTCAACCGTCTTGAGAACCGCCACACTCCCTGTCATCGCCAGGATTACTTTTCGCCCTGCAAGTGCATTTCCATGGGTCCCGATTATTGAATCGCTGTCTGTGGTCATCGTGATAGGGAGCATAGCAGGACGGTGCCTATGCCGAAAGTCGTTACTGTCCACCAGATTGGGGGAAACGTCCCTCTAATTCGCAGCATAGGCAGGC
>CAZMEV010000069.1:0-6783 GCA_964565375.1 uncultured Spirochaetaceae bacterium
TTCCTTTCGGGGACATTCGAATCCACTCAAGTTCATGCTCGAGCGTTTTCTGTTTTGCACTTGCCTTTTTCTCTTCCTGACGCAGCCGTTCCTGTTTCTGTTCGAGCCACGATGAATAATTACCCTTCCATGGGATCCCGTGGCCGCGGTCAAGCTCGAGCACCCAGTCGGTCGCCTCATCGAGGAAATAGCGGTCGTGTGTCACGGCAACCACCGTGCCCGGGAACTGCTGCAGGTGCTGCTGTAACCAGGCGTTACTTTCGGCGTCGAGATGGTTGGTCGGCTCATCGAGGAGCAGCAGATCCGGCTGTTCGAGGAGAATTTTACACAGCGCAACCCGGCGTTTCTCGCCGCCCGACAGTGTCGTGACGTCGGTATCGCCAGGCGGGCAGCGCAGCGCGTCCATGGCTATCTCGAGGGTTCGATCGATCTCCCAGGCGTTAGTAGCATCGATCTGTTCCTGAAGTTTCGCCTGCTCATCGAGAAGCTTCTGCATCTCCTCGTCGCTTTCGACCTCGCCGAAACTCGACGACACCTCTTCGAACCGGTTAAGAATGTCGCGCATTTCCTTCAGGCCAAGCTCGACGTTTCCGCGTACGTCCAGGTTCGGATCGAGCTCGGGTTCCTGGGGAAGGTACCCGACGCGCGCGCCCTTTGCCGGCCAGGCTTCACCCTGAAAGTCGGTGTCCACACCGGCCATAATGCGAAGCAGCGTACTCTTTCCGGATCCGTTCGGTCCGACGACACCAATTTTCGCGCCGGGGAAAAACGACAGATGAATGCCTTTGAGCACTTCCTGATTCGGCGGCACCACCTTCCGGAGATCCTTCATTACATAGATATATTGAACGCCTTTCATTATGTGCCCATCGTAGGCAATTCCCGCGGGTGCGACAAGCAGCCACGATGACACGAACGGCGCCAAGGTCGTATGATCGGGGCAGGTATGGCGCATGTGAATCGAAGGCAGTTTCTACGAGGATCGGTCCTGGGAGCCGGAGCTGTGTACGCGGGGAGCATGGGGCTGCTCGGAGGACTGGAGTCTCTCAGCGCGACCGAAGCCCCCATTCCTTCGCGGGCACTCGGCAATACGGGAAAAGAGGTAAGCGTGATCGGACTCGGCGGGGCAATTGCCGTTGCCGGTGACGAGGACTCTGCAGGGGTAATCGTGGAGCGGGCACTTGATCTGGGCATTACCTATATCGATACGGCAAGCCAGTACGGCCCGAGCGAAGCAAACATCGGCCGGGTCCTCGCCGACCGGCGCGATGAGGCATTCCTGGCAAGCAAGACCGACGACCGAAGCTATGACGGTACCATGCGGCAGTTTGAACAGAGCCTGGCCAACCTCCGGACCGATTACCTGGACCTGTACCAGTTGCACGCGATTCACGACCGGCACACCTGGGAGGAGGTTCGTGGTGACGGCGGAGCATTACGGGCGCTCGAGAGACTTCGCGATGAGGGAAGTATCGGCGCCATCGGTGTGACATCACACAAGAACGCTCCGCTGCTCGCTGAAATACTCACAGCGTATCCGTTCGACTGCGTTCTCATGTCACTGAACGCCGGTGACCGGCACTACGATTCAATGATTGAACACGCGCTTCCTGCAGCCATGGATCGGGGAATCGGTGTTATCGCGATGAAAGTTGCCGCATATGACGGTCGCATATTCCGTGATGACGGTGTATCTTCAATGGAAGAGGCACTCGGATATGTGCTGAGTCACGATGTCTCGACGGCGATTATCGGCATATCATCGCCTGCGGAACTGGAGGAAAATGCCCGGATCGCGCGCGAGTTTACACCCTTTGATCGTGATACCCTCGCGGATCTCGAGCAGCGTACTGCCCACTATGAAACAGACATCAATTTCTTCAAGCACCACTGGTAGCCACCGGTGCCCTGCCCGGTGGCAGGAGGCGACGGTTTAGTATGCAGGATAACGCAGCCCGGATACTTGACCACCTTATAGAACTTCGCCGCAGAGTCATTTATGCGCTCGCAGCGCTTGCGGTCGGAACGGCTGTTGCCTTCGCATTGTATGAACCATTGATCACTTTTCTGCGGCAACCATTCACTGCGCTGCCGGAAAATGCATTTCCCGGGCAGCTCTACGTTCACTCGGTGACCGAAGGGTTTCTCGTTCGAATCAGGGTCGCGCTGCTCGGTGGCGCCGTACTGTCACTGCCGGTGATCGTGTACCATATCCTGCGGTTTGTATTTCCCGGCCTGTACACGAATGAACGCCGGACGATCGCCTTCGCAATCGGTGCGAGCAGTATACTGGCAATCGGCGGCTTTCTTTACAGCTATTCGCAGCTGCTGCCGATCTCTCTCCGGTTTCTGACCAGTTCCGGCTTCATACCGGAGGATGTCGGGGTGCTCCTGAGCTACCGGATGAGCCTCGGGTTCGTGCTGCAGGTACTGCTGATTGCCGTGCTCCTGTTTCAGCTACCCGTTGTTGTCGTGGTCCTTATGAAGCTCGACGTGCTTCCGAGAAGAAGCGCAATAAAGGCTGCTCCCTATGTCATTGTCTCGCTCGTAGGTCTCTCGGCGATTCTCACGCCACCGGATGTCATTTCGCAGCTCGGCCTTGCAGTACCGCTGGCGGCACTGTACTTTCTTGCCGTGCTCGTAGGACGGATATTCCGTCTCGGCGAGGGCTGACCGGTATGTTCGGACTCGGCTTCTGGGAGATTCTGATAATTGCGCTCGTGGTGATCGTGTTTGTTCCGCCGAAGGAAATGCCGAAGGTGTTTTCAAAGATCGGGCGGGTATATGGTGAAATCCGGTCGTTTAACCGGAGCGTTCGCAATACTATGCGAACACTCGAGATGGACGTTGACCGCGAGTATCGGCGCTCACGCGCCCGCGAAAAGTCGCCGGATGCGCCGCTGCCGGATGCACCCGAAGCCTCACAGCTGGATGCTGAGCAGGCAACACATGACCAGCCGTCACAGGCAAAGGCCGGCCAGTCAAAACAGGAGCCGATGTCACAGAATCAGGAGGATAGAACATCATGATGGGAACAACAGAGGTTATCGTCATTGTCGGTGTCGTGCTCATACTCTTTGGAGCACGGGCCATACCGAAGTTCGCCCGTTCGGTCGGCCAGGCAAAACGTGAGTTCGAGGCGGGCGTTCGCGAGGGAGAAGACAAGAACCGGGAAAAAATAGAGCAACAGGACCCCGGCGACTCGAATTCAAAGCCTCCGAAGGAAGAATAGAAGACCGAAGCCCTGCCGGGCCGGCAGGGCACCGCCCGCGCCGCACGAACGGAACGCACACGCCGGAGAAACCGATACTACCAGTGGTGTTTGAAGAAGTTTGTCTCGCGCTCGTATCCGGCCACCAGCGTCTCGATTTCCTCCATGCGGTCGCCTGGAAGCTGTTCAAACTCTGCAGCTATTTTCACATTCTGTTCGAGCTCTTCGAGGTTGGAAATCCCGACGATTGCGGTACTGACCGGAAATGACAGCACGTAGGTCAGCGCATCTTCCATAGCGGTGAGCCCTCCCTCACGGAAGATACGACCGACGGCGGTGACCTTCATGGCGATCACACCGAGATCCTGGGATACCGCTTCCTCGAGCAGCTCGTCCTGGAAAGGCTTATAGTAGGTGTCACCTGCATTGAGCGACATGAGGATCGTGTCGAACTGATGCTCCCTGATTCCCCGCAGGAGCACATCCGGATCCCGATGCCCGGTAATTCCGATGTTCGAAACAACCCCTTCATCTTTCAGGCGCTCGAGTGCATGGATGGCGCCATTGGAAGCGAATACCTGATCCAGGTCACTGTCGAGCCGAATGTTGTGCAGCTGATACAGGTCAAGGTGGTCGGTCTGCAGGCGGTCGAGGCTTTCCTCGACCAGCCGCATGGTCCCATCGTGGGTCCGCTCGTGTGTTTTCGTGGCGAGAAACACTTCATCCCGCCGAGCGGCCATGACCTCGCCGATATTGCGCTCACTGTTTCCGTTTCCGTATCGGGGCGAAGTGTCGATATAATTGACACCGAGATCAATGGCACGATTAACGATTTCGGCGGCTTCGTCGCGGCGGTCGGCGCGCTCAACCGTTGCCTCGCCTCCGAGGCTGAACAGCGAGATATCTGCGCCGGTGCGCCCGAGAGTCCGACGGGGCATGTCGCCGTGTTCCCTGCGCTCCTGACCGAAGGCCCCGCGGGCGCCCCCTGCTAACGGCAGCGCCTTCGCGGCGGCGGCGCCGATGCCGCCTGCACCAAGTGTTCGCAGAAAACGGCGTCGCGACGGGGAATGGTTCATAGTTCACACCTCCCGGGTAGTGTCGGTACTGTACTCACCTGTTCATGGTGGGGTCAGGTCAGGTGCATTGTCCATGATTTCCTCGATCCGCTGCATGACATCGTCGGTTAGCTTCTCTTTGGCTTCAATGGCCTTCATGTTTTCGTGCACCTGCTCTTCACGCGATGCACCGGTGATAACCGTACTCACATTCGGATTTTTCAGACACCATGCGATCGATAGCGTCGCCTGGGACATGCCGAGCTCCCCGGCGAGCTCTCCGAGCTGCGTCAGTTTGCGCTTGTTCTCCTCGGTCAGGCGCTTTTCCATCATCTCCCGAAGCCACTCATAGCCGGGAAGCGTGGCGCGAGAACCCTCGGGAATACCATCGTTATACTTGCCGGTCAGGAACCCCGAAGCGAGCGGCGACCAGATAGTGGTTCCCAGCCCGATCTCCGAGTACAGTCGCAGATACTCCTTTTCAAAGCGCTCCCGGTGGAAGAGGTTGTACTGCGGCTGTTCCATAGTCGGCGGAATCTGATTGTACTGCCGCGCAATGCTGTACGCCTGCATTATTTCCTGCGCACTCCACTCGGATGTTCCCCAGTACAGAACCTTGCCCTGGCGAATGAGATCGGTCATGGCAAACACCGTCTCTTCTATTGGTGTTTCCGGATCAGGTCGATGGCAGAAATAGAGGTCAAGGTAGTCCACCTGCAGCCGTTCCATCGCCTGGTGACACGCCTCGAATACGTGTTTTCGGCTCAGGCCCCGCTGAGTGGGGCCCGGGTTCTCGATAGCGCCTCCGAAGACCTTGCTCGAGACGATGTAGGAATCGCGCCTCCAGCCTGAGTCGGCAAGCACCTTGCCCATGATCCGTTCGCTTTCACCTTTCGCGTAGACCTCCGCATTATCGAAGAAGTTCACGCCGGCATCGTAGGCGGCGTACATGCACTTCTTTGCGTTATCCACTTCGAGCTGGTTCGAAAAGGTTACCCACGAACCGAACGACAATTCGCTGACTTTCAATCCGGATTTTCCAAGTCTATTATATTCCATTGTGTACCTCCGTACTGTCAGGAAGCATACAACCCGACGGCCAAACCCGGCAAACGCCGCTTCAGCCTACGTAGCAGATGATCTCTGAATCGCCCGTTTCTACCTGAAACGAACCGCCGAGCCGTCCTGCCAGTGTCTCGAGCATTGCAATTCGCAAGTCCGCCTCAACAACCGCGCGGACGGCGGCGATATCCCGGGCGCTGCAGCGCAGCTCAGGACGGTGCTCATCACCATTGACCCGGATACCGATACGCATATCTCTGTCGCAGCCGGCATCGGCGAGCAGCGACGCCGACTCGTACCAGAACAGAAGCAGCGAATACGCACTGTCA
Source organism: uncultured Spirochaetaceae bacterium (assembly GCA_964565375.1). GTDB lineage: Bacteria > Spirochaetota > Spirochaetia > DSM-27196 > SKKC01 > SLAN01. Next base: position 5,658 of record CAZMEV010000069.1, read on the forward strand.
CGCAGAACGCGCTCGGCCTGCCCGTCGAGACGCAGATGATGAGGCAACGCGGTGTATTCCTGCGTTGTAACAAACATGTCGGTAAGGATCGGCAGCAGATCCGTACGGAGCGATACCGTCAGGCGATCGGTGAGCGGATTCAGGCGCTGCAGCAGACAGCCCATTGCATTCAGCCGGTCCCGCATTTTCGGAAGCCAGCTCCAGTCGTCGGCACAGCCGTCCTGCATTCGTCTATAATGCAGCGAAAGCATGCTCGAAAGAACCTGCAGTGTATTGAACTCACGATGGTTGAGCGCCGCGAGCAGACGATTGCTGCGAAAACGTTCGCGTCTGAGCTCAAGCAGTCGGACGACCGAGTGCGCAAGCTTCCGCAGTGCCCTCCGGGCCGTTTCATCAATGCTGCGCGGTGTCGAATCATGGACACAGAGCATTCCGATTCGGTGACCGGAGGTAGTTATAAGCGGAGCTCCGGCATAGAAGATGATGGGTGTGGTCCCGCGCGCAAACTCTCCGGTTACAAGCGGCGAAGAGGAAAAACGGGGATCGCACCGTGCATCCGGTACAACAAGCAGCTCGTCGGAGAGAATTCCGTGCGCACAGAACGAAATGTCGCGCGGCGTTTCCCCAGCTTCAACCCCGCGACGTGACTTGAACCACTGTCGGTCAGAGTCCACGAACGTAATCGTGCCTCGCGCAGCACCGGTGACCGCAAGCGCAACGTCGAGAACATTGTCGAAATCTTCCTCGGATTCGCTGTCAAGCACGGCGTAGGAATACAGCTCCTGCAGCCGTGCCTGTTCATCACCGGGGTACGGAGCACCCATCACACATGTTTACCTTCCAATACGAGTATTGAGTATGCTCGTGCGTCTGTCAAATGCTGTGAGAACGGATACTCAGTGTGACGGAACCCACGGCACATCGGAGAGCAGCTCGGGATGAGCATACACGTACACCCATGCACGCACAGCGTGTCCTTCCTTTTCATAGACGGTTTCCGTGATTCGGTAATATTCCTCGCCCTCATCCTCGAACGCATCGGTACGGGCAAGGATTTCCGAGTCTACCGGATACCACAGTATGCCTTCGACGACTTCGGCGGGTTGGGCCGCCCCGGCGCCCTCGC
>CAZMEV010000069.1:6883-15148 GCA_964565375.1 uncultured Spirochaetaceae bacterium
CTGACCCGGCAGGGTCGCCTGCCCCCGCAGCCCCGGCCCCCTCGCCTGACCCGGCAGGGTCGCCTGCCCCCGCAGCCCCGGCCCCCTCGCCTGACCCGGCGCGCAGGGCAGTATCGATGGGTTCGGCGGGACAGATACCCGGATACCCTGCGCCGGGAACGCACAGGCGGCGATAGCCGTATAACCGGGCAGGCGTCCGGAACGGTGGCTCGCCGACAACCGACCGCCACACAGACTCCTGCATAAGCAGCCCATAGGTGAAAAGGTGAGACACTGCCATGTCCTTCAGAGTGAGACCCCAGGCCGGCGGTTTTATTTCCTCCGGCCGAGGGCCTTATTGCCTCAGACCGCCGGCCTGATTCGCCGACCGGTCTGAGCACTCTCGAAAATCGCCTCAATAACCGCTGCGTTCGCCACCGCATCCTCCAGCGGCCATTCCGGGGGCTCCCCGCCCTGCACAGACTCAGCAAAGGCATCCGCCTGAAGTGTGAACTGGTCTGCGGCCGGAATCTCTTCAACGATCACTCCCGATCGGTCGAGCGCACTGCCGTCATCAATGCGGATTCGCCCGGGCATATCGTCGGTAATGTTTACCGGAACATCGACCTCAATGCGTCCTGAAGTGCCGACAAGCTGCACCACCTGATGCGGTACCTGCTGCGTGCTGGCGGTAAACGTCGCATGCCCACCGGGATAGTTGCCTGCCGCCGGGTATTCGAGCAGCGCGCTCGTGAGACGATCTGTTCCGAAGTCCGGATCGCGGCTGACCAGGGCCTGCACCGATGCCGGTTCACTGCAGAACACCAGACGGGAGAACATGACCATGTAGCAGCCAATATCCAGCAGAGCCCCACCGTCGACATCCGTCCGGTTTCGAATATTCTGCTCGTCGGTGTTCATGTAACTGAAGTGCCCGTGAAACGAGGTAAGCGTCCCGATCCGCCCCTGTGAGAGAAGCTCCATAACACGACGCCACTGCGGGTGAAAGCGCACCATGAACGCCTCAACAACACCCTTACCGGTGCGATCGCGTGCCTCGAGAAGCCGCCGTACATCCTGGCTGCTTGATGCAATCGGCTTCTCGCACAATACATGTTTGCCCGCCTCGAGCGCGCGGACGGACCAGTCAACATGCATCGTATTCGGCAGCGGATTATAAATAATATCAACCGTATCGTCGGCGAGAAGCTCTTCGTAGGATCCGTACGAGACAGGAATGCCGAGCTCGTCGGCCGCGTGCCGGGCACGCGAGAAATCGCGCGAGGCCAGCGCATAGGCCCGGCAATGTGTGCTTTTTGCGAGGGCCGGCACAACGCGTTTCTTCGCAATGTTGGCCGCCCCAAGAATTCCCCATGATGTGGTCTGCATGACGTACATCATGGGGTGGCGCGGCCGTCGTGTAAAGGATTCACGCCCTCATCCAGCTTTCCTGGCTGCCGCTTCCTTGGCCGCCTTCCGGCGTGCCTTGATGATCTTCTTGACTTCCGGTTTCGCCTGGAGAATGAGCTGGGTCACAGGACGTCTCGAAGGGCAGACGTAACTGCAGACGCCGCACTCGGCGCACTGATCCAGTCGCCAGTTGGCCGCCGACTCGTAATCGCCTGCCTCCACGTACACACTGAGCAGCCCCGGATTCAGATACACAGGACAGTGATCGGAACACTTGCCGCAGCGAATACACGGGTTTATGTCCCCGGGCTCGACCATTTCCGGCGGAATAACAAGCACACCCGTGGTCTTCTTGATAATCGGCACATCAAGTGAAATCTGCGCGGCGCCGGTCATCGGGCCACCCATGATCACTTTGTGTCCGTCGAGTTGATCCGTGTCCACTCCGCAGTGCTTGAGAATATGGCCGATCGGCGTACCGACTTTGACAAGATAGTTGCCCGGCTTCGGTACCGTTCCCGGACCGCTTACCGTAACAACCCGCTCAAAACACGCCTTGCCGTAGACAACCGCGTTGAAGGTGGTTATGGCTGTACCGACGTTCTTGACGATACAGCCGACTTCCGAACTTCGTGCGCCTTCGGGAGGCGTGCGTCCGGTTACCGACTTGATAATATTCTTCTTATATCCCTGCGGATACTTCGCCTCGAGCGCTGCAACCTCAATGTCGTCGCGATCCTCGAGCTTGGTCGCGAGAAGCTCAATGGCATCCTGCTTGTTTGTTTCGATGCCGATCCAGGTCTTCTTCGCCCCGATGACCCGCATAAGAATCTCGGCGCCGCCGATAAGCTCATCCGCCCATTCAACCATCTGCCGCTGGTCACAGGTAAGGAACGGCTCACACTCAGCGCCGTTCAGGATCAGGGTCTCCACCGGTTCGTCGAGGTTGATGTTTATGTAGGTGGGACAGGCTCCCCCGCCCATGCCCACGCCACCGCCGTGGCGGATGGCATCCTTCAGCTCCTCGAGGCTCATTTGCCGGTGGTCACGCTCCATCGTCGCCTTGAACTCGGAGTTCTCCTTATCCACCTCGATAACAACACAGTCCATTTCCTCGTTCGGGCCCACCGGACGCGGCTCGATCGCCTTCACGGTTCCGGCAACACTCGAGTGAACCGGCGCCATCCAGTACTCCTCGAGTGAACCGACAAGCTCCCCCGGTTTGACCGTATCACCGATCTTGACCGTCGGCCGGCACGGCTCACCGAGATGCTGCAGCAGGGGAATAACCACCTCATCGGGTAGCGGCAGCGGTTCGACCGGCTTCTTGTTCGTATATTCCTTGAACTCGTTGAGGTGGTAGCCTCTTCCGAGTTTTCTGATTTCCATGTCTTCCAGTTTCATAGTCGCACTCCTTTGCGTGCCTTATATGCCTTCGAACCCGGAGAGGATAAGCGCCAGGATACCGAGGGTTATAAGTTGTATCGGAATACCGGCAACCCAGCTGCTCGGACGAAGCCACGCCAGTCGTTCGCGAATCCCCTCCATGACAAGGAGTATCGCCGTGAAACCGAGTCCTGCGGCCACCGCTTCAACGGTCAGCATGCCGATTGTCTCACCGGCGCCCATAGCGATAATCGCGCCTCCGATGAGAGCCGCATCGAGCAGGGCCTCAGGAAGCAGTCTGCGCCATCGGGGCGCCTCCCCGGATTTCGTGCTCGCGCTGCGGGATACAAGCGCGCCGCCGGCGCCTATGGCCAGCACGACGCCTGCAAACACCAGCAGCACCGCCTCTGCAGCGCCTGCCGGTTCAAGCAGCCATTCGCTGAGTGCCGCGGTCACCAGTACCGCAATTGCCATAATCACCGTCGCGCACAATCCGACGGTCGCCGACCGGGCGTAGGAGGCCCCACGCTCGGCGAGAAACGGGGTGAGGCCCAGAAGCCCGGTTACTACCACGTTTTGCCAGATTACCGCGGCAAATACCGCATACAGTGCATCAGTCATGAGGAAGCTCCTCCTGCAGTCAATCGGTTAAACAGCGCAACAACAAGCCCCGCGATAACAAGCGCCAGTCCCGGGCCTCCAAACGCGCCAAGGCCGAAGTCACCCAGTTCCGCTCCGAACAGGGCGCCCGCCGAGAGCAGTTCGCGGACCACACCGACCACCACAATGAGCACGCCGGCAAGCGCCGCCGACCTCAGAGAATCCAGGTAATCGGCGCCGGCGCGCTCACGCTCGACAAGCAGCGCCTGGCGAAGCACCAGCACGTTCACCGCGGTCAGCAGGAAAAACACCCCCGCCGCGCCGTGGGCATCGGCGGCCGCAGTGGCCAGAAGCTCACCGGCAATCACTATGAGAGAGACTCCGGCAAACACCACGGTTGCCAGAGCACCGGCCTTTGTAAGGACCGGCTTCAGAACGAGCACCAGCGCTCCGACGACGGCAACAAGCGCCACAGTGGCAACCGCCGTCAGAAGCGCAGCCGAAGCTGTTACCGTTGCCCCGATCGCCGGCGCGAGCCCGAGATAAATCCACGTCCGATCCTTCCAGTCAGGAAATCGTGTTGCATTCGCATCCATATCAGCGAGCCTCCGTTATTGCTTCGAGCGCCGCTCGAACACCGGCGGCATAGCCGGTTGCGGAGCCGGTCGCACCGCTCACACCATCGATATCATTATCAATTTCAATCGGGTCATCTCCCGTTCTTCCGACAAAGCGTTCACGGAACGCGGGGTCGGTTACGTCATCGACAAACCCGGCAGTCTCCGAGTGCTCGAGCAGATCGCTTCCCAGAATGACACCGTCGGTATCGGCCACAACAAGTACCTGCATATCGCCGCCGTACCCTTCGCCAATGCCGAACGCCGCGTATCCGACAGTCTGCCCATCGGCCGTTACAATCCACACATCGTCGAGGTCATCGTGCGGTGCAATATCATCGGCCTCATCTACTATCTCGTATACGAGCGCAGCGATCTCATCTGCACCATCGTCGTCAGGAGCGGCGATATCGTCTAAGTCCGCCAGACGGTCGACCGCGTTGCGAACGCCGGCGGTGAATCCTTCGGCGGAACCCGTGGCGCCGCTGACCCCGTCGATATCATCACCAAGGGAAATCGTATCCGCTGCGCTTTTACCGACAAACTGGGCGCGAAACTCAGGGTCCGTCACATCATCTACAAACCCCGCCGTCTCGGAGTGTTCCATCAGGACCGCGCCGGATATAACTCCGTCGAGGCCGACTCCGGTAAGAACCTGCATCGTTCCACCGTAACCTTCACCTTCACCATACGCAGCATATCCCACTGGTTCCATCTCGCCGTCGAGCGCAACAAATACGTCGTCCGCATCGGCGAACTCGGTAAACTCAGCAGCGTCGGGGAATATCTCGGCAAGCGCCTCGAGAAGCGCCTCGTCGGTAACAGCATCACCGGGAAGCGCTTCGTCCGGCTCACTTACCGCCACAATCGCGGCGAATCCTGCGACAAAGATGACCGCTGCAACAACCGTCGAAAGAATTTTCTGTGTCATACCTTATGCCTCCCCGAGTGTCCTGCTTCGGAAGAAGCGGTCGAGTATCGGCGTGAGCGCGTTCATAAGAAGAATAGCGTACATAACGCCCTCCGGAAGCCCGGCAAGTTCGCGTATTACGATCGTTGCAATACCACAGCCGAGACCGAAAATAATCTGCCCTTTGTAGGTCACCGGCGATGTCGTCATATCCGTGGCCATATAGAAGGCGCCGATAATGAGTCCACCGCTGAGCAGATGGTAGAGAATCGACGAGCCGAATATCGGAGCGAGGATTACTACCGAACCGATAAACATGGTCGGAATACGCCACCCGATACGGTTGCGATAAAAGAGGTATACCGCACCTATGAGAAGCAGCAGCGCGGACGTCTCACCAAGTGAGCCCGGAATCGTTCCGAGGAACATATCGAGATACGACCATTCTCCACCGCCGAGCACCGTCGCCGAGGAGGTAGCATCCAGCGGAGCGACCCAGGTCGCCATCTCCCGCGGCCAGATCGCAAAAATGAACGCACGCCCTATAAGCGCCGGGTTAAAAATATTCCGGCCGATTCCACCGAACAGATGCTTACCCACGAGCATCGCCACAGCAGCGCCGAGGGCAACCAGCGGCAGCGACAGGCCCGGCGGAACGACGAGCGCGAAAAGCAATCCCGCCACCAACGGGCTTCCATCGCCGATAAGTGCGCGCGGCGTTAACCCCTTGCGAAGATACAACGCCTCCACGACTGCGGCGACGAGCATTGAAACAACGACAACCGCCGCCGAATATGCACCGAAAAAGACAATGCCTGCGATCGTCGCCGGTGCAAGGGCGATCAGGACATCGGTCATTACTTTGAGTGTTGTGTCGCCGTCGCCCGGAAGATGCGGAGGCAAGCTCCAGACGAGGCCGGTGTTCTGCGCCATATAATAGTACCTCCATATCGATATATGTATATCGATACAACTCTATCTACCTTGGTTTATAGCAAAGCAGGAACTCACTGTCGAGACTGACAGCCCGGTGGGGACGAAATTTTTGTGAAATTCGTACGGTAAATCCCGCAGATAAAATACGTGTGTTCACACGACCCGGGATATTCCCTGCCCGCACGGCAGGGAACACCCCCTACTGCGACGACACAGAGGCGACACAGAGGCGCCGGTACTTACGACCGACTTCGCTGCCAGTTCCCGCTCGCGTCGTATGGATAGCTCACCGCCATTGTGCTTGCGCGCCCGAGCCGTTCAAGCTGCTCCCGCTCCAGTCGCCATCCGGCTGCGTCGAGGTTGTCGGTAAGCTGGCTCATATTTCGCGCGCCGATAATCGGTGCGGTAACCACCGGATTGCACAGCAGCCAGTTAATCGCCACCTGCGCCGGAGTGCGGCCAGTCTGGCCTGCAACCTCGTGAAGCGCGTCGATTACTTCCCAGGTGAACTCGTTGTTATAGGCCGACCACGACTCGGCCCAACCTTCCTGCTCCGCGATTTCAATCCTGGTTCCGGCCGGCGGTTCACTCATTCCCCGTTTGAACTTTCCGCTGAGCCAGCCGCCGCGAAGCGGACTCCAGGGAATTACTCCGAGCCCCTCGTGCTCGCACACATCGAGCACCTCGTACTCGGTCGCACGGCTGAGCAGGTTGTACTGCGGCTGCAGACACACGAAGCGCTCAAGGCCCATGGCATCCGACAGGTCGAGCGCCTTCTGCAGCTGCCAGCCTTTGAAGTTACTCGCGCCGATATAACGGACTTTCCCCTGGCGTACGAGATCATCGAGCGCACCGAGTGTCTGGTCGAGCGGCGTAAGCGGATCCCAGGCATGCACCTGATAGAGGTCGATGTAGTCGGTTCCGAGCCTGCGCAGGCTCGCCTCCACTCCGTCCATAATATGTTTTCTGCTGAGGCCGATATCGTTCGGCCCGTCTCCCATCGGAAAACGCACCTTTGTCGCGACAATGTAGTCCTCGCGACGCTTGCCGGTAAGCCATCGACCTACAATCTCTTCCGACGTCCCCAGCGAGTACACGTCGGCAGTATCTATGAAGTTTCCTCCGGCCTCCACGAACGCATCGAGCACGTTCCGACTTTCTTTCTCCGTGGCCTCACGCCCGAAGGTCATTGTCCCGAGACACAGCTCAGAGACTTTCACACCCGTATTTCCGAGAAGATTAAGTTCCATAACGAAAGGCTACACCACTCTCAGCAGGGGTCAAGCCAGGAAATCCCCTTATCGGGTAACACTTTCACGAAACTAGTCGATCGCGAGTTCTATATTGCCACCGGTACTGCTTATGTAGACCTCGCCGAACCCGCCCCCGACCCGATAGGCCAGTCGCGCACGTTCCTCTACCGCCCCGAACCCCGCGCCTTCGGCCTGATCCGGCGACGGACTCACCTCCGCGCCCCGCCTCGGCATATGAATCCATGCCGCCGACCGCCCACCGAGGGTAAGCCGGGTTGTTCCGGATGTATTTCTGAGGTCGATGTTTCCACGCCTGAACCGATCCACAGACAGGTCGATATCGCCTCCGGTACTGCGCAGTTTCACCGCACCTGCACCCCCGGCCGTAACCGAAATCGCCCCATCCGCGCTGCGCGCGCGCACGTTGTGCAGCGTATCCGCCGCAATGGCTATCCCGCCGGACGTGGTATACACATCGACCTCACGACTCCCGCCATATTCCAGATCGATGTCCCCACGCCTGCCCTTCACGCTCACCCTTCCTTCGAGCCCGCTCATGCTGACATCCGCGTTACCGGATTCAAGATGCAGATGAGTTCGCGCCGGCAGCGTAACCGTGAGATCCGAGCTCGGGGTTCCCGGCCGGTCGCGCCGTCGCACCGTGATACGGTAACCGCCGCGAGCAGCCTCTACGTCTATATAGCCGTCGTTACCCGTAACCTCACCTTCGACACGAAGCTCATCCGTATCACTTCCCACAATGGTAAGCTCGCCGTCGAATACGCGAATATCCACCGCATGCACCCGCCTCGCATCGCGAACCTCCGAAAGCGTATCGGCGGAAAGCGAAACAGCCATCCCGAGAATAAAACAGGTGGTGAACGCAAGCCACTTCCGGGTACCACCCGCACCCGCCGGCAGAAGAACGTTGGAACGCACCATTACACCGTAAATTGTATCGCTTTCGGACAGATGTGCCACCGCGAACGCAGCAAGCTCCGCCCACGCGCATTCCTATGCGCTCCCGGGAAGCTTTCAATTGCCAATTAAAAGCAGACAGCTTCCCCACGCGCATTCCTATGCGCTCCCGCGGAGCTTTCGATTACAAATCGAGAGCCCCAAGCTCCGCCACGCGCATTCCTATGCGTTGTACGGCGGTGGCATGGGGAAACCA
>CAZMEV010000069.1:15248-16704 GCA_964565375.1 uncultured Spirochaetaceae bacterium
CCACGCGCATTCCTATGCGTTGTACGGCGGTGGCATGGGGAAACCATCGACCTATAAAAAGAAAAAAAATCCCCGCCGGGCGGGGAACACGATCTTGCGTAACGGATAATGGACGGAATACCATAAAAATTATCGATAAACAAAGAGTATAATCCGGAGGAAACTCTATGCGAACGACCGAAGTGACCGACGGCGTGTTTCGCCTGTCGGCAAACGTCTCCAACATTCTGTTCGAGGGCATGTGGCAGATCCCGAACGGGGTGGCAATGAACTCTTACCTTGTAAAGGGCGACAAGGCGGCGCTCATTGACGGGGTATGTGACTGGGACGGCGTGCCCGAAACGCTGTACGAACAACTCGACCAGATGAACGTGAAACTCGAGGACATCGAGTACGTTATCGTAAACCACATGGAGCCGGACCACTCCGGGTGGCTTCGCTCGTTCCGTGAGCTTCGTGGAAGTGGCTATACCATTATCTGTACGGAAAAGGCAAAAGCCCTTCTCGAGGCCTTCTATGACATTACCGAGGACATACAGACGGTAAAATCCGGCGATACGCTCGACCTCGGAAACGGTCGTGTGCTCGCGTTCGAGGAGATTCCGAACGTGCACTGGCCCGAGACAATGGCTACCTATGACACCAAGTCGCATACGCTTTTCCCATGCGACGCGTTCGGAAGCTTCGGTGCGGTCAGCGATGACGCTCCTTACGACGATACGCTCACCGAGGAGCACATTGAGTTCTTTGAGCGCGAAATGGAGCGCTACTATGCGAATATTGTTGCCGCGTTCTGCAAGCCGGTCCAGAAGGCGATCGAAAAGCTCGGACCGCTCGACATCAAGATTATTGCTCCCGGCCACGGCATCGTGTGGCGCAAAGATCCGGGGCGAGTCGTTCGCTCATATGTGCGCCTTGCAGGGTATGCCAAAGGGCCTGCACGGCCGGAGGTCACGGTGCTGTGGGGAAGCATGTACGGCATGACCGAGCAGGCTGTCGGCCCCGCCGTGGACGCCATAGAAAAGGCAGGAGTTCCCACCAGAGTGCACCGGGTACCGGAAACCGACATGAGCTTCGTGCTCGACAGCGTCTTCCAGAGCTCCGGCGTTATGCTCGCCATGCCGACCTACGAGTACAAAATGTTCCCGCCCATGGCTGCGGTGCTCGACGAAATCGGCAAGAAACGCATGATTAACCGCAAGGCGTTCCGCTTCGGCTCGTATGGTTGGTCCGGTGGCGCACAGAAGGAACTCATGGAGATGCACGACCGGCTCAAGATGCACTGGGACTGGGTCGAGCCGGTTGAGTTCAAGGGCCGCCCCACCGACGAGGACATTGCCCTGATACAGGAGCGAGCCCGCGAGCTCGCTCACAACGTCAAGGCATGGGCCCTCCAGGATAAGCCCGCCTGACCCCACACAACTCGCCCCTATGCGCGTTCTTATGCGCGTTCTTA
>CAZMEV010000070.1:0-16608 GCA_964565375.1 uncultured Spirochaetaceae bacterium
GCCGGCAGGTCAGGGTCAACGCGGGCAGTGCCGGCAGGTCAGGGTCAACGCGGGCGCGGTTTCCGAAGCGGTTGCTTGCCAATGTCTCGGCTGTAAGGATACCTTGGGAGGTACTATGAGTACGTCCCGTGAGCAGCTGAAAGAACGAGTCGAACAGATGATTGATGACCAGAACTTCGTCGCCGCGTATATGGCGGTGAAGCAGTCGGGTCTCCCGGATCTCGATCGAACCGAAATGGCAGGACAGATTGTAACGCGAATTGTCGATGATTTGAGCCGCTGTACGCGCAGAGAGGAGCGCGAGAGAGCCATTTATCTGCGGAGCCTCCTTGCATGGATTTTTCGGGATATTCCGGGGTTGAGCTCCCTGTATCGAGAACAGGTACGGCTCGTGCACAACCGTGGCGACCTTGCTACCGATATGTATCAGGGAATCAAAAACATTAACGACGTCGCGTCCGGACGAAAAGGTGTCAGCGAAGGGCTTGAGGATACCGTGAACCAGGTCCGGCAGAATCTCGAAGACGCCGCTGAAAACTTTCGCTCCGGGGATGCCTCAGAAACCGTTCGAAGCTTCATGACTGCCGCAGAGACCGGACTGCGTGACGGGCTTGCGCAAATGGGGAAGTTTTTCGAAGGCTTGAACGAACAGAGCCGTGAATCCGAGCGCACTGCCGGCAGTTCCGAACGGCGGCAGGACAGCGCTGAGGAATCTGAAGACGTCGAAGATGTAGCGTTCGATGAATCCGACCGGTCTCAACCGGATGAATCGGATCTTGAGGATGACGAAAACGACTGAGCAGGTGTCCGTGCGCTCACTGCAACCGCATACAGAGCTCCAAGTATAAGCAGCGGTGTAAGTCCGATTGCCGCGAATCCCCAGTACTCGCCAAGTACATCGTGCATCGCTGCAAATACCCAGTTGCTCAGATTAGCCAGACTCACGGCGACAATGAGCACGGGGCTCATCAGCCTTCCGGCGCGACCGGGATAGCGGGCCATTAGGATTGCCATAACCGTCGGATACATAATGCTTACAAACAGGCCGGTCAGGCTCAGAAATACCGGGATTGAGGGCATCGTAATGCCGGCCGCGAAGGCGGCCATGATTGCAATACTGAAAAGTGCGACTGTGCGTTTATATCCAAAGTGCTCGGCGAAGAATGGACAGATAAGTCGTCCGAGCGTGAACAAGGCCCAGAACAGCGCCAGCCATGTTCCGGCAGTTGCCTCACCGAATCCGGCTTGCGTTACAAGGAAATTTGCAAGCCAGCTCCCTATTCCGATTTCGACCATGATCACCGCTCCAAGCAGCAGTGCAATCCAGCGTACAAACGGATCTTTGAGTTCCCGCAAGATGTGAGGTTGTCCGGAAACAGCGCCGTGGCTGTCTTTAACGATGCTGTCGTCCTCGGCGCTGCCGTTATTGGCGTTGTCTTTATCGATTCTGTCTTCATCGCCGTTATCTTCATCGACGCCGTGCCTCGGAAAGCTGGATACCAGCGTCCATAACAGCAGCGGCACAGTAACAACGAGTGCGCCGAAGTATGCACCACGCCACCCGGTCGATGACTCTATAAGGCCACCACCGAGCCGACTGAAAACGGTAGAACCGAGGCCGAAGAAGAGGTGTAACAGACTCATACCAACCGCGGCGCGGCGGGTGAACACCTCCGCTCCCACCGCGTTCAGGCCTACCTCGAGCCAGCCACCACCGAACTGGAGCACAGTAAGCATGACTGCGTAGACAGCAATATGGACCGCGAAGGGTGCTACGGTGTGACTGACAGCAGTAAGAAGGAGGCCGAGCACGAGAACTGTTTTCAAGCCCCGGTTTCGTGCGACAGCTCCTGCCGCGTATATTGCTGCGATAAATGCGAGCGTAGAGCCGAACAGCGTGAGCCCAAGTACATTATAACTGACCGAAAGATCGGCCCGGACAGCCGGGATGCTCACACCGCGCAATCCGTCGAGGCCGCCGAAGAGCATCATGATCAGAAATACGAGTGGAATTATCACGCGCCTGGAACGAATGCCGTGCATAGCCGGCTAAGCTATCCGTGCCGAAGCCCTGAGTCAACATTGAAGCAGAACAGTGGCCCATAGTAATGTAGCGCCATGTCGCTACGCTTCGATTCGTGCCTTATTCTCATCAATCCTACCAGATTCCCGAAAATGGTACGCGCTCTCGAACGGCGGCTGAGAGGTGCGTCAGGGGTCGATCTGATCGTCACCAGAAGTAAAGAGCATTTTCGAGAGTGTGCGCGGACCTTCGTCGATGGCCCATACCGGAATCTGCTTGTATGGGGAGGAGACGGCACTGCTCATGATGCGATAAACGTGTTGTACCCCGCGTTAAGCAGCTCGGGAATGCAGGACGCGAAGGCCGTGGGATTTCTTCGAGGGGGAACCGGAAACGGCATTCAGGATAGCTACGAAGTTCCCTATAGACTAAGTGCTCAACTGGCGACATATGCGAGAAGCACCCGAAACAGATACACGATTTCGGTGGACCTAATTCGCGTCAGTGACGCGGTAACGGTTCGATATGGTCAGCTTGTCGGACTGGGCTTCGACGCGGAGGTGCTGGAGCGTCGCGAGCGGCGGACCCACACGGGAGAAAGTGGTCCCGGCGTCACACGCAGCGGTGTTGTCCGCTATGTTTTCGCGGGGCTTTCACGGTTTTTTGCCGGCAATCTCAAAGAGAATCGTTCTGCATGGGATATCGAGTTGCTGGACGGGATGTATGCATTTCACGGGCCGCGAGTTAACGCTGCCTTTCCGATCGGAAGTCTGAGGATGCGTCGAAGTCCCCTTATGATCGAGGTAGGGACGAGACCGTACTATGGCAAGCTTTTCCGCGTGTGTCCCGATGTGATCTGTAACGATGGAAACATCGATGTGTACCTCTACGACTTCAGTTCGCGGGTTGAAGTGTTCCGCAACCTCGCATACCTCTGGACTGGACGCCACAGTATGATAAACCGAAGGTTGTCCCGTGCCCGTAAACCGGTCATCGAGCGCTACCAGGTCCGTGAAGCGCGCATTGGAGGAGATCGTGCGTTCGATTATCACATTGACGGAGAGTTGCTGCGCGCGGAGCCCGGGGCCGGCGGCGAGCCTCCTGCGCTCACCATGGAGGTTGTTCCCGCCGCGCTGACGTTCCTTGTTCCTGCCGCCTTCTATCACATTTTTCATCCCTTTACCGAAAATCCGGATATTCCGCACGTTCACCTCGAAACAGAACCGGATACTCGACAACAGGAACGTATGCAGTGAACGAAACAACGCTGTATCCCCCCATTAAAGCGTTCTTCGAGGCACGCGGATTCCGTGTCCGCGGAGAGGTCGGGGCGTGTGATCTGGCAGCGGAACGGGATGGTCGCGTGGTTGCGGTAGAACTGAAAACGAGGCTTGAGCTTCGCCTTCTCGAGCAGGCGGTAGAGCGCCAGCGGGCAGCCGATCTCGTATATATTGCCGTTCCCGACGCTGCATTTGCCCGTCGCCGGTCGCGGAGACTCCAGCAGCAGCGGCTTGTCCGCAGGATCGAGGTTGGCTTGCTTACTGTTACCGAATACGGCGGTGTCGAGGTTCTATTTCACCCGGAACCGTATCGTCCGAAGCGCCGTCGTTCGGGCCGGGCTTTATTACTTCGGGAGATCGGGGCCCGAAGATCAGATGGGAATCTGGGCGGATCAAAGGCGGGGCCGAGAATGACGGCGTACCGTGAACAGGCTCTGAAAGTAGCCTGGGCGCTATCCGGACTTGGAACCGCCAGTCCGAAACGCCTCAAGGAAAACACGGGTGTAGCGAAGGCCCCCGCAATTGTCCAGAAGAACTACTATGGCTGGTTTGTTCGAGTCGAGCCCGGTGTGTATGCCCTGACATCCTCCGGGGAGGAAGCCCTTCGAGAACACCGGACACTTGTCGAAAAATTTCGTGAGGAAGGCCGTTCCGCTGAGTGAACGGGCTTCCGCCCGCGCGGTGGTCTTCGGTAACGCGCCTACGCTCGCGCGGTGGTCTCCAGGACCGCACCGGCGAATGTGTATCCGCCGCCGAAGGCGACCAGTCCCAGCTTCCGTGCATCCGTGCCCGTGGAGAATATCTCTTCGAGACAAAGTGGAATTGTGGTGGAAGAGGTGTTTCCATACCCGGCAATGTTCGAATACATCCGATCTGCCGACACCCGCATGCGTTGCCTGACGGCATTAATGATGCGCTGGTTGGCCTGATGTGGTACCACGAGTTCCAGGTCTTCGGGAGTAATACCTGCATCCTCACACGCATCGCGAAGACTTTTCATCATCCCGCGGACCGCTTCCTGAAAGACCTTTGGCCCGTCCATATAGATCGGATCGTCGGGGGCGGCCGGCACGCGAAGCGCACTTCCGTCTTCCCCTTTGGCAGCGCAGGAGGGGCGTTTCAGAACCGCGTGAGCCGGGACACCGGTCAGCTCCGCGAGAGAGTCCAGATCCACCGATGCCTGCTTGTCATACGACGGTGCGCGCTCGGCAGTTGCCGCAAGCAGGGTGGCGCTTGCGGCATCCCCGAATATGGGAGCGGTGGCCGGATCACTCTTGTCGGTGCGTCGCGACAGGTTCTCGGCTGTGATAACGAGTACCCGATGGTTCGGACGTACCTGCAGATAATCATGCGCGGCCTGAAGCGCGTACAGGTACCCTGAGCATGCGGCGTTCAGATCGTATGCCTGAGGCAGCACATCTTCCCTGCCGCCGGCAAGACGGTGCTGTACCAGCGTTGCAACCGCGGGAGTGTTCTGTTCCGGCGTCTCGGTTGCGCAGATTATGAGCGAAATATCATCTATCGTTACGCCGGTGTCCTGTAGAACCGCCCGTGCGGCGCGTTCGGCGAGATCAACGGCGGTTTCATCGTCTGCAAGCCACTGTCGTGTCTGTATACCGGTGCGTTTGACAATATCTTCGGGAGTCCAGTCCGGACAGCTTTTCGAAATCTCCTCGTTGGTAACCTTCCTGCTTCCGGCAACCGCACGGACCCCGGCAATGGTAACCGTTACCCGCTCGTGCCAGGGCATGGACGTCGGATCGGTCCCCGCTTCGGCTTTCACCGGGCCGGCTGCACCAGGTTCGGACTGCACTCGTGACGCAGCAATTTCGGGAAACCATGAACGTGCAGCGCCTTCGATTATCGGCTCACCGGGCTCCTCGCGTGTTACCGGCTTCAGATGGGCTCGCTCTTCCTCAGCACCTTCGCTATCGGCGGCTGTGGCCGGAGCAGCGGTTCTTACCTTCATAATGGGACTGCCGACTTTCACCATTGTGCCTTCTTCCTCGATCAGTTCCTCGACAGTACCGCCCACCGGACTGCGCAGCTCGACGGATGCCTTATCCGCTTCCAGGTCCGCGACGAGCTGGCCTGATTCGATGATGTCTCCCGGCGACACGCGCCATTCCACCACGGTGACACTTTCGTCCGAAGGGCTCGAGCCTATGGCTTCAACCATATATGTGCCTGCTTCAGCTTCGTCCGCTTTCTTCCAGGTGACGCTCCCACCGAACAGCTCTACAGCCGTTTCAAGGGTTCGCTTGTAACCTGGAAGGACCTCGAGCTGGTTTGCGAAGTTGCAGGGAACGAAGGTATCCGCGCGTGTAACTCGTCTTGCCGCGATCGGTCGACGAGTCCGCTCGGATACCGTCGAGACGATTTCCGCCCCGAGGCCTGCCGTATGGTTGTCTTCGTGAACAACCACAAGACGCCCCGTCTTTTCTGCACTTTCGGTCACAAGCGCTTCGTCCCAGGGCGAAAGCCAGCGAAGGTCTATCACCTCAGGTTCGAACCCGGCGTTCTCCAGTGCTTCTGCCGCGCTGACGCAGTGGGCGACGGTATTGCCGTATCCCACAAGGGTTATATCCCGTCCCCGGCGCACATATCGGGCACGACCGATCGGTGCCAGCTGGCTGGAAACATCGCGGCTGGTAACAGCGTCACGATTGTTGAGACAGTTCTTTGGATAGAAAAAGAGGGTGGGGCGATCGCTTTCGAATGCCGCGTTCAGCATTCCCGCTGCATCGCCGGCGGTCGCCGGCATCATGACGTCGACGCCGGGGGTGTGCACCGCGAGCCCGTCGAGGCTCGAGGCGTGAAACGGGCCGAGCCCGGGTTTGTAACCGCCGCATGTAATCATGACAATGACCGGTGTCTTCCAGCCGCCGTCGGTTCTCCACCACATGCTTCCGAGTTCAGCCCATATCTGATTATACGCGATCGGAAGAAAATCGGCGAACTGGAGAAACGCAACCGGTTTTCCTCCGGCGAGTGCCCGGCCGGCCGAAATGCCGACAATACTCGCTTCGGCAAGGGGGCTGTTTTTGACGCGTCCGTCATACTTTGTTGTGAGTCCTTTGGTAATGCCGAATACATCGCCCTTCGGATCTTCTATATCCTCCCCGAAGAGGGTAATTCGCTCATCGCTGCCGAGGCGCTCGTCGAGAACCGCTCTGATCGCCTCGAGCATTGTATACACCTCTTCGCTCGACGGATCTCCTGTGTATTCTCGCTCAGGATCCTCCAACTCGGCAGGAACCGGTGCTTTTGCGGTAAATACCGGCTCGGGCTCGGCGCTGCGTTGTACGCGCTGTGCCACGGATGCAAGCTCCTCGCGGATTTCCTCGGCAATCGAGGCAAGGTCGGTTGCGCTGTGACCTTCGTTGACAAGCTCGGTCTGGAGGTTCCGGATTGGATCGCCGGTTTCTGCAACCGCCTTAATTTCTTCCGGGGTTCGGTACATGCGCTGATCGTCGGCGTTTGTGTGGTTATGCAGCCTGTCTACCTGAAAAACGATGATAGCGGGACGCCGGTTCTCGCGCATCCGGGCTACGACTCTGCCGAATTCCTCGCGCGCCTTGAGGGGGTGGCGTCCATCTACCCGCTCTATGGGAATCCCGTAGAACTGCTCTGCCGGCCCGTCAGGTGTATCGTAGAACGTATTACCGGATGTCCTCTGGGAGATGGCAAACGCATTGTCCTGGACGAAAAAAAGCACGGGCAGCGTAGCGCGAACCGCGTGTCCGATAGCCTCAAGGACTTCTCCCTGCTGGGTCATGCCGTCACCGAGACCGCAGAGTACAATAGGAGAGGCCTCGTGGTTTCTGATTTCTTCCGCTACACCTGCGGACTGCAACGCACTGTTCCCGACCGGCCCGACGAGGCTGAGGATGTTAAGCTCGGGAGCACTCATGTGCGCGTTCATCTGGCGGCCACGACTGTGACTGCCGTGTTTGTTGAACAAAGACATGAAAAACATTTCCGGACTGATCCCGCGGGCGAGCATAAGTGCTTTGTCGCGATAATGGACGTGCAGATAGTCCTCGGGTATGAGAAAATCAGCGAGCGATGCGGCCCCCTCGTGACCGGCTCCGGAAACGTGAAAAAAGGCCTCGCCACGGCCTGTAAAGTCCTGTTCGAGCAGGTCCATTTCGCGAGCCGTTACCATTGTGCGGTACAGCCGCATAACGTCGGCGTGTGTCTCGGCTTGTCCTTGTGTCTTCTGTGTATTGCTCATTTCTGTCTCCTGAAACGCCTGCGTACAGGCAATCGATCTTATCTCCCGAAAAGCGTGTGTACAAACTGTCCGGTTTCCAC
Source organism: uncultured Spirochaetaceae bacterium (assembly GCA_964565375.1). Lineage (GTDB taxonomy): Bacteria > Spirochaetota > Spirochaetia > DSM-27196 > SKKC01 > SLAN01. Next base: position 7,621 of record CAZMEV010000070.1, read on the forward strand.
AACCTTTGACATACCGAAGGACTGCGGGCATACTGCCACAAACGCCTACATGTATGTAGTCAGTACACTATGCAGGAAAAGTGTAGCACGCACTTGATTGTGCCGCAGACCGCTGACAGAAGGCAAGGCGGTCGACGACCGACAATTAAGTGATCGCGAGGAGTGAGCAGTCTTGAACAGCATTTCGGATACATTCGGAGTTACCAGAACGATTTCCACCGACAGTGGAGATGTAACTTACTATGACATTAATACATTCGCCGAGACGCAGGCGAAAGAGCACATAAAGCGCTGGCCTGTGAGCACGAAGATTCTCTTCGAAAGTGTTCTCAGACACGAGAACGGCCGTGAGGTAACCGCCGATCACGTCGAGCAGCTCGCCGAATACCGGCCGGCAAATGTCGACGCGATTGAAGTTCCTTTTAAACCGGCACGGGTGCTTCTTCAGGACTTCACCGGCGTGCCCTGCGTTGTCGATCTTGCTGCCATGCGCAGCGCCATGGCGCGACTCGGCGGGGATCCCTCGCGGATTAACCCGAAGCAGGCTGTCGACCTTGTAATCGACCATTCCGTCCAGGTGGACTATTTCAACTCGAGCGATGCGCTTCGAAAGAACGCGGAAGTGGAGTTCGAACGGAATCGCGAGCGCTACGAGTTTCTTCGATGGGGCCAGGGAGCCTTCGAGAACTTCAGTGTTGTTCCGCCGGCGAGCGGTATCTGTCATCAGGTGAACCTGGAATACCTCGGCCGAGGGGTGCAGGTTCAGGAGGTTGATGGTAAGCGCCTGGCGTTTCCGGATTCGCTCGTTGGTACCGACAGCCATACGCCAATGATCAACGGTCTCGGCATCCTCGGCTGGGGTGTCGGCGGTATCGAGGCGGAAGCGGCAATGCTCGGGCAGCCCATTTTTATGCTCGCACCCAGTGTTGTCGGCGTGAAGCTCACCGGGACAATGAGAAGCGGCATAACCGCAACAGACCTAGTACTCCGGATTACCGAAATGCTGCGGAAGCATGGAGTTGTCGGCAAGTTTGTCGAGTTCTTCGGTCCGGGCCTTTCGGGAATGACGGTGCCCGACCGGGCGACAATAAGTAACATGGCTCCTGAGTACGGTGCGACCTGCGGGTATTTCCCCATTGACCAGCAGAGTCTTGACTACATGTATTCCACCGGCCGTCCGACCGACCTTATTGATCTTGTTGAGCGATATGCGAAGGCCCAGGGGATCTTTCGGACGGATGAAACGCAGGACCCGGAGTACGAGGTAACCCTCGAGCTTGATCTCTCGACGGTGGAGCCGAGTATCGCCGGTCCGAAGCGCCCGCAGGATCGTATCGCACTGCCGGAGGTGAAAGAATCTTTCTATAATGCGCTCACCGCGCCGGTCGGTCCGCAGGGCTACGGTATGAATAACGGCGAGCTCGAGCGCACCGCCGAAGTTACACTCGACTCAGGTGAGACCGTGACGCTTCAGCACGGTGACGTGGCTATCGCTGCCATAACGAGCTGCACGAACACTTCCAATCCGAGCGTGCTGCTCGGCGCGGGCCTGCTCGCGAAGAAGGCTATTGAAGCAGGCCTTGCACCAAAGCCGTGGGTAAAAACGAGCTTCGCACCCGGTTCCATGGTTGTCACCGAGTACCTTCAGCGCACCGGCCTCATGAGCTACCTCGAAAAGGTCGGCTTCTATCTTGTCGGATATGGGTGCACGACGTGTATCGGTAACTCCGGGCCGCTTCCGAAGCCCGTCAGCGACGCAGTCGAACAGCACGATCTGGTACTCGCCGGCTGTCTCAGCGGTAACCGCAACTTCGAGGGGCGCATAAATCCGCACACGAAGGCGAACTATCTTATGAGTCCGCCGCTGGTTGTTGCGTATGCCCTTGCGGGCAATGTCGGGATTGACCTACGAACCGAGCCTATGGGCACCGACTCGCAGGGTAATCCTGTCTATCTGTCGGACATCTGGCCGAGCACCGAAGAGCTTGAAGACTACGTGAAGCAGGCGCTCGACCGTGAAGCATTTATTGAAAGTTACTCCGGTCTCGAAACGAGCAATTCCACATGGAATTCAATTGAAATGACAGACAGCGCGCTGTACCCGTGGGACGAAAACTCGACCTACATTCAGGAACCACCGTTCTTTAAGGATATGACGCTCGAGGTTGAGCCTATCGCACCGATCGAGGACGCGCGGGTGCTTGTGAAAGTCGGCGATTCCATTACAACCGACCACATCAGTCCTGCCGGTGCGATCGACCCGAACAGCCCCGCAGGTCGCTATCTGCAGGAGCAGGGAGTTTCCATTCGGGACTTTAACAGCTACGGAAGCCGGCGAGGCAACGACCGTGTCATGACCCGGGGAACGTTCGCGAATATCCGCTTGCGCAACGAGCTGGCGCCCGGGACCGAGGGAAGCTGGACGACGCATTTCCCCAGCGGCGAGGTGACCGATATTTATGACGCGAGCCGACGCTACATTTCTGAAGGTACGCCGACGATAGTGCTTGCCGGTAAAGATTACGGAATGGGTTCAAGCCGTGACTGGGCCGCCAAGGGCGCGCACCTTCTCGGCATAAAGGCGGTTATTGCGGAAAGCTTTGAACGTATCCATCGTTCGAATCTTGTCGGCATGGGTATTGTTCCACTTCAGTTCACGAACGGCGAGAATGCCGAGAGCCTCGGACTTGATGGAAGCGAACATTACACCATTCACATCTCCGACGACGTGCAGCCGAAAGACACCATCCGCGTGACAGCGCGCAGGGAATCGGGGGAAATGACGGAGTTCAATACCATTGTCCGGATAGACAGCCCGGTAGAAATCGACTATGTGAGAAACGGTGGAATTCTCCATACCGTGCTTCGGCGTTTTGTTGCCGAAGAAGCCGGCGCATAGGACGACGAGACAGCCGTCGTCGCCTGGACGTTCGAGGCACTGCCTCGCTCGGGCGACGACGGGCTACCATGCGTGGCTCACTATCGGCCCAATACCGCTGTTTGCGTTGTGGAAGTGGGTCCGTGCGTTGTCGCTGCCGTTGAGCCGGTCCATGGGTAGCGGCTGCAGCGGAATGTACACAGCGGCTGCAGCTTCATCTCCGCCTATGAAATTATTGCCTCCCAGCCTATTCCTTCTCAGCTTATGAAATTATTGCCTCCCAGCCTATTCCTTCTCCGGCTTCAATGCTCCTTCGTGCCTTAGAGCCGATCACGAGGTCCTCGTACCGCGGATGAAGTCCCGGAGCAAGTTCCCGTTCTGTGCGTACAATGCAGATCGTATCACCGGTTATTTCTGCGCCTTCCGGAATACCCGTTCTGGCATGGATTGACCTGTTCGTACGTCCGTAATTCCCGCGTTCAGCCTCCGCCAGCCGCTTCACGCCGTCTCCGAGTATTGACCTGACCCGCTCTCTCCCGAGTCTGTCCTCTGCTGCAGCGAGCATCTCACCGCGATTGTGCGATACATGCTGACTTCTCGTGCGCGCATACTCCTGCTCCGCCGATGCATGCACCCGCTCTGTGGATGAATCGTGCCGGTCCACAGATGAATCGCCCCCGGTAAGGTCGCGAACGGCGGATACCATCAATCTGAAATCCTCCGGTGCCAGAGCAATCGGATCGTCGAGGCCTTCGCCCGCCGGGCTGAGGGTAACGTGTTTTTCGAGTGCTTCCGCGCCGAGCGCTGCCGATACAAGTGGGACCGCAAGCGCGTCGGTTGTATGGTCGCTGACACCCCAGCGGCGGCCGGTGACCGTCGATAGAGGCTGTAGAACTCCCAGGTTATAGTCCTCCTCGGGCGTTGGATAGCTCGTGACGCAATGCAGGAATGTAAGTGCCTTGGCCGGCTCGAGAACAGCGGCAGCTTCCGCGATATCGAACAGGGTGCTCACACCGGTGGAAACGAACAGGGAGGTAGATGCCTCGGCAGCGAGTCGAAGCAGAGATGTATAGTTCAGTTCAGGTGAAGCAATCTTAATCGCCTGTACGTCGAGCTCCAGCAGCATTCGAAGGCTTTCAGGACCGAACACTGTACACAGAAACGTGATGCTACGCTCTTCGCAAAGATGTTTCAGTTGGGCATAGAACTCGGGAGCACGCTCGAGAGTACGAAATCGATCGTATAGAGCCACCGGACCACCGGGAAGGTGCACGGTGCCGCTTCTCGGGTGGAGTATCTCGTCGGCGATTATCCACTGAAACTTCGCGCAGTCGAATCCGGCGTGCGCGATTTCGTCGAGGAGTCGCTTTGCCGAGTCTATTGATCCACCGTGTGAACTCCCGACTTCCGCAATCAGGTACATTTCGCGTGTGCCACCATTCTGCACGGCCTGTAGCGCGGCTGACGGTCTGCCGAACCACGCGACGGCGTGTTTCCGTTACGGTTCAGGGCGGATCGTGTCGAATCCGCAGTACTTCGCGAGTGCCTCCGGTATACGAACCGAACCGTCTTCCTGCTGCCCGTTTTCCAGCAGACTCACAATAGCTCTGCTGTTGGCTATCGCCGTCCCATTCAGCATGTGAACGAATGCAGGTTTTCCTTCGCCTTCTCGAAACCGGGTTCCGAGACGCCGTGACTGGTAGTCGGTGCAGTTGGAGGTGCTCGTAATTTCGCCCCAGTCGCCTCCGTCACCACGGCCGGGCATCCAAGCTTCTATGTCGTACTTCCGGTACGCCGGCCCACCGAGATCGCCGGTACAGGTGTCCACAACGCGATAGGGAAGTTCCAGCTTGCCCACGATTTCCTCCTCGACGGCGAGGAGATCGTCGAGCATCCTGTCACTTTCCTCGGGGCGGCAGTAGACAAACATTTCTACCTTTGTAAATTGATGGACCCGATACAGCCCTTTCGAGAATCGTCCGGCTGCGCCGGCCTCCCGGCGGAAACAATGTGAAAGCCCAGTGAACTTCTTCGGAAGCTCGTCAGCCTTGAGCGTATCTCCACGATGATACCCGCCAAGCGTGATCTCGGCGGTGCCTATGAGACAGCCCTCTCCACCCTCAAGCGTATAGATGTTGCTTTCCTCGCCTCTCGGTTGAAATCCAATGCCGCTTACAACCTCTTCACGCGCGATATCCGGGGTAACCATTGGTGTGAAGCCATGGGAGGTAACTACGTCGAGTGCAAGTCTGCTGAGCGCGAGTTCGAGGAATGCTGCTTCGTTTTTCAGATAGTAAAACTTGGCGCCCGAAACTTTCGCTGCTGTATCAAAGTCTATAAGGTCGAGAGCCTGCCCGATTTCGACATGGTCCCGTGGCGCAAAGCTGAAGGTTGTGGGCGCGCCCACCCGTTTGAGCTCCCGGTTTGCACTGTCATCGTCTCCAACCGGTGCATCCGGGTGGGTCATGTTCGGGACGAGGTCCGCTTTAGCGCTTAAATCGTGCTCGATTCGAGATAGTTTCTGTTCGAGTTCAGGTATTTCCTTTTTGAGTCGTTTGCCTTCTTCAATGAGCGACTGACGCTCCTCGGATGATCCGGCTGCTTTCATGTTGCGGGCGTTTTCATTACGGCGGCCACGCAATTTTTCGAGCGTTGCGAGTACCCGATTGCGTTCATCGTAGAGTTCTACGATCTCGTGGACATTTACTTCCACGTTCCGGTTCCGGGCATTCTCCTGCACAGCGTCTGCATTATCGCGGATGAATTTCAAATCGAGCATAGGCTTCCGACTATATCGGGATCAAATTCTTAGGGCAAGAAGGCGAACCTGTGCGAAGCAGCGGGTTCGGCTCAAGAGGTCTGCTCCTTCTGGTTCCACCACGCGTAGAAGTGATGAAGTGGTCCGCTTCCCTGTTCGTTATGCCAGCGGGAGCCGGCTCTCAGGGCTGCGGTAAGGTATATCTTGGCCGATTCGGTGGCCTCCGGGAGCATCTGCCCACGGGCTATACCGGCGGCTATACCACTCGTGAGCGTGCAACCGGCACCCTCGATGCGATCGATGCCGACCCGGGCAGCGCGCAGCCAGGTAACCTGTATGCCCGTTCCGTCCTGCTTCCGCCAGGCGAGCAGATCGTCGCTGTACGCACCGTTCCGATGGCCTCCCGTTATAAGAGCTGCGTTCGCACCAAGTTCCATTACGTGTTTTCCGGCATCTTCCATATCGGTTGCCGTCTCGAGTGTACGGCCGGTCAGCAGTTCCGCTTCGGCAACGTTGGGTGTTATAATAGTTGCTCCAGGCAGGAGCGTATCGCGAAGCAGTTTCGCTGTGTCCCGCTTTGCCACCCAGTGGCCGTGGCGGTTAATGAGCGAAGGGTCGACTATTATGGGGGTGCCCTCAGGAAGTTCGGAGAGTTCAGCGGCAATTGCCTCCGCTGTTTCCGGCGTGCCGAGGTATCCTATCTTTACCGCGGTGCAGCCGAAGTAGCGGATTGCCCTGCGAAACTGTGAGGTAACGGTGCCAGGCTCGAGCTGCCTCTGCTCGAATCCGGAGGCATCTGTGGTCCCCACGGCGGTCATAACCCCCGTGCCATAGCAATCAAGGGCGGAAAACGTCTTTACATCTCCATAAACACCGGCTGCTCCACTTGAGTCGGCGAAGGATACACTGATGCACCGAGGCACGGGTTTTGCTGTATTCATACTCCTCCGTTACGGTAGCTATCGCCGCGCTCCACGTCAAATGTTAAAGTGCGCTTGCTTCGGAGGTAATTGGTGAAATTTGACTTGTCACAGACTCGCAGGACAGTTGTATTGAATATCCTGCGGGGAGTGGGTATTGGCCTTGCAAATGTGATCCCGGGAGTGAGTGGCGGAACAGTGGCCGCAGTCACCGGAATATATGACAAGCTTGTATACTCGTTCGGGAACTTCTTTCGGGCCGGCTGGCGACGTACACTTCCGTTTCTCACACCGATTGTCATCGGCACGGTAGGCGGGTTTATTGCTTTCGCAGGCCTTGTTGACGCAGCACTTGAGCTCTACGAAGAGCAGACGTTGTTCTTTTTCATCGGATTAATTGCCGGAAGTGTCCCATACCTGGCTAAACAGGCAGGGGCTTCGAAGTTCCGCATCCGTCATCTGGTGCCGCTTGTGCTTGCCCTTGTGCTGGTTGTGTGGATCGGGGCTGCCGAGCGGCCTGCGACTGCTGAGCCTGTTACTGATGTTTCAGGAGCTGCAGTTTTCATAGTGCTGGCAGGAGGTGCGGCAGGTAGTGTTGCAATGGTAGTACCAGGACTGAGTGGCAGCTTTCTGCTTCTTCTGGTTGGGTTGTACTCGACAATGACCAATGCGGTGAGGACGCTGGATCTTCCGGTGCTGGCAGTATTCTTTGTTGGTATGTTCGCTGGACTCGTCATTGCCAGTAAGGCGATTTCGTGGTTGCTTCGAAACTTTCATGCCTCGAGTTACTATGCCATTGTAGGGCTCGTGCTCGGTTCACTTGTTGGGGTCTGGCCCGGCTGGAGTGGTGGCCCGGGCGGTGTTATAAGTGTGGTGTGTGCGCTCGTGGGACTGGGGTTGAGTCTGCTTCTCGGCACAGACATAAAGGAACGCATACGATCTTCCCGGGAACAACAGGTTAACGAAGGAGAGATTCATGGCTGACCGAGCGCGCGCCCGGCGCTGGCTTATTGGAATCGGTATTGTCGCAGGATTGCTTTTTCTCACGTGGCTTGTAGCTCGCATAATAGCTGAACCCGCGGACGATTCCGGCTTTGTGGAGCTCATGCCGGAGGATCGAACCGCGGTGATTGCCCATCGTGGCGGAGCCGATCTTTGGCCTGAGAATACTATAGAGGCGTTCCGCGGCGCCCGCAGCATGGGAGTGGATGTACTGGAGATGGATATTTTTCTGAGCGCCGACGGCGTTCCGGTGGTTATCCATGACGAAACGGTCGATCGTACAACCGATGGAAGTGGGCCGGTCGATGACATGACGGTAGACGAGCTTCAAGACCTGGATGCCGGCTATAACTTCGTACCGATTGGCCGGGATAATGAGTATCCGTACCGCGGCATGGGGGTGCGAATTCCGACCCTCCGAGAGGTTTTCGAAGAGTTTCCGGAAATCCCGATGGTAGTAGAACTCAAGCCGGAAGACAGTGAACTTGTTGAAGCGGTGGTCGAGCTTGTCAGGGAGTTCGAGCGGGTTGATAATACCCTGCTTGCGAGTTTTTCCGAACGAACCATAGTCGAGATTCGCGAGGCCTTACCGGATATAGCGACGGCTGCGGTACAGAACGAAATCGTACCGTTTCTGGTTCTGAACTACCTCTTTGTACCGGGCGTGTATACACCGCCGGCAGAGGCGTTTTTCGTACCCATGCGGTCAGGTCCTCTCGAAGTTCCGACAGGACGGTTCATTTCGAATGCCTCGGAGCGGAACTTGTTTGTTGCTGCCTGGACGATTAACGATCCCGAGACAATGCAGAAGCTGATCGACCGTGACATCGATGGACTGATCACTGACCGCCCGGATCTGGTGTTTGAATTGCTCGGTAAGTATTGAAGTATTGACAACTGTCCAGCAGATCGAGTGTCCACCAGATTGGTGAATTGTTCATTCTTATTCCGAGCAAAGTCGGGATTTGCGCGCCGGGGAAGCGATCATACCGCTATCCCGGCGGCTCCAGACAAACATATCAGGTGCTTTGCTGGTAAAGATGAACGTCTCGCTGAGGAAACGGGATTACGATACCAGCATTATCGAACTCGTTTTTCACGCTCTCGTTCAGCTCGAACATTGCAGGGAAGAAGTCGGCTCTATTAACCCATACTCGCACCGCGATGTTTATGCTGCTGTCGCCGTGACTCATGACTCCTATCATCGGTTCCGGTTCGGCGAGGGTGAGTTCGGACCTTTCAATAACCTCGCCAATGATTCTTTTGGCCTCATGTATGCTCGATTCGTACGAAATACCGAATGTCAGGTCAAGCCGACGGGTAGGGTTCACGGAGTAGTTTGTTACTGCTGTGTTGGCGAGCCCGCCGTTCGGTACAACAACCCGTTTGTTGTCGAAGGTATCCATTATCGTGTACAGAATCTGGATTTC
>CAZMEV010000071.1:0-1540 GCA_964565375.1 uncultured Spirochaetaceae bacterium
TGCTCGAAGGTTACCGTGCGCCCTGCAATAATTCAATATGGAAAACCGCTCGCATAATATGGAACTCGTGGAATCCAACGTGGTTGCGTAGTACTTTGTGCCGCATGAACGCAATATCCACTTCAAGGTTCACAATCCGTTCACTGCTGTTTCTACTGGTGACCGCCTGCCTTGCAGCACCCGCAATGGCTTCTGATGTGTCCGCGTACCGTCTCGAGCCGTCCATGGTCGAGCGAGCCACCATCGAGCCATCTACCTTCGGACCATCCACCCTCGATGCTGCCGGTGATCCTGCCAACGGCCCCGGCGAAGACGGCCTGCACGACAACGGAGGCAACCGCGACGGAATCCTTCGCACCGGCATGACAGTCCTCGGTAGCTGGGCCGTTGGAAACATCGCGTCAGGACTGACGGGGATGGCGATTGCCGACGATCCGGCCAACCGTGGCTTCTGGGAAATGAACGCAATGTGGAATACGGTTAACCTTGGCATTGCCGCCTGGAGCCTGTACGATCTGTGGCGCTCCCCGAGCGACATGATGGATCTCGGCGAGTACCGCGAAGAGTCGCATAGTCTCGAGAAGGTGCTTCTGTTTAATGCGGGACTGAATGTTGCCTATATGGCTGTCGGGGGCTGGATGTGGGATCGCGGCGCCCGGGGCGAAGGACTTGCCGCCGGAGATATTTCCTCCGAGCGTCTGACCGGCTGGGGCCAGTCGATGGTCATGCAGGGGGCGTTTCTTCTTGCCTTTGATCTGACTATGGCTCGCATCGTCGCAGGAGACCGCAGCCGCACCGCGCCGTAGCCGGCTGCGCGAACGACTCGTTTTCACAAAGGCTCGGGCAGCAGCCGCGGCACGATCCGTTTAATCATCCTTGATTCAGGTAATGCGGGAAGGCGATGCATTACTCATACCACTACATTTCTTTAGACACTTGGATGTGGTAGTCTTTAATCATGAAACAGGATGCGGTAAAGCGCGCCAAGATAACGGATAAAGGCCAGGTCACGATTCCCCGACAGATCCGTGATCTTCTCGGGTCACGGCATGTCGAGTTCGTTGTCGAAAAGGAGCAGGTTATTCTTCGACCGGTGCCGACCGCACGAGGCTCGCTTTCAGACTATGCTGACGCCTCGCTTCGCGGGCACGAGGAGGGTGCATCGCCGCGCGCCGTGGCGGAATCGCAGCCGGAGCCGGACCAGAGGGACTCAGATCGGTGACTGTGCTCAACGCGAACGTGGTACTTCGCTACCTGTTGGATGATATTCCCGAACAGAGTACGGAAGCTGTAGAGCAGCTTCATTCGCGAACAGAATTGTCTTAATGTCCATTATCCAATGGACTCAGACATCGCCACACAACGGGCGTCCTACCCGATCGATGTACTCGCGCAGGCGCCTGTCGCAGTGGGCGTCTACAATGACAATATCAAGGGACCCAGGACGCATGGGCGAGCAGCGGCCCCAAGGCCGCGACCAGCCCCGGACGCATGGGCGAGCAGCGGCCCCAAGGCCGCGACCAGCCCCGGACGCATGGGC
>CAZMEV010000071.1:1640-16289 GCA_964565375.1 uncultured Spirochaetaceae bacterium
GAGCAGCGGCCCCAAGGCCGCGACCAGCCCAAGGGAAAACATCAGCCTCCAGCTCATCCTTCCAGGTCCAGACATCACTACGGTTCAGATCACGACCGAACACGGCAACGTCTATGTCCGAGCCCTCCCGCCAGGTACCTTTCGCTCGCGAGCCGAACAGCACAATCGACTCAACGCGCGGATCAGCATACACACGAGCGCAAATTCGTTCGCGAATGGTCTCGGGCAGACCGGTGTCACGGTCGATCGCGTTACTGCTCACGATCGCGGACCTCGAACACGTCGCGAAGATTATCGACACTGGCCGAGAAGTTTCGAAAGCATTGTTTCCAGCGGACATCCGGGTTTTCCATGGGCCGATCCTCGGCTCCAAGGTAGATGCGACGACGCACGCGGTCAACGGAAGCTTTGAGAAGCGGCTCTGATTTCGCCACGTTGATGGTTAGAAGTGCTTTGAACGCAACGCGTAAGGTGCATGCGGCGAAACATCAACCTAAAAGACGAACGTCAGGCCACGCAGCAGCACAACGGAGAGCACAGCGGCGAAGGCAGGAGTAAACACCCAGCTCGCGAAAATTTTCAGGACCTTTGTGCCGCTTACCATGGTGGCGCCTTTGACGAGGCCCACGCCGACGATCGCGCCGACAATGGCCTGGGAGGAAGATACGGGAATGCCCCACTGCGAGAAGAACTGAAGCCCGAATCCGGCGGCAAACTGTGCGGCAAAGGCGCCGGCGTAATCGAGCGAGGTAATGCCCTCCCCTACGGCGCGGGTTACGCGGCTTCCAAAGGTGTAGGCGCCGATTCCGAGCACGACGCCGGCACTTGCGGCGAGCAGGGTCATGTGTTCGGGGAGCCGTACGGCGAGCGGGCCGAGTCCTGCCCCGAAGGCGTTCGAGCCGAGAGAGAAGGCGAAAAAGGCCGACGAAAGCAGTACGAACGTGGCAAGTGTCTGTTCCCAGACGAACACACGTTTTATGCGCCTGGCGATACGCACGAGAATCGAATAGCTGATGTAGCCTATAAGGAGGGTAAGGAACGGGCTTATTACCCACGATCCGCCGATATTAAGAAGCAGCGAGAGATCAAAGAGTTCCGGTTGCATTCCGACCATGCCGATCCCTGCCCCCGCCACCGAGCCGACAATAGACTGTGAGGTCGAAAGCGGGAGTGCCGAGTAGGTGGCGATGAGCACGGAGATCCCTGCGGCGAGCAGTGCCGCAATGAGCGCGAGATCGGGGACGCGGCCGTCGGGAAAGGCTTCCTCGAGACGCCTCGCGGTCTCGGGGTCAGGCTCCCTGCCATGATGGGCTTCATACTCGGCAGCGGTAGTGATAACCATATCTCCACCGGTGGTGCCCATAACGTCATCGCCGGCAAGCATTGCGCCGAGGAACACCATAATGCCGAGCATAATGGCCGCCCATCGGAAGGACATAACGCCGGCGCCAACTGCCGCGCCGATGCAGTTTGCCGCGTCGTTCGCACCGGTATTCCAGGCAACAAAAAAACCGCTCACAAGCAGGAGCGGCAGCACGAGTTCTGCACTGAAGATGTTCACGCCCGAAACCACTCCTTTGCGGGTTCCGCTTATCCGCGCTTCGCTCACTTGCCGGCGAGCGCCCGCGCCAAACCACACATCGCACCGCTGCCAACGGCAGCCCGCCTTTCCTTATCCGCGCCGGGTTGCGGCGATCATCTCGAGCTCGTCGCTCGCGTTCTCGACGTAATCGGCCATTTTCGCCAGATGGGCGATGAAGTCACGCAGCACAAGCCGTTCGCTCATATGGAGGCCCTCCGTCTTTCCCAGCGCTCGAATCGCCTCTTCCTGCATTACATCGACCTGCTCTTCCATATCTTCCACCTCTTTAGTGTAGTCGTAGAGTTTGTCGACGTCGTAAAACAGGGCCGAAACGGCGCTTTTGAGCACGACGTACTGTTCCTTTATATGCTTCATGATTCTCGAGACTGCGCCCCTATCTACATTGCCAAGGTAAATGCCCGGCCAGATAAGATATTTGGAAAACTTCTCCGCTTCATCGGCGACATTATCCACGTCTTCGAGAAACTCCATGAGATCCGAGCGCGTGTTCGGCAGAAGTGCGCCCTGGAACAAGTCGGCAATGATCCGGCGCCGAATCTCATCCGCGCTGCTCTCAAGCCGGGATGCTGTTTCCGACTTCTCCCTGACCTCCGGCGTCTCTCCCTGCTCAATGTAGAGGGTCAATGCTTCAAATGAGACGTGAAGACACCGTTCGACCTCATCGACAAGCTCCAGAATGTCCTTTTCCAGCTTCCCCATATCTTTCGAAAAGGATCTCTTAAACACTCCCAACCTCCTGCCGCAGTTCTCTGCGCCGTAATGGTGCCGGTGATGCTTCCCGACGCCTGACGCAAGCCGGCCGGAAACATCCGATACCCTTCAGGCTGCCGCTTCCCTGTGCCGCGGTCAAGCGCAGGGCGGTGTCGGCCATGACATTTGCGCGTATTTTTTCTGAAGGTCGATGGTTATGGCCAGGTGCTGTTCACGTCCGGTTGAACTCCACCCCTACGAGCGTAAGGCCGCAGCCCGGCGCGGGTGCAGGAGCCAGTGAGCGATCGCGGGAAGCGAGAATGCGGCGCAGTTCCTCCGTCCCTAAGCGGCGGGCGCCGGCTTCCACAAGTCCGCCAACCATAATTCTTACCTGACGCCAGAGAAATGCGCTTCCCCGAATGTGAATATCTACAGGTGAAAGCGGCCGGCGCTCAGCTGCCGGCTCTCCACCCGGCTCAGCCTGACTTCTGCCATTCGCGCCCGAGGGATGTCCGCTCGCATCGGCCGGCGGCCCTGGGGCCGGTTCATCTCGCTCACTCCGGCGTGCGATCTTCACCTCGTATATAGTGCGTTCCTTTCCCGGTTTCGGACGGTCGGCGGTAAAGGCGGAAAAATCGTGCCGTCCGACAAAAACAGCGGCGGCCTCCCGCATACGCGCCAGGTTCAGTTCTCCGAAACAGCGCCAGGCACGGTCCTCCAGGAACGGGTCACCCACCGGCCCGTCAACTATGGTATAGCGATACGTCTTCGCCGTTGCCCGATAGCGGGCGTGAAACCGGTCATCGACGGGTTCCAGGGAACGCACCGCGACATCAGCCGGAAGGTGATAATTCACAAGGGCAAAAAGGCGATCCGGATTCACGGCGGCCGGGAGCGTGGTGCTCGCGACCTGTCCCTCGGCGTGGACACCCGCGTCGGTGCGGCCGGCGCCATAGAGTCGGACGGCAGTATCCTCGGGGACAATGCCGCCGGAGGCCTCGGGGAGCGCCTTGCGGATAACCGTCAGGAGTGTCGACTGCACTGTGCGGCCGTTACCCTTCTGCCAGCCGCGAAAGCGTGCGCCGTGATATGCGATCACAAGTTTGAAGGTACGAGTATCAGATGCCACGGGCCGGATGATAGCATGTGTGCAGACTGTGCGGCAGCGGTGGAAGGGCGGGGGCAGCACAGGCGTGGCCGGCAGTGCAAGCGCCTGCAGCACAGGTGTGGCGGGCGGTGGGAGCGGCCGACATTGGAAGGCAGCGGTGGAAGGCGCCGGCAGAACAGGTGTGGCCGGAAGCGCAAGCGCCTGCAGCACAGGTGTGGCCGGCAGAGCAGGAGGCCCCGGCCCGCGCGCCCTGCACGCCCGCCCTATTATAATGATAGAAATATCGGGAACCCTTGAAGTACAGGAAGATATCGTGCTGCTGACCCCTGACCAACTGTGGCCCACTGTCCGTTCTCAAAGTCGTCGCGCCCTCGAAAGCGGCGCGCTTATGCCCATATCCACGTCAGTGCATGTGCTCGAGGAACACGGTCTGAAGTTCGCCGTACGCCGTGTGGAGAAAATCGTTCACAAGGAAAAGGCGGGGCCGACCGACGAACATGCCCCAGAATCCCAGCGGCGCGGAGACCACCAGTCCCGGGAAGGCGCCCCACAATCCCGACAGCACGCTCCGCAATCAGATACGCATCCGGGCGATCCGTTCGCACCTCCGTTTGAGCCGGACCTCTTTGTCGGCGAAGTGAGTGAGACCCACGTTGCCCTGTTGAATAAGTTCAATGTGCTCGACGAGCATCTCCTCCTTGTCACCCGCGAGTACGAGCCACAGACCGCACTGCTGCAGGAGGCGGATTTCCGGGCCATGCTTCGCGCGCTCGCCTGCACTGCGGGACTGGCGTTTTACAATGGCGGGCCGGATGCCGGCGCAAGTCAGGCCCACAAGCACCTCCAGGTCGTCCGGCTTCCGATCGCGGATGGAGTCCCTGTAATTCCGTTTATTCGCTTCTTTGAGCAAGCAGCTGGAGCAGCCGGGGACGGACCGGGCAGGGACGGAGGGGCATGCGGGGACGTCAGCACAGGCAGCGGCGCGGGCACGGGGGACGGAGAGGCACGTGGGGACGTCAGCACGGGCGCAGCCGCAAACGCCAGCGCAGGCAGCGGCGCCGGCACCAGGGACGGAGGATCGGGCAGCGAAGCCGGCAGCGCACTCAGCGCCGGAAGAGCGGCGCAGAACCCGGAATTGCCCTTCACGCACGCGTTCGCGCGAATGCCCTATCGCTGGCAGAGCGCCCCTGACCAGGCCGCCACAGCGGTGATGGAACTGTGTCAGGAGCTCTGGCACACCCTCGGCTACAGCCTTACGGGAAATGAGCAGCCGGTTCCCTACAATTTTCTGGCTACCACCGACTGGCTCTGGCTTGTTCCGCGCAGCCGCGAAACGTACGAGGGCATCGCGGTCAATGCCCTTGGCTTTGCCGGAGCGCTCCTCGTTCGCGATGCGGCCATGCATCGACATCTTGAAGAAATTGGCCCGCTTCAGGTCCTTGCAGGCGTCTCGGCGGGATAAGATCGCCGGCATTCGAGCCTCTGTACTTGACCTTATGTTCAAAGATTATGTATAGCCTCTGCTACTATGAGAAGAAATATAATCACCGGAAATCTAACGGCAATTGTGCTGGTAACCGGGGCACTCCTTATCCCATCGCATACCGCAGGTGCTACCGAACGAAACCGTTTCGAATCATTCCGAGATCAGCTTGTCTCCTACCGGATCGACACTACCCATGAGAATGGTTCCCCGCGGTTCCTCTGGCTGGAAGAGCCGTCAACCGTTGAACTCACAATCGGGTCAGTTGCCGTGGATGGGCTTGTATCCGTTGCGCCCAACGGCTACGTCAGTACGCTCGATTTCGTCGGCCTGCAGGAAATCCATACACCGGCCGGCCGCCTGGTATCGAGCGGCGTGACATTTCACGAGAACGGAACGCTCCGGATCGTACACACCGGCGATCCGCAGCCGATCGAGACTCCGCTCGGCGAGGTAATGTTCCAGAGATATGTCCAGTTCTTCGACAACGGTGTTCCTGAGGAGCTGTGGCCGGCAGAGCCGGTGACCGTCAGCGGAGCATTTGGCGAGCTCGCTGTGAATGAGGCACTCGGATTCCACCCGGAAGGAACAGTGAGAAGCCTGCAGTTTACCGAGGCGCAGTTGGTTCGTACCCCCGACGGACTGCAGGAGAAAGCGCTGCTGGTGAACCTGCACAAAAACGGATCGGTGGATCTTGTGCAGTTTGCCGGTCCTACGACGCTCGAGACTGAGCAAGCGACCCTCGAAGAAGTAGTCGCTGCAGCCTATTCGCCCGAGGGAGCCCTCAGTGCTGCATTGCTGAGCATGCCGACGGATTTCGAGACACCAGGTGGAAGATTCGCCATGCGCATGACCGTGTTTACACCGGAGGGCGAGATTGCAGGTGGCATGCTTATGCAGCCACAGACCTTTGAAACACCTGTAGGCGCCTTTCCGCTCCTCGCGGTAGCGTTTCGCCCTGACGGTTCGCTCGAGCGGGCGGCTCCGCTGGAACCCCGCGTCATCGATGGGCTCGAGTACAGCCTGCGGCACTGGATGTACTTTGATGAAGACGGGCGGCTGGCCGACAGAATCGAGATGTCGATGTTCTGAACGCGCCGTGCCTCAGGCCGGCCGTGGACATGATGGCCGGCCCTGGACACGGCGCAGCGCGAGCCGGGCGCCGGACCGTCGGGTTCAGAGCCCGCGGCCGGCCGTGACCACATGGCAGCGGCCGGCCGCGCAAAGCGTCAGGCCGGCGCTCAGCACGAGCTCCGATTCGGCCAGCGACCACATGGCGGCCGGCCGTGACCACGGCGCAGCGCGAGCCAGGGCGCCGGCCGCGCGGCGCCCAACCTTATTCGAGCGTCAGTCTGCTCAGCGACACGCTATCGGTTCCCGTCCACGGGAACGGACCTGCCTGACGGCGTTCATTGTAGCCCCAGCCATAGACATCACCGTTGCGGCGTATGGCCAGAGCATGTGCCCCGCCGGCGGCAACATCAATAAAGCCACTTCCGGCCGTTTCCACCACTGCCGGTTCACTGCGAAACGGCACGAGCTCCGGTGACACGGAATCAAGATCACCAAGCTGACCTGCCTCGTTCGAGCCCCAGGTAAACAGCCTGCCGTCCACGGTAATCGCCGCCGACGCCGGGCTGTGCAGTCCCATCCGAGCATCCCGGAACCCCTCGTAGGCGGCCGCCGCCATCCAGTCATTTCGTGTTCCCACCCGGACAGGCTCGGATACCGGATCGAGATGTCCGAGGCCAAGCTGGCCCATCCCGTTGTCTCCCCAGGCGTACAGCTCACCGCCGGTCCGAATGCCCAGTACGTGACGTCCGCCGGCGGAAATGACCTCCCAGTCCGAATAAGCTCCGACCCGTACCGGCTCCAATCGGATATCCCGGTCGCCGAGGCCCAATTGCCCGTAGCTATTGTCGCCCCACGCGTAGAGCTCATCGGATTCGGTAATCGCAAGCGCGAAGTCAGGCCCCGCGATTACACTGCGCCAGTCCGAGCGCGAACCCACACGCGCGGGTGCAGGAACCGCCAGGACCGTTACGAATCCTTCATCCTGCCACGTCTCTACCGGGACAACCGCAAGGTTGCTTTCCTCCACCGGCCCGATGCCCAACCGGCCGTCCTCGTGGTTGCCCCACGCATACAGAGCACCGTCCTCGCTAACCGCGTATATGCTTTCGGAGCCCGCCGCTACAGAGCGCCACCGCAAATCCGGAGCCGGTGACTGTAATCCCGCAATCCACGCGGAAGTATAGCGGTCGGCGATCCCGAGAACGCCGCGGTCGTTCACACCCCAGGTGTGAAGTGTGCCGTCCTCGGTAATCCCGGCGAAAAATCGCGGTCCAGCGGCGATTTCGCGCCAGCGCACCCCTTCAAAGACGCGGTGCGGAGACGTCTCGTCCGTAATTTTTGCATCCGGAATGATCCCCAGATCCTGATCATTGGCACCCCATCGCCACAACGCTCCGTCGCGATCCACCGCCCAGGAGACGAAGCGACTCGGAGCTAACAACGATACCGGATGTGCCGGCGCGACCAGATGTTCACCGGCGGCTTCTCCTTCCTCCTGCGCGTCACCGTTATTCGCCGCAGAGTCGAACCCCTGCACCTGTCGTTCGATTCGAGCCGTCAAAGCTTCCAGATCCCCTGTCGTGGCACAACCCGCGAAAAAGCCCCCTGCCACAACCACAATCAACACCCCGGCAAGACCGGTCCACACCCGGTAGCTCCCGACACATACACGCTGTTGCGTCTTCTGCATCTAAAATAACTCCTGCTTTTTGGAATAGCGTGTATATGAGGGTATTGCCGGCATAAAGTCAAGACTGACAACGAATTGTGGCTAGTGCGAATAACCGTGGGGATACCGGCGATAGTCCTTCTAAGCGTTAGTAACGCCTTCCAGCGCATCTGGCTGTCAAAGATTTTTTGAGAGATTGATGTTTCCAGCCGCCTCGCCGGGCAATCCGCAGGATTTTCTCAGGCGCGAACTCAATCAAATTGCAGCCCGCCATTCAGGTCAACGACTTCCCCGGTTATGAATCCCGCTTTCGGGGAGGCGAGAAAACACACTACATGCGCAAACTCCTCCGGCTCGCAGTATCTGTGTACCGGAATCTTCCTCACCACCGCTTCACGCTGCTCGGCGGTGAGCTGTTCACTGACCATCGGCGTGCGCACGTAGGCAGGCGTAATAGCATTTACGGTAACGCCGGAGTCGGCAGTCTCGGCGGCCACCGAGTACGTCAGGGCGATCATCGCACCTTTTGACACCGAATAGGCGGTCCCCGCCGTAATGCCTCCGCATTTCGCTGCAAACGAACTGACGTTTATGACCCGACCCCAACCGTTCGCTTTCATCGCCGGGATGCAGGCCTGTGTCAGGAAAAATGCGCTGTCGAGATTGGTCGCCATAACCCGACGCCACTCCTCCGAACTCGTACTCATGAGCTTGTTATTGGAGAGAATTCCGGCGTTGTTCACCAGGATATCGATCGTCCCGAACTCGTTTTGAACATGCGCTACCGCCTCGCGACATGCGTGCTCATCCGAAACATCGAATACGCTGATAAACGTCTCTACCGGCAACTCCTCGGCAAGCTCTTCGAGCGGCTCCCGCTTCAAATCTGCCAGCACGATCTTCGTGCCCTCACTCGCCAATCCCTGTGCAGCAGCCGTTCCCATCGTACCGGCCGCACCGGTAATCATGGCTATTCCCGGGTCACCCATCCATTTCTCTCCTTTGGCCGCATCGCGATCAATGGTCATGCAGCGTGCATTACTGCTCGCTTTCAATCTGACCATTGATCGAATCGCTGCCCACCTTACTCCCGCACTTCCCGGCCCGAGCGGGCCTTAAGCCATCGCGCGAGCAATTCCAGGTCGCGGCAGACAGTCTCGCCGTGTTGCCTGGCCTCATCATGCCGTTCACCGCGTGCGGCCTTCTCGGCGGCAAGTGCGTGAGCGGCTTCTTCTTCGAGCCCGATGGTATTAAAGAGGCCTTTCGCTGAGTGAGCCGTAGTTCCTGTTCTCTCCATGTCATCGCCCGCTATGGAGTCCCGCAGTGTTTCGAGAAGCTCCGGTATACGTTCCACGAGAAGGTCGACCATCTGCTCGATCGTATCCGTTCCGTGTCCCTGCGACGACAGCCATGTTACCGCCCGTTCGATCGGATCTCCGACACGCTCTCGAGCGGCCTCCTGCTCCCCGCTTTTCAGGCGGCTGTCGCCGAAGCCACTTTCCTGAGCGGCCTCGGGCAACGCTGAAAAGTAAGACTTCCATTGCTGCACAATACCGCTCAGCGAATCGCGGGTAACAGGCTTGGCAAGGTAGTCATCCATTCCCGCCTCTATTGCTTTCTCGCGGTCTCCTTCGAGAGCACCTGCGGTAAGCGCGATAATGAGCGTACGATGTGAGCGCGAGGAGTTTTCGTCTGTTCTTTCTGCTTCAAGCCGGCGAATCTCCGCCGCAGCCATATGCCCGTCCATACCGGGCATTTGAACATCCATGAACACAACCTGTGGCCGCTGTGACTCGAACAGCGCGACCGCTTCTTCCCCGTCTTTTGCCTGCAGAATCGAGGCGTTCGGAAAGACACGTTCAAGCATTTTGACCGACAAAAGCATATTCGAGGGATTGTCCTCGGCTATAAGAATGCGAATGGCCTCTGCGTTGGCCGGCATACCGTCCTCGGTCTCAACTTCGCACCCGGCATGGTCGCGAGATCCGCGGTCGTGCTGGTCGTGTCCGGAATCGGTTTCTGCATCTGAAGCTCCCCGGACGGAACCAGTGGCTTGTCGAATGTTCCCGAGCATAATCGAGAGCTCGCGCATCTTCACCGGCTTTACAATCCGGAAGTCTATACCGAACTCCCGGCACCGGTCGACGACGGTGGCATCGTCGGCCGAACTCGACAGAAACAGTATCGGAAGTGCCTCACGAGTCAACCCAAGGTCGTTTCTGATCTTGTCCGCAACATCGAACCCGTCCATGTAGGGCATATGATAGTCGAGCAGAACAGCATCCACCGGCGTATTTGTTCCGAGAAACTCAAGCGTCTCCAGTCCGTTTGAAGCACACCAACTTTCTATATTCCAGTGCGCACACATGGCTTGAAGTATTTCCCGGTTGTGGCTGTTATCATCGACAATCAGCACCCGTTCGACGGCAGAGCCGGGCGCCGGTGTTTCGGGGATGGCAGTTTCCACATCCATGTCAAGAGTGAACGAGAACGTACTTCCCTCGCTCGGCACCGTGTCGACGAAAAGCTCACCGCCCATCTTTTCGACAAGCGATTTCGAGATGGAAAGCCCCAGACCGGTCCCTTCATACCGTCTCGTCGACGAAAAATCAGCCTGCATAAAGGAATCGAAAACCTTTTCTTTCTGCTCCTGCGTCATTCCAATGCCGGTATCACGCACCGAGAAGGTAATTGTGCCGGGCGCCGCCGGGTCGGCCCTGACAGCCTTCAGCTCCACCTCTCCCGCTTCCGTGAATTTCGCAGCATTGCTCAGCAGATTGGTGAGAATCTGGTGCAATCGCACCTCGTCCGAGGAAACCATCTGTGGAAGAAGAGGATCAATATTCAGGATAAGCTCCAGCCCCTTGCGGTGCGCACGGTAGGCGATAATATCCATCGCCTTCTCGAGCACATCCCTCAGATCGAGCGGAGCATATTCAAGCTGTAACCGATTCGCTTCAATTTTCGAGAAATCAAGAATATCGTTGAGGAGCATAAGCAGGGATCGAGCAGACGAGTGAGCATGCTCAAGATACTGCTTCTGCACAGTATCGAGATCGGTGGTCAGGAGCAGGTCGGTAAATCCGATTACCCCGTTCATCGGCGTTCGGATTTCATGGCTCATGCTCGCAAGAAAGTCGCTCTTTGCCTTGCTCGCAACCTCGGCCTGCTCCTTAGCGGCGAGCAGCGCATCCTGCACCTGCCTGAGCTCGGAAATATCAACCGAAACACCGAGTGTGCCGGCCAATTCACCGTATCCGTCGAATAACGGTTCAAGCGTAAAAAGCGCGGGAAACAGCTCACCGTTCTTCCTCACCAGATCCGTCTCTACGGTAAAGCCTGTACCATCACGGTGAAGCTTCTCTATATAATCCGACAGCCGTGCCGCTTCATCCGGGTTGTGCAGTATAGCGACCGATCCGCCAATCATTTGATCCGGCGTGTACCCGAAGATCCTTTCAGCGCCGGGACTGAACTCTTCTATACTGGAGTTCAGATCGGTAACAACAAGGGCAACACTTTTTGCTGATTCTATGATTGACCGAAGCCTTTGCTCGCTGTCCCGCAGCGCTTCCTGCACCTGCCTGGTTTCGGTAATGTCCCACCATGAACCGAACCCTTCAGTAGTTCCGTCCGGACGGGTAAGTACACGCTGCTCGTCCCGAAGCCAATGGTAAATGCCGTTTATGTCCTGAACTCGGTACTCAATAACCGTTTCGCCACCTTGGGAAAGGAGCGATTTCATCGCAGCCGAAAGCCCGCCGTAGTCGTCCGGGTGAACACAGGCTTTGAACATTTCGAGGGAACCAGTGAAATCTTCCGCTTCATATCCGAGAAGCCTGCGAACGTTTTTGCTCACATAGTCCACTCTCGGCTGACCGTCGACAACCGTATAGGAGTAAATGACCGCCGGCGTGTGCGATATGAGCGTATCGAGGCGCTCTTTAGTGTTGCGCAGCTGTCGTTCGACACGCGCGTAATCGGTTACATCCCGCGTTACCGACAAAAGCGATTCAACCGAGCCGTTGTCAGCGAACTCCGGCACAACACGGGTTGCGAGCGTTCGCCATTCACCGTTGAGCTCATGCGTCAGTTCATGCTTCTGTTCCGCCTTCGTTTCAAGACACTGCCTGAGCGCTTCGGTCATGCGCTCAAAGGCATCGCGGTCGCGCTTGGGTGCATCCGGATTCAGATCCGTGAACCTTTTTCCGATCAGGTAGTCCTTTTCAACACCGAAATACACCTCGCACGCTCTGTTACAATAAATATGCTCAAAGTCTGTGTTAAAACGGGCAATAATATCGGGCGAATTATCGACGAGCCGTACGGCATCGCGTTCGGCCTCTTTACTACGCAGTGTTAGCGCGGCCTGATCGCTGTAGAGCCTGACTGCCTTTGCATCCACCGCCCCGCAACCGCTCCACACGGAGCTGCGCGGCATAAAGAGAATGAAGCTTCCGAAAGCCGCTCCCTTGTACGAAATCGTCGCAGCCCAGACCTCGCCTATACCCAGACACGATTCGAGCTCCTCGACCCGTTCATGCGACAGCGTATCCGGAACAGACTCCCGAAGCGACTCGAACCGCAGCAGCGATTCCTCCTGGTTCGCGGTTTCACCCCGGACCGTCCCGTGATCGCTTGCTCTGTCCCGTGCCGCCACAGCCTCATTTGCCCGCGCAGACGCTGACTTCGCTATATCCTGGCAAATACCAGCGAGAAGCTCCCGCGCGTCCGGCTCGGCTGCAACATGACAGATATCATCAGCGCAGGAGAGCGCGTGAGTCCCCAGTCGCACGCCCTCACGCGCCTGGATGGTAAGCGTTACGAGTCTTGCTCCTGAAAGCTCGCGAAGACCGTCGGCGAGACTCTGATACGGCAGTTCCGCCATCGGCCGCGCAAGGCTGCGTTTTGCCGACTCGGCCAGGAACTCCAGATTGCGTTCTTTTCTTCTGGAATCGGTAATATCGCGGAATATCGTGGCGAAATAGCCGGTTCTGTCGCTGTAGGCGGTCACCGCGTACCAGCGCCCAAGCGGTGGTGAGTACATCTCGAATCGCTGCGGCTCCCCGCTTGCGGCAACCGAAGCGTAGGTAGCGATCCAGTCGCCACCGGAATCCTCGATTCCCGGCAGCACCTCAGTGACTCGGCGCGAAATCACTTCGTCCCGCCGCAGGCCGGTCATTTCCTCGAAGGCAGTGTTTACCTCGATGAACACGTAGTCGACGCCGGCACCGGTGCTGTCTTCCACGATTTTGTGATATGCAAATGCATCCGGCAGGTTTTCGATCAGCAATCTGGAGTGACTGTCCGTAAAATCCATTGATCAACCGTTATTACATTAATGTCGAAACGTTATAATTTTTCTAAAAAGTATCATGTATGTACCGGCACGCGCAAGCTTCTGCACTTCGTACAAAGGGTAAGAGCTGGTCGCAACGGCACCACGGGGAAAACATCAACCTAAAATAAAAATCTGCTCACACGTTGAAGCGGATATTGAGGATGTCGCCGTCCTTCACGCGGTACTCCTTGCCCTCGAGACGGATAAGGCCTTTCTGCTTGAGCGCGGCCTCGGATCCGGCGCTGACGAGGTCGTCGTAGGTGAAACACTCCGCGCGGATGAAGCCTTTCGCGAGGTCGCTGTGAATGGCTCCGGCGGCCTCCTGCGCGTTTGCGCCGTCGCGGACCGTCCATGCGCGCACTTCGTCCTCTCCGACGGTGAAAAAGCTTATGTAGCCGAGCATGCGATAGGCGAAGCGGGTAAGGCGGTTACGCGCCGACTCGGAGATGCCGACATCCTCCATGAACGCGGCCGCATCATCGGGATCCATCCGGGAAAGCTCCATCTCGAAGTTGCCCGCGAACTCTATGGCGGGATAGCGCTTTTCGAGCGTCTCGAGCATCGCCGCGTCGGAGCCGAACCGCTCCTCGTCAGAATTGACAACAAGCAGCACGGGCTTCGCCGTAAGAAAACGAAAGCCGCTTATCATCGTGCGTTCGTCGGCGGTCAGCTCCAGATCGCGCACCGCGCCACCGCCGTCGAGGGTTTCCACGACGCGAGCCATAACACGCTCTTCCGCCTGCGACCTGGCGTTCTTCTTTCCGCGCGCGTGATCGGCGTGAATGCGTTCGAGACGCCGCTCGGCGATAACCTGATCGGCCAGCGTCAGCTCGCTTTCAATGTCGTCGAGATCGCGGAGCGGGTCGCGCTCGCCGTAGAGCTGATCGAGCGTCGAGTTGGAAAAGTTGCGCAATACCAGAAGAAGCACATCTGCATTGCGCACCGATGTTATGCCCTCGCCGGAGAAAATCCCGCCGCTTTCGCGGTTCGAAGCATCCGCCTCGTGGGAAGCCGGAGTCACAAAGTCAATAAACTGAATCGATGCGTACACCGTCTTTCGCGGCTCGTAGCGGCGGGTCAGCTCATCGACCCGCGGATCGCCGACGTCGACCACCGCCACGTTCGGCTCGACGCGAGCCGACACGTACTCGGCAACCTCCGCCTCCTGCCCGGTCAGCGCATTAAAAATCGTTGTCTTTCCCGCCTTCGGCAGCCCGATTATCCCGATATCCATGGCATGAAAGTATGCGGGGGAAATCGATCAGTGGTAAAGCGTGCGGTGGGAGAGATGCTGCTGATGTTCTGCCGCTGCGCGGAAGAGGTGGCCGCGGGCGTCGCCGGTCATGAAAAGACGAAAGCGCAGGCTTAATCTCTCTCCGGCCGGAGTGCCGATTCAGGCGGCCTCTATTGCTATTTAACTTTAGTGTACCAAACTTAATTAACGATGCGGCCTGATAAAGATTCTTTGGGAATTCGAGTCCGCCACGCTCACACAGTACGTCCGCTCCCCTCCCGGGCTGTTCCGAGAGCACTCTTCATGTTCAGCTGAGCCACAGCTTGGACGGTACACCTGACCTACCCCAGCTCCATCCCCGCATACCGGCCTCCGGCGCATGGGTCTCGAACGGCCCGACTGCTCACCCAGGAGTGCTTTTAGGTTGATGTTTATAGCCGCCTCGCC
>CAZMEV010000072.1:0-16135 GCA_964565375.1 uncultured Spirochaetaceae bacterium
TGGAAGACGGTCAGTGATAATACTTAAGTCGAAAGAACCGGCCATATGCTAAAAGCTTGCCATTTAAGAGAGATAAGACCGTTAACCTATATCCATATTGAATAACAGTATAAGGCATTGAGCCATCACCTGCATTCACACCAGCGGCTTTCATGCAAAGACTTCGTTATACACGGTTTGTGCGTAACGTGAAGGGATGCCGCAGGACAGGGGAGCACTGGAAGTTGGGACCGGAGAGGGACAATCACCACAGCTACCAAAAGCGTAACGTGCGGTTAAATTCGTGGCGAGGAGGCCTTTTGCATTGCCTTGCGTTCAAATATTGTCAAATAGCAATCGCTGTGCCTTTCCTGATAGTAGGCTGGAAAGCTGTTAAGTCGTCAATGGGAGGCCAATAAACAGAATGGATAACGTTACATACACAGAGCCGTTACGGATTCGGAACACTTCTTGATCACTCTTGCTGCAGGGTCATCTATACGCTGTATCTTGTAGCACAAAAGCATGCGATGAATGAAAGTAGGGCGAATGACAGTAGAGCCTTACATGTATGATCCGTGAACACGGATTTAAATCTTGCGTTGGTATTACAACTGAAAAGTTCTGCGTATTTTATGGTAAGCAGTGGTTTACCGCAGCACTTACAATATACAGGTGCTTTCGCATTTCTGTACTTTTGTTGACATTGCACCTGGCCGCATAAGCAAAGCACTTTTAAGCTTGCATCGCTAACGGAAATGCCTGATACCTCATTGCACGAACATTCAGCTTCTCACTCGTTTCCGCAAGACGCGTCGGCAGAAGAGGTGTGGGAAAAGCTTTGTTCGCTCCTGGATACGGAAGAGCCATCTGCGGTGGTGAGCCGCGTGCTTTCTGTGCATAAACATGTCCATGGAGATGAGCAGTCGCACGCCATATCCGCGCACGGACTTCCTCCCGTCGAAGAAACCGAAGCGCTGCTGCATGACGTACGCACACGGCTGCACACGCTTCGCGAGTACAATGAATCGCTTGTTGAGCAGTTAGACAACGACGTAGAACGCCGCGACATCAAAAGCAGTCAGGAGCAGTTGGAGGCGCTTATCGATCTGGTCGAAGCGGATAGCTTCGAAGCTACAAAACGCCAGATTCAGAGCCTCCAGGAGCAGGTGGATGCCCTCTACAGAGAAAAAGAGCAGCTCGTGGCCGCCGGGTTTGCCAGCGTGGAGGAGGCTCTCGATGAAATTGATCGGCTTACCGACCGGTGTGAAGCATTGCGCGACCAGTTGAGCACCGGAGACTCCGAGGCTGTGTCTGGTGGAGATTCTGATGGCGACGCCTCGCCTCCCGAGCTATACGTAGATCGCCCGACCGTACCTCCTGCACATGCGCAGGCGACAGCGTCAGAGGAGTCCGGTACCAGTCCGCAGGTGAGAGAGACGCTTCAACAGGCTCTCGAAGTCTTCCGGCGGCGGCTGGATGATGACATACAACCTCTTGACGGAGGAGCCTCACTTCAGGAGCAAGTCGCACAAATCCAGGCATACGCACGAGAGCTCGACGAGAGCTGGGAGCATATCGTGGGGCCGGCACAGACCCTGATGCATGAGGCGAAAGATACGCTGGGGATGGTGTCGATTGCGGACTTCGAAGCAATCGCTCAGCGGATCGAGCGCCTTGCTGACATTACCACGACACTGCACGCATCCCTCTCGCCCTACCTGGATGGGCTCACGGCATCCATTGAGCGCCCTGAGAGTCAGCGGGCCGCAGAGCAGTTGCAGCGTATCGTTTCGCATCTCCAGAGACTGCATGGAGCGGTGCAATCGTCGGATACGCTGGCAGGTGCCCAAGGTCTCGATCCGGAGATCGGACGCATACTGGGCGTGTCTTCCGTACAAGACGCGCGCGACATGGTCCAGATTGTGCAGCGTATGGCCGAGCAGTTAGATCAGAAAAAGGCGGCGGCGCAGAAGCGACTCAGCACGCTCACTGAACTGATGAATCGCCACGTACTGGTGGATGCAGATGCTCTGCAACAGCTCCACCATCTGCTCGGACACGGTGTTACGATCGACCCTGTAGACTCTCAAGACGTGCAGCGCGTTGAGATTCGCCCTGTTAATGACGAGCTTCAGGCGCGCATAGAGGCTGCTGCGGGATACGTATCAGGCCAATCTGCCCCCGATACGCTCGGCAAAACCATGACGGCGCTGCAAAACCGCATAGAGACGCTGAAGCGTGACAATGAGGCACAGCGTAGCGCATCACGCAAAGACAGCGCAGCGCAAGAGAAGCTGGCCGCTGCTGGACTCAACGACGTAGAAGACGCTATCGACATGATCGAAAGCATGTCGAGTCAGCTAAGCGAGCTCTATGCGGCTCAGGAGGCAACCATTAATCAGGCCCAGAAGACCAACGACGGACAGAGTACCTTTCAGCAGCTTGAAGCGCTCTATGCTGAGCAAGACAAGCTGCAGCGTGAACTGGGCGTCTCGGATGCAGACGCGCTCATCTCTATGGTCGACACAATGAATGCCCAGCTCAACGATCTGTACAGAGAACGCGAGCAGACCCCAGACGCCTCTGACACGCAGAACGAGGAGATTATTGCAAGCATGAGCGAGCAGCTGTCTACGCTCTATGAGCAGATCGAAGTTCTGTACGACAAGGGAATAGAAGATCCTGAAGACGCGGTAGATACGATCGAAACGCTGGAGCAGGAAGCGGAGGAGCTGTCTGCCGATATCGAGCGCCTCAGAGCACGTATCCGCGAACAAGAAAGCACGATCAACAAGCTAAAACAGTTGCAAGCAGATGGGGAGGTGCCCGCACAGCCTCAGGGGCCCGATCCACGCACCACAGACAGTGCACAGGCACAGTCGGAGTCCGAAAGTCGCTCGTCCGGCACGAATGCCTCTAAAAAGAAGACGAGCCAGTTCGAGCTGAGTGCAACAGCGCCCATCTTCGGAACAGACCGGCTCAATGCACTCCGTACAGAACCGCCCCATACGTGGGATGACCACTCCGTGGGCGTCATCCAGGTTGGGGATGATGGAACCGTACACTACATCAACGAAGCAGCGTGCAGGCTGCCGCGTCTGCAAGAAACCGACCCACAGGAGCTGGTAGGCCAGAACTTCTTCAAGGACCTGGCTCTTAGCACAAATAACGACCTGTTTCGGGGTCGCTTCGAGAAGGGAACGCAGCACGATGCGATGCGCGTCTGCTTTCCTTATACCTTTATTGCTCCCGGACATGCTCCAGTCGTCTTTAATGTGCACATGCATCGCGCCCCCGGCAGCACAACCAATTGGATCTTGCTGCAAACCCCGTAAGTGTACTCCACGCATGCACATGCACTTACGGTCGCAGCGCACTCGCCTGATGTTCACTGGCATTGTATACCTACTCAAAGACGAGGACGACTATGAAGCCTGACTCAGATCTCTATTCCTTTCTGCGATCGAAAGATTTCGTCGAGGAAGAAGAACCGGCCAGCAACGTTGATTCCGGATCGACGGCAGACAGCGGCGCTTCTTCCTCACAAGAAGCTGTGTCGCTTGACTTCGAAGATCCAGATCTTGTCGAGAAGCTGTGCCAGTACTCAGAGGCAGAGCTCGACGAGGTTGACTTTGGCATCGTGAAAGTTGATAATGACGGCACGGTACTGTTCTACAATGAGTACGAGGCGCGCAACGCTGGCGTACGCCCGGAAGATGCAGAAGGAAAAGACTTCTTTACGCAAGTGGCCCCGTGCAGCAACAACCGTATCTTCCGAGGTCGTTTCAAAGAGGGGATGATGAAAGGCACCTTAGACGAGACATTTACGTATACGTTTACATATAAGATGTCTCCTACGCTCGTGGATGTACGTATGCTGCGAGATGAACGCTCCAACAACTGGCTTCTTATTCGCTTTCGCTATGCCAAGTAACCTGCGGTAGCAGTGCCTGTACCGTAGAGCAAGCTTTGGGCGGCCCTTTTCACAACCGTTCACCGTGCTATGCAACGCTCTGCTTCTAAAACACGCCACCCGGCATCTCGTGCCTCGACCACCACAAGCACACCGCCGCCAGCCAATACGCTGGGGGGAAATCGCCCGCGTACCGTGCTTGACGTACTGTGCCGCGAACTGGGTACGTCGCATCCCGACGCTGCACTTCGGCAGATTCGTACCATGAAACGACTGCTGCGAGAGCACCACCGTGCCGGACGCAAACTGCGCCGCGTTGGTATTGATGGGGCAGACGAAGCAGCTCGTGAGATTGCATCGCTCGAAGCACGAATTCGGACGCTCAAAGAGGAGCATAAAGCTCGCGCGGAAGAGCGCATCGCAGTCATCGAAACGATGGCTAAAGCAATCGAGATGCTGCGACGACGCCTGCGTGAGCAAGCGACAACCGCAGAAGGACAGACAGCAGCCTCACCGACTACGTCTTCGCCTTCTGACGACCAGGTAGCTTCATCAGAGGAGCCGGCAGGCGCCCCGGCGGGCGCTGCGGCGGGTGCTGCGGACTCTGGCCGTGTCGACAATGCGCACAGCGAACTCGACGAACTGAATACACTCCTCCAGCGCCTGCGTAGCGAGCTCGACGAGATCCGGCTTGAGCTGTGGTGCTACCAGAAAGAAGACGAGGAGCTGCCGTCATATCCTGATGACGGACGCATGGCTCATACCCTGCTTGACCGCATCGAGCAGAAGGTGTCCGATACTGCCGACAAGCACGACCAACTCTTCGATGCGTACCAGCGCGTCATGCAGCGGATAGACCCCAAGAAAGAGTCTGCAGCGTAGCGCAATTTGCGCTGCACACGCTGAACGAGAAAATCTTATTTTGCATCTCCTCCTCTGTTCACCTCCCCTGTATGCCTCTCCAGAACACGGGTACATTGCTTGAAAACCTGGTGCTTGTTGAATCGGCACGTCTCCTGTTCGACGAGACCCAAGGGATTGTTGATATAGCCAGCGCGTTTTCAATGCCACCGCTTACGGTGTGGCGCCGGGCCGAGAAATACAGCTACGACAGCCCGCTCTTCACCATAGCTCAACTGAACGCAGTGGCCAACGGGTATGCCACAGAGCCAGAGTCGTACCGCGAACTGCTGCGTCAGTGTCTGGCCTACGACCGAATGCGTGGACCAAACGGCGTCTTACTTGTTGGGCTACTTGCCCTGCAACGTGAGCGCACGCTTCGCGCCTGGGTCGAGGATGTTTCAGGCGCGGCAGCCCACTACGGGCCTACGCGACCAGTGTTAGAAGCGCTGGGTACGTACGCATCCGCTATTGGCAAAACGAACCACTCCCCGTTTGGGCGGCTTACCGTTACGACAACGCCCTACCCCGACTGTATCGATGAACTGCGCAACACATTGTCTGGGTGGATGCAACGCGCTCCTGCTCAAGCGCGCCTTGGGTATCTGGATCCGAACGTATACCATCCAGAAGGGCGAGAGGGCCTCCAGACGGCACGTCGCGACCATCAGCAATGGCTGCGCTCGCTGACACGCGGGGCACCAACATGGAGCGCCTCCGTTCATTTCAGTTCGAACCGGAGCACCGAGGCATTGGTACAGGGACTGAAGCAGATGCATGCCGATGCACGCGCTGCCGGCTATCACGCCACCCGCAGCTACCGGCACCAGTCGCACACCATAACAGTCTGCGTGCAGGGCCCATCTCTTGACGCAGCCGCACAGTACATGAACGGCCTCGATAAGGCTGTGCAAGCAGGCTGGATGCAGTGGGTGGATGCGCTTGGAAATGGCTCCGACGCGCCGCCAGAAGCCGTCCCCTTGGAGCGCTACGACTTTAGCAAATAGCAGACGCTACGCAGCGTCACGAGGCGACGCTGACTCGTCGCGCTGCGACATGAGAGGACGAAACGTGTATGGTGGCCACGGACCGGTAAGGCGAAACGAGAGTCCGTGGTCGGCATGAGTGCGTTCGGTCTGTTGGATAACCTCACGCAGCGCGCTCTGATCGCTGCGGCCAACCAAGAGCGCCCAGTTTAGCGCAAGGGTTTCATCGGGCGAGGCCAGCACGGCGCGGCGCGGGTCAAGCACCTCAATCTCGCGAATCCCAGCGTTCTGGAGCCGGTCGTAAAGTGCATCCGAGACCTCCTGGAGCCACGTATCTACAGCGCTACGTGCTTCTTTTTCGCGCTGTTTCTGTTTCAGATAAGCCGTGCCTGATGTAGGAGGAGCCTGTTGTTCTTTCGCCGAGAGATGGGTGGCCGCGCGATCCCGATCTACAAACATCTTGAGCGCCCATTCGTCGGCGTGCGATACCCGTTCCATGAATGCAGACAGTTCGCTTCGGTGTGCATGCGCCGTATCCACCAGCCTATCGAACGACGAGTAAAGCGTTCCAAAGCGTGCCGGATACACGGGGCCGTGCTGCATAGCCTGCTCAACCACTTCCTCATGAAGGGTCGCCCGCGTGCCAACCCATTCCAGCGACTGCATATTGTCGGATGCCTCGGGGCCGGTCCAGGCCGCACGCTCGACGATGTCGACCACAGCACAGATGGGGACGCTGGCTGCGTCGCCGATCACGTTACCGAGCGACAGCACGTGCAGTCCATTTCCACTCATACCGGCATGCTCAGCGGTCCACGGCGTTGATCGTGCCAGGCAGAAAAAGTATAGCGCTTCGTGTGCATCAACCGAAAGGGAGCGTGCAGAGGCATTCATGGGCGGATCAGCAAAGACAGAAAGAGGAAAGCTGCCGGAATCAATCGTCGGGAGCGTCTAAAAATTGGCCTACGGTGCTGACACGCACCTGAGCATCAATGATACCGGGCTTATCGGTAGCGTCTGCTGTAAACGACGCAGTGCGGCGCCAGGTACCCTCTTTTTCAGCAGCTGCTTCGGCGGTGCGGAGCAGGTCGGCCAGCGCCTCAAACAGAGAAGACGCAGCATCCGGACGTTCGTCTGAATGGTTCATTGCAAGGCGGGAGAATGCGCGTGAGCTACAGGGTTACGTTAACAAACGTGTAGGGGGCCGTAGGATCTGTGTACGTAAACAAAAAGTTGTCGTCGAACTCCTGTGCCGCTTCGTGCACGGCTTTATCGAACGCCTCGACCTTGTCACGCTTCACAAGACAGGCAAGGCGCATCACATCAGTCTCTTCGCGGCACTCATCGGCATGAATCTGCTCGGCGGGGGCGGCCAGGTGCGACTCTACCGCTGCGCGGTAGTCGGCGCGTTTCGCTTCCAATACTTCGCGGAAATACTCGCCCAGTTCGACTTTTTCTTGTCGGCTGGGTTCACGCTCCCCATCCTGGAAGTAAGTGTCGCGCGCGTCGCGAAGCCCTTCGTGCGTATCCACAAAGTACTGAAACAGGTTGTCGACCTTCCATGCCACGCGAAAGCCAATCTCAACGCAGTTGCGTAGGTCTTTCAGTTGCTGGCGGAGCGTGCCCTGGTTTGCTGCAAGGAACGTGCGCAGTTCTTCGGTGCTTTGGGCGAGCACACCGAATGACATCGGCAGCGTGTCAACATCGCTGCGCACGAGTGCATTTACAGCGTTGTGATGAGCCTTTAGGTGCCGCCGCCGGGGACGAAGCTTCTTGCGGTCGAGGTTGCTCACGACCATGGCGAGTCCGTCGCGTTTCACGGCATAGAGTGGGGCACGGTCAATCCCTTTGAGCGTGAACCCCTCTGCGTCAAAGTCATCGGCGGGGACTACGGCGTACAGATATTTTTTGGCAGAGCGGCTCATTCGGTCGAGATAGATTCAGGGAGACAGCGAAGCAGCAGAGAGCGAAAAATCAGTATTCGTATTCAAATCCTCCATCGGCAGATCCATCGGAAGACGGCTTCGGACGACGGGACGCCTCGGCCTGCTGAATCTCGGCTTTAATCGCTTCCACCTTGTCGTCAATTTCCTGGATGCGCTGCGTGCAATCGTTGACCTGTGCCTGCAGCGCTGCACGAATTCGCTGTTGGCGCGTGCGAGCCATCTGCAGATTGGCCATGCGCACATAGAGCGTATGCGGCTCCTGGGTAGAGAGCGACCGCATGCTCGTGGGGGGGCGTGTGGAGGGCGGTCGGGGCCGGTTTACGCGAGGGGGCGCATAAGAGGACGAGGAACGCCGGGGCGTGTTCGGGGTGGAGCCAGAAGGCGTATCGGAGGAATCGCTCATACGATCAGAGGAAGAAGGTTACGGAATCTGTGTATACATTTCGTCGATGGCATCCATGATAACTTCGCGTGTCTGTGCCTCAGCATCCGGACTGCTGGTGGCACGGGCGGGGCGAAGTACGTCGAGGCAGATATCGCGGAAGAAGGCAGACGATGGGCTGACATCGTCTGTACGGTCGGCGAACACGCGCGCCAGCACAACCGAGCCCCGAACCGATGGCCCATGATAGTCGTCGAGGCGAGTGCGAACACGTCGCACCAGGTCTACGATACGTGTTGCCAGAGGCTCAGGCATGCCCGAGCGGGTGCACGTGATCTGCACCTCGGTGTCACGGTCTGGGTATTCCAGCTTGATCGTGATCATGCGGTCGAGTAGAGCACTCTGTGTGCCATGCGTACCAGCGTACTCTTTCGTGTTCGACGTAAAGATCGCCCGGAAGTTAGGATGCACACGCACATAGCCCTCGCTCTGTCCTCCACGCGTTGGAAGGTTCAAGATGCGCTCCTCGAGAATGCTAAGCAACACGTTATTGGCTTCAGGGCGCGACCGGTTGAACTCATCGTAGATGAGCGTATAGCCCTCGCGACATGCTTGCGCCAGGCGCTTGTCTTCCCACACCTTATGGACTTGCTCGCTGGTCTTGAGCACCGAGCGGATGAAGTTGTCGACGACTTTCGACTTACGGTAGCCAACCTCGCCCCCAACCAGGTCTGAGCGTGAAAACTCACTGTCGCCGTGAAGCAGCACAGCTGGGCGTTCCAGCCGTGAGGCTACATGAAAAGCAAGGCTGGTCTTTCCGGTCCCCGACACCCCCGTTAGGTGAATCGGGTAGCCGGCATTCAAGTAGACCATGGCGCGCTGCGTGACCCGTTCTACGGCTGGAGTAACGACAAACGATTTACTCGGCTTCGGGACAAAGATGCCGTCGCGGCGGCGCGAGTTTTCGGCAACCGATGGCGAAGACTCCGACGGTTCCATAAGAGCAGAGGGCAAAAAGAGGGAAGGAGCCGAGGTAGGAGCAACACGTGCAGGCGAGTCTGGGGCGGGTGAAGCTGTCTGGCGTGTACCTGACAGACATACTCAATGCAGGCACACGCAGCAACTGCTCCATGCGGAACGACTGCAACGAAAAAAGCAGGAAAGCCGGCTGCACAGAGGCACAAAGGCACAACGCGCATCCAGTCTCCCTGCCCGGTACATAGCAGGCCCGTCCAGAGCCACGGCATGCTTGCAGCACGAGCAGGCTCAGGCGCGAGCATGGGTATGTTCTGTACTACGATGCAGGAGCCGCTGCAGTCGCCGTAAGACCGATGCCTTCGGCATACTTCAGGTAGGTTTCTACCGAGGCAATAACGATACGAGCCTCTACCGAAACCAACTCAATACCTACCAGGGAAACGCGGACAAATGCGTCAATGACAATGCCTTTGTCGAGAATACGGTCAACCACTTCTGCCAGACCGCTGGCGTCACTTGTCTTTTGAACTTCAGCCATATTGATACCTCGTTGTGTGAGTACGTGTGCGAAAGAGAGAAAACGAACTGCCGCGAGTCATGCCCACAGTTTCCTGACGCATTCTCGTAGAGAACCGGCAGCGAACGGGAGCTAACAGGGCATATTCACACCACTGTGTCAGTCAAAGATCATTCCACTCATTGGCCGACGTCCGAACGCGATGCAAGTTACACATGTTGAGCATGGAGGTGCTTTGCAGTAAGTAATTCCAGTATATGAACCAGCGAGTAGGAAATAAAAGACGCATCGTAACTTTACAAATA
This sequence comes from uncultured Spirochaetaceae bacterium, assembly GCA_964565375.1. Classification (GTDB taxonomy): domain Bacteria; phylum Spirochaetota; class Spirochaetia; order DSM-27196; family SKKC01; genus SLAN01. The sequence goes on from CAZMEV010000072.1 coordinate 9,910, forward strand.
CATGGAGGCAGAAGATGTGCAGCGTCCCGACCTCTCACACGTCGCATCTGCCGACCGGGTTACCTCTCGTCGTCTCCGGTCGGGTCATGTGATGACGCTCCTCCATTCTCAGAGGAATCCTTCTGAGGGGGTGTATCAGAGGCTGCGGGGGCAGCAAGACGCTGCATCGTCTTTTCCAGCCGGTCAAGGCGGGCATTGAGCGCGTCAAACTGCTCTTGATTGATTGAATTCGAATCAGACGTGCCTTCTGAGCCCGATTGGGACTGAAGAAAGTCAGCCGACTTCCACCAGTCCATGCCCATCTCGTTTGCCTTATCGACCGAGCAGATGATAAGCCGAATCTGCACCGTAAGCAGTTCCACATCGTTCAGGTTCACCTTAATGTCGCCGGCGATAACGATGCCGGTTTCCAGCACACGTTCCAGAATGTCGGCGAGGGTGGAGCTGCGCGGTCCGCGCATGTTCTGCATTGAGCGGCTCATAGTGAGCGAGAAGAATCTATCCGTAAAAGGTAAATAAGGGCGTTTTCGATATGCCCAGCAAGTGTGTTGCCAACCGCCTTGGTTGAGACGACAGTTAAGACGACGGCTCAGATTGCGACATATCAGCTTGGTCGGCGGGGTGCTGGATGGTGCCAAGGTCCAGGTGAAGGTCGTCAAGTTCGAGTCCGAATACGTCGCAGAGTCGCTCCAGCTCTTCGGCCTGTTTCATGAGCGTGCGTCCAACCCGTTCTACCTCATCGTCGGTGAGCGTTCCGCGCTCCATGCGGCCGATGGCCTGCTTCTCCAGCAGGTCATGAATCAGTTTGATGAGGGTGAGCACCAGATGTGCAAGTCCTTTGCCGGGGTTGTCTTCGTCGACCTCCACGCGCCGAGGTCCCTGCGATGGAGTCGGGGCTGCACCAGAGCCAGGGGCAATGTCATGCACGGCGAGATCGTCGGCACGAGACAGACGGGCTGCAGGGTCAGGTACAAAGAGGTCTTCCGGAACAGATTTACTCATGGGAAGCGGGGTCCGGGGTGGCAGAAGAGCGCATCGCACCGTATCCACGGGCCGTGTCAACAGCGCTTAGAAGCAAGCGGAGGTCGAGGTAGAGCAGCTCCACATCGGCTACAGAGATCACGACGTCGCCGCGGAGTACGGCACCAGTGTCGAGAACGCGATCAAGCGTTTCGGCAAGTGTGACGTCCGAGACGTATTGGGGGGGCGGCGGCGCTTCGGGCATAACGTAGATTATGGCAGACGATGACAGATAGAAGCTGCAGGCGGTGTAAAAGCGCAGCTAAGCGGTCGTGTACATCCTGCGGCCCAGCTGCCGAAGCGCTTCAATGCCAAGAGGAGGCGCTCCACGCTGAATCTGAACCACATGCTGCTCGGGAAAGTCCTCCTGCACCTCAGAGAGCGTAACGCTGGCCGTCGATGCGCTATCGGGCATGATGTTATTGACAAACAGAGCCGGTATGCTCAACCCTGCGTGGGTGGAATGGTTCACCAAGCGCTCTGTCTCGGCATGTACCATGCGGTGGAGCATTGTAACAGCATAGACGTGTCCTGCATGTTGATCGTCTTGCCCCGTTAGCATCTTCCGAAGCGCTTTAACGCCTTTAGAGAGGCGTACCAGCCGGTCGTTGAGACGCGGAGCGTGCACCACGCGTCGGTACGTGCGCAGCAGGCGAAAAAGCGATCGAATCCAGGCGTCAAACACGTCCGGCATCTCCACAAAACGAAAGAAATGCCCGGTCGGTGCCATATCCAGAATCAGGTGCGTGTAGCGGCTGTCGTCGAGCCGATCGAGCGTAGCAGTAACCGCCATCATTTCATCGATGCCTGGCGGGGCCAGGTTCAGGAGGTGCTCGGTCACCTGGCGGTCATGGGGCATGTCGAAGCGCGTGCCACCGGCTTGCTGAAAAAACTGTTGCACCTCCTCCACATACTCTGCGCGTAGCCGGTCAAAGTGAGTCTCGGCATCGACACAGGCGGCGTCGAGTCCGTCTGTAATGGCCGCCGGTGTATCTGAAACAGGCCGCTGCAAGAGGTCGGCAACCGAGTGAGCCGGATCAGTCGATAACAGCAGCACTCGACCGGGCTCAGACGAAGGAGAGACCGTGGCCAGATGCAGGGCCGTTGCGCAGGCCAGCGTGGTTTTTCCGACGCCGCCTTTGCCGGCAAAGAGCCACAGGCGGTGGTCGGGAAGCGGGAGCGGGTGGGTAACCTGTGGAGGCAGCTGCAGCTGATCCAAGGCATTGCCTTCGGAATCTCCATTAGGCACGGTGCCCGTGGAATCCGTTGCATCCGGAGAAAGCGGCGCAGCGTGCGTCCAGAGCGCGGGTAGCGCAGACCGGAGCGCATCCTGCGAGAACTCGGGGAGGGCCCAGCACGGTGCATTGTCGCAGTATTCAGGGTGGTCAGCCTGTGCAGCGGCCGCCGACCACTGATTGATTACGACGCCTTTGGGGGAAACGGAGAGCTGCTGCAGCCGATTAATGAGCCGATTTGTCTCCGACGTGATAGCTGGTTCCGCCTGCGTAACAACCAGCGCGCCGGCCTGGTCGGCAGTGCGCAAGGTGCTCATCACGCGTTCAACACGGTCTCGGAGCGTGTAGACGAACGTGTCGAGCGCGTCGGAGGCGGTGTGCCCGCTGAAGCGTGCACGCATGTAGCGATGCTTTTCGAGAAGCACATCCAGGAAGTCAATCCATGTCTGAAAACGCTCTGGCATCTCGAAGAGCCGTAGCGTGTGTCCTGTTGGAGCGGTATCGACAATGATGGATGCATACGCATCCGCAGAAAGCAGCTTTTCGATGCGAAGCACAGCCATGGCCTCATCGATGCCGGGCAGAGCCAGATCGAGCAGTTCCTGAATGTCATCATCGTCAAAGAACGTACCACGTGCGACAATTTCATGCAGCGTGTCGCGGTGGCTATCCCGAAACGCGTTAACAGCCTTGCGTGCGTCAAACGCGTCGACGTGCAGGGTATCGGGCGTGTCGGTTCCGGCGAGCCGGTCAGCAAGCGAGTGGGCAGGATCGGTCGAAAGCAGTAGCACAGGGGCATCGCTGTGCCGGGCCTGCCAGAGCGCCGTTGCGGCAGCACACGTCGTCTTGCCTACACCGCCCTTCCCTACAACAAAGAGCAGTGGCGGCGGGGCATCGACAAACGGCGGGGCATCAGGCATGTGACAGGCAGTAGTAGAAAAGACATACGCAAGCAGTGAGGGGCGTAAGCAGGAAACAGTGTATAGGGCGGCTAACTCACTGTACGCGCTCCTGCAGTGCGTCGAGCTCGTCAAGGCGGTCTAAGACCTCCTCTTCCCGTTCGTCGAACGCCTCCTCAGACAGGTCGCCTGTTTCAAGCGCCATATAAAGATCGTTCAGTTCGTTACGTAGCGCTTGCCGTTCGCTCTCGATCTCTTCGCGCACCGCGTCATGAATCGACGACGCGATAAAATGCACCCCGCGAAGTGGAGCCAGCAGAATGTCGTCGATTAGAAACATGGGTATGGTGGGATGCGAGCGGTTGGCACAGGTATGAAAACGCGCGGCTTACTGAGCTCCCTTAACCTGTTTGCTGGCCTGGTCAATCCACGACGCCACATTCACAAAGGGCGGCAGCCCCTCTACGTTCTCGCGAATCTCTTTGGGAGAGGCTACAGCAATGTCTTTGAACGTAGCATAGCCTGCAGCGCGCAGCTCGTCGGCAATTTTGGGTCCTACGCCCTGCAGGACCGAAAAGTCATCGGGCTCCTGCGCATCAGCTTCTTGCTCTGTGGGAGTTGAGGCGTCGCCGGGCACTTGAATAGAAGGGGGCTGTGGGGCTTCAGAAGATGCCTCTGCGTCCTGTGTGGCCGACTGTTCAGAAGGCGCTTCAGGAGAGGGCGTTTCTTGCGTAGCATCCTGCGAAGGCGTCTCAGGATAGGCATCGGTCGTTGGGGTGCCTGAGGCCTCAGAAGACATAGAGGTCGGGGCCGGATCTATGTCAGAGATTGGCGACTCTGCCTGCTCTGTCCACGCCCGGTGCATAGCCTCAATATCGGCACGGCGTTCGGCCTGCTCCTCACGGGCCGTTTCGAGGATGCGCTTCGTATCCGCCCGAATGGAATCCATGAGCGATCCGCGTTCCGACCGGCTCTGGGCAATAAGCTGTGCAACTTCTTGCGAGAGGCGCTTCATCGTTTCCTGGCGGTCTGCCTGGCTGGCACGGTGTGCTTTGGTTCGCGCCTCGCGTGCGTCGTTGAGGAGCGCCTCAACCTGGCCGCGCACCTGCTCTACGAAAGTGGTACGGTTTTCCAGTTCAGCCTGCGAGGTGGCCTCGTGTTCGTTACGAAACTGAGCAAGCATGTCAGCTACCCCTCCGGTAATAGACTGGGTTTCGTTACGGAGCTCCTGAAGCCGCTGCTTGCGTTCTGCCTGGCCCACGCGTGCCGCGGTGGCGCGCTCTTCTCGAAACTGGGCAAGCATTTCAGAAACATCGCCCCCCACCGCATGAACTTCGCTGCGAAGCTTTTCAAGAGCCTGGGTCCGTTCAAGGCGCTGTTCAGCCATTTCTTGCTTGAGCTGTCGTACTTGTTCAGAGATAGAAGCCATGATGCAAAAGGAAAGAGGAAACGGCTACGGGAAAGTTTTGAGGCGTGTATACCCACTGTACGCTCTCATGTGTATTTAACGCACATAAAACATACTGCTACATACGTGCCATTGTAGACGTAGGTCGGTAATCACGTCAAGAGAAAAGGATACAGGCATCTGTAGGCAGATGCAAGGTGGCGCAGCGCAACGAATATGATACCTGTAGGGAGTAAAAGAAACGAGGAAAGGTAAAATTGTACAATACTGTAGCAAGTAGCAGCTTATTGGCATAGGTCAGATGCGTATTACTATTAAAAATGCTGGTAGCCGCCTCTAAAGGAAAACAGATAGGGCCTATTGGACCACATGCGCAGAGATAAAAGAGGAGATGGGTTGGGAAGACAAAATGGTACCTTGCAAAAAAAGACACAGATGGCGGTTCAGCGTGAGAAAAAGATAGTCTTCGGTCATTGTGGCAAGTATATTGCTATTACAGGTACGTAGAAAGGGCAGCTACCGATTGAGCAGGCAGCAACCAGCAATCTGTCTCGCTGAATGCATATCATAACGATGATAGCACCGCAGTCATATACTGATTATCAAGAAACAGCCTGCTATGAAACGACTCTGGGATGGACTCGACCCCGGCACGTTTACATCGACAACCGAGGCTGAAGAGCAAGGCCCTTCAGTGCGCGACGACGACCGTGAGGCGATGCCGGGCCGTTCTGCTGAATCAAAGAACGAAGACGGTGCAGGGCAATCTGGGTCGGATCATGCGAATGGGAAGCAAACTCCGTCTACACTGCTCGGGCTTCCAGAAGACGCGGACGCAGGTGAGGTCATTCTCGTGAACAAGCGTGACATCATGGTGCTTCAGTTTGTTGTGGTGCGCCTCGTCGAGAAAGGCATTCTGGATGCTGAAGAGGTTATCCGGATGAAAAAAGAAGCGAACAAAGAAATCCGCAATTCCCATCCTGATGTTGCGGGTGAGTAAGTCGGCGAAAATACGTTTACGCCTTAGCCATCGCGAGGAGAGAGCCCGAGTACTCCGTGGTGCGATCTTGTGTGCCAGTTGGACTCGGTTCATTCTACTTGTAAGGTCCACGGTGGCACCCTAAAGGCACTTCCTCGATGCGCTCACAACGCCGTGCTCGGTGTTGCGATCTATCTGTGTGCACTACGCCAAGGCTGCACCCATACCAGACCTGAATTAGACGATACCTACAACTTTATTCGGTAGTGGGTAGATGCTAAGGATAAGGCTATCAGACACTGCAAGTTTGTCTTGTTCGAACCCATCCCCCTTTATCCCTTCGCTTCATCAGTCGCCCTACGGGCTCGTGTTGTTTTCTCCCCCTTGTCCACGGGAGAGATATCCATAGGATTACACCTGCGGCGAAGTTCGGCAGACAGAGGAGGAGAGCCGGATCCGATGGTGTCAGCTACACGCAATCACTTACCATTGAACTGTTCCCCTCTATCCGTTATAGCGTCAAGATTGAGGGAATACCTCCTGTAGGCGAAAACTTACGCATCGCTGGCTTCGTGCACATACGCCTGTAGTGTAGACGCAAGGCTTTTTGCGATCACATACTGAAGCGCGCCGTGGTTCCACGTTCGGCAAAGATGCAAACTTAGTTGAAACGTCGGGAGAAGGA
>CAZMEV010000073.1:0-16011 GCA_964565375.1 uncultured Spirochaetaceae bacterium
GTTTCTTTACCAAAGACCCCAAAAAACCTATAATGATCGTTGCCGCGAAATCCGCACGCCACAGAGAGATATATGCAACAATCGTATTCTGCCCAGAACATACAGATATTAAAGGGCCTTGAGGCCGTTCGCAAGCGCCCCGGGATGTACATAGGATCAACCGGGATCGAGGGTCTTCACCACCTCGTATATGAGGTGGTCGACAACTCTATCGACGAGGCGCTTGCCGGACAATGCAGTGAGATTCATGTAACGCTCGAACGGGGTAACCGCGTACGGGTTACCGATGACGGTCGTGGAATTCCCATAGATATGCATACCGGCGAAGGTGTCAGCGCACTTGAGCTGGTCATGACCCAGCTTCACGCCGGAGGAAAGTTCGACAAGGATACCTATAAGGTTTCCGGCGGACTGCACGGTGTCGGTGTTTCGGTTGTAAATGCACTCAGCAGCTGGTGTGCTGTCTGGGTTCACCGTGACGGCGTGATTAACTCCCAGGAGTATGAAAGAGGCATAGCCACCGGGCCGGTGAAGGAGGTCGGAAAAACCGACGTAACCGGAACCTGCACCGAGTTCATTCCTGACCCGTCCATTTTCGAGGAAACCGAGTTCAGTTTTGACACGCTCTCGAAGCGTCTGCGCGAGCTTGCCTTTTTGAATAAAGGGATTCGCATCACGATAACCGACCGGCGCGCTCCAACTGAAAAATACCATGACTTCAAGTTTGAAGGTGGCGTCAGTGAGTTTGTCGCCTTTCTGAACAAAAATAAGACGGTAATTCACAAACCGGTCGTGTACCTTGAAGGACGCAGGGAGAATGTCGAGGTTGAAATCGCGCTCGAGTACAACGACCGCTACGATGAAACGCTTTTCAGCTTTGTGAACAACATTAACACGCGCGACGGCGGAACTCATCTGGTAGGATTCAAGAGTGCCTTAACACGGACGTTGAACGAGTTCCTGCGTAGGAACAACAAACTGTCAAAAAAACTGGATGAAAATTTATCCGGAGATGACGTCCGGGAAGGTCTCACAGCAGTCGTCTCGGTGAAAGTTCCCGATCCGCAGTTCGAAGGACAGACAAAGGGCAAACTCGGCAACAGCGAAGTCAAAGGCATTGTCGAGAGCTTTGTAAACGAACACCTGACCTTCTTTTTCGATCAGAATCCCAACGTGGTTACCGCCATCCTGGAAAAAACAGTGCTTGCCGCAAAGGCTCGGGAGGCAGCAAGACGGGCGCGAGACCTGACGCGCCGCAAGAGCTTTCTCGACTCAGGCGGTCTGCCGGGCAAACTTGCAGACTGCAGTGAGCGTGATCCGAGCAAAAGCGAAATCTACATTGTCGAAGGTGATTCCGCCGGCGGCAGTGCAAAAGCCGGAAGAGACCGGGAGTTTCAGGCTATTCTTCCCCTCTGGGGAAAAATGCTGAACGTGGAAAAGACACGAATAGACAAAGTGCTTTCCAACGACAAGCTTCAGCCGATTATCCAGGCGCTTGGGGCTCATGCCGGGCCGGACTTTGACCTCGAAAAACTCCGGTATCACACCGTAATTATTATGGCCGACGCCGACGTCGACGGCTCTCATATCCGGACGCTTCTTCTGACCTTCTTCTATCGATACATGCGGGAGCTCATCGAGAACGGGCACTGTTATATTGCCATGCCGCCGCTGTACAAGCTCCAGCATGGAAAGCGTATTGAGTACGCTTACGATGATGCCGAACGGGACCGGATTCTTGCGGAGATGCACGAAGGTCGCGATGACCGGAAGGTGGTCTGGCAGCGGTATAAGGGGCTTGGTGAAATGAACGCCGAACAGTTGTGGGAGACCACAATGAACCCGGAGACACGCAACATTATCCAGATCAAGATGGACGATGCGGTCGAGGCCGAAGAAATATTCACTACGCTCATGGGTGAGCATGTAGCCCCTCGACGCGATTTCATCGAAGAAAACGCGCTCAAGGTCACCAACCTCGACGTGTAACGGAAGACACGCCGAAGCCGGCATTTGACATCAACCTGACTCATTAACGATGTAAGGTAGCGGAAGATAGCGGGAGAGAATCGCATGGAAGAGAAACGCGGGCAGGTTATTCCTGTAGCCATTGAAGACGAGGTGAAGGGCAGTTTCCTTAACTACGCGCTGAGCGTCATTGTCTCACGCGCGCTGCCCGATGTGCGCGACGGGCTTAAGCCGGTCCATCGTCGGGTTCTGTACTCGATGGATGAGATGGGACTGCGCTATGACCGGGCCAGTAAGAAGTGTGCCCGTATCGTCGGGGATGTACTCGGTAAGTATCATCCGCACGGTGACCAGTCGGTCTATGACGCGCTTGCCCGAATGGCCCAGACCTTCAGCATGCGCTATCCGATTATTCGGGGGCAGGGGAACTTCGGATCGGTCGACGGCGACCCGCCGGCGGCAATGCGGTACACCGAGGCAAAGCTCGATCGCATTGCCGAAGAAATGACGCGGGACATAAAGAAGGAAACGGTCGACTTCGCGCCGAACTACGATGACTCACTCCAGGAGCCGGAGGTGCTTCCGGCCGCCTTCCCGTATCTGCTCGCCAACGGCGCGAATGGTATCGCTGTCGGTATGGCGACCAATATGCCACCGCACAATCTGCGCGAAATTGGTGATGCCATCTGTCATCTTATCGATAATCCTGATGCGGATGTGGATGATCTCATGCGCTATATCCAGGGGCCGGATTTCCCGACCGGCGGGATTATCTATGGACGCAAGGGAATCCGCGATGCGTTCCGTACCGGGAAGGGACGGATCCCTGTTCGTGCCCGCTTCACGATTGAAACCACGAAAACGGGGCGGGACGTGATAATCGTTCACGAGATTCCCTACATGGTGAACAAGGCGACGATGGTCATGAAGATCGCCGAACACGTGCAGGAGAAGCGTATAGAGGGAATCTCGGACCTGCGTGATGAAAGTGACCGAAACGGCATGCGGGTGGTAATTGAGCTCAAGAAGGGAGCGAGCCCCAAGATTGTGCTGAATCATCTCTTTCAGCAGACGCAGCTGCAGGTCAACTTTAATGTGAACTCGCTTGCGCTTGTAAACGGCAAGCCCAAGGTGCTGAACCTCAAGGAGCTCATTGAGTGCTTTATTGAGCACCGCAAAGAGGTGGTAACCCGCAGGGCCCGCTTTGATCTTCGCAAGGCCGAAGAGCGCGAACATATCCTCGTCGGTCTCAAGATCGCACTCGACAATATCGACGAGGTTATCCGGATTATTCGCGAAAGTAATGATGTCGAAGTCGCCCGCAACGCACTCATGGAGAACTTTGAGCTGTCCGAGCGGCAGGCACAGGCTATTCTCGACATGCGGCTTCAGAAGCTTACCAGCCTTGAAACAAAGAAAATCATAGAGGAACTCGAAGAGGTACGTGCGCTTATTGCATATCTCAAGGAGCTGCTTGCAAGCGAAGCGAAAATCCTCGGTGTTGTCCGTCAGGAGACCTCGGAGATCGCCGAGCAGTACGGTGACGAGCGACGGACTGAAATTGTTCCTGATGAGATCGAGCAGATTAACATCGAGGATCTCATCGAAAAGGAATCGATGGTCGTGCTCATGAGCCATGACGGCTATATCAAGCGGGTGCCGGTTACCGCCTATCGTACCCAGGGTCGCGGAGGAAAAGGTTCAATGGCCACCCGACTGCGGGCGGATGATTTTATCCAGCACCTGTTTATCGCAAGTACACACGACTACATCATGTTCGTGACGAGTGAAGGCAAGGCCTACTGGATGAAGGTCCATGAGATTCCGGAAGCCGGAAGAAACGCCCGGGGAACCCACATCAAGGGGCTTCTGGCAATCAGCGCAAACGAAGAAATTGCTACGGTTGTGAGTCTGAAGGACTTCAACGAGGATAGCTTCATCTTCATGGCCACCTCGAGGGGCGTTGTGAAGAAGGTTCGCACGAGCGACTTCAGCAATGCGCGGACGCGCGGAATCGTGGCGATCCGACTCGACGAAGGTGATAAGCTCGTAAGGGCAATGCTCTGCTCCGGCAGCGACGATATTCTCCTGACTACCAAGCACGGCTTTGCGTTGCGCTTTGACGAAAGTCAGGTCCGGCCCATGGGACGGGCGACCCGGGGAGTGCAGGGTGTGCGCCTGCAGAAGGGCGATGAGCTTGCCGGCGCCGTCACCGTTGCGGAAGGCTATCAGCTTGTAGTCATAAGCGAGTTCGGATTCGGCAAGCGGGTCGAGTTTGACCAGTTCACTCCGCACGGACGGGGGACTAAGGGACAGAAAGTGCTCACCCCGAGCGAGAAGAGCGGCGAGATCGTCGGTGTTGTTGCGGGCAAGGAAGACGACGAGATCATGGTGATTACGAGCCAGGGCAATACGATCAAGCTCGTGCTCAATACCGTACCGATCTACGGCCGGCAGGCGACCGGCGTTCGCATCGTGAATATTAACCGTCCCGATTTCGTAGTCGGTGTTGACCGGGCAGCGCAGGAAGAAGATGAGCCGGATTCCGGTGCTGAAGAGGAAGGATCCGGTGATGGGTCACGCGAGAACGCTTCCGGAATGCAGGGACAGGACGTCGGCGATGAAGGGTCGGCCGGCGAAGAGGCTTCTTCGCATTTCGGCAATGGATCGCTCGACGGGGCTGAGTATTCCGGCGGTTCCGACGACGATTCGGGAGACTCTCAGGAGGCAGGCGACGAGCCTGACGAGGAGTCGGAAGAGTAGGTACAAGGCGGCCGGCTTCGCCGGTCGCGCTGCGCTCGAGACCGGCGCTGCGCTTGAAACTGGCTGGGCGCTTCAGACCGGCGGGGCGCTTAAGACCGACTTCAGGGGCGGGTGTTTCACGTGAAACATTCGCCCCATATTTTTGGTGTTCCGACTGAGGTAATCGAGATGAACCCGGAATCACCAGAGGAGTGTTTCACGTGAAACATTCAGACCACACTTCCAGCCGGCACCACGCCGAGCCCGAAAAAGACCTGTACTACGAGCCGGCATCCACGGCCGTCCATAGCTTCGAAGAGAAAAAGTCCCGCTTCATCGCACAGCTCGCACCATTTCCGGAAGCTTCCGCGCTTAAAGCCTTGCTTGCTGAGCTTCGAACGCTTCATCCCGATGCCGCGCACGTCGTCCATGCGTATGCCTGCGGCCATCCCCGCCCGATAACGGAGGGCTGCTCGGACGACGGCGAGCCGCAGGGAACCGCCGGACGGCCGGTTCTCGACGCGATCGGCTACGCGAGGCTTACCAACTGCATAATTACGGTAGTTCGATATTTCGGTGGCACGAAGCTTGGAACCGGAGGTCTTGTTCGAGCCTACGGGGACGCCGCACGGGGCGCGATTGCCTCGGCCTCCCTTCGACCCTGCGTCGTGCGCTCGACCTACGAAATCACCGTTGCCTACGATCTGTATGAACGCATTCGTACTGCATGTGAGGACGCGGGAGCGCTCATCCGGGGCGAAGCGTTCGGCGAGGCTGTCACGCTGTCCTTTGAAATCGAACAGAAGAAAGCTGACGCTCTGTCGGCAGCGCTCCAGGATATCTCTGCCGGTCGGGTTATGCTTTCCAAAGAGTAGCCCGTCGTAGGCTTTTTACGCGGAGCCCGTCAGGCGTGCAGGCCGGTATCCCGGCGGAACTTGTCGAGCGCCTTGTAAAAGGATCGTCGCAGATCCCGCTTACCGCTTTCATCGAGAAACGCCGCGTCGATCGCACGTTCGTTTACGGTAATAAGATCATTCAGGTCAAGATCGAAGTAGCGTACGGCTTTGTAGTAATCGTCGGTAAGATCCGAGTCCTGGATTGTCGGGTCGTCCGAGTTCAGGGTTACATTCACGCCCTTTCGATAGAGCTCACCGAACGGATGGTGTTCTTCGTCAACCCAGGAGCCGGTCTGGCGATTGGAGGTAATGCATTGCTCGAGCGCGATGCCGCTGTCGGCGAGTTGCTTCTGCAGCGCTTCATCGTGGATTGCCGACGTGCCGTGTCCGATCCGGTCGGCTCCGAGCAGTGACAGCGCAGTGCGCACCTGATCGGCCGGGCTGACTTCTCCGGCATGAATCGTTGTACCGAATCGGCCTTCATTCTTAACCGTTTGAAAGAATCTCTGGAACAGCTCCGGAGGATAGTTCAGTTCGTCGCCGGCAAGATCCATCCCCACAATTTCGGGAATATCAAGAGCACACAGTTCGCGGTAGAGCGCGAGCATCTCATCCTCGCTCTGCTTGCTGCGGTTGAACGTGATGAGGTAGCGGACTGTCACGCCTGCATCCCGTGCTCCGGCATTCCCGGCGTCGACGACAAGACGCGTGACTTCCTGACGGTCAAAGTTGTTATGGAGGGCGAAGTGTTCCGGAGAGAAACGCACTTCGATGTAATGAAGTCCATCGGACGCGAAGTCCTTGACCGATTCGTAGGCGATCTCCTGCACGTCGTCGAGGGAGCGGTACCAGTTATTGCGGAACTTGCTCAGGAACACGAGAAAATCAGGTTCGGCATCTGCCGGAAACTGAACCTCTGCCTTGAACTCTTCAAAGTTCTCGGGCAGACCAATCCCGTTTCGCTTCGACATGGCGAACAGTGTGTTGAGTTCAAATGTGCCTTCAAGATGCCGATGCAGCTCTACTTTTGGAAACTGTGCAAGCACGTCCCTTGAGAGCGTTCCCTCAGGTGACGCCGTGCGAGAATCTGTGCCTTCCATGGCCTTCCCCATACAAAAGTGTAGCGAACCGAATCCGATTTCGCAAATTGAATGCGAAAAAAGCTTGCATTCAGGCTGTACAATATGGCATGTCTTTGGCTTCTCCACAAATTTGAATACTGAATATGAATACCCGCAGCGATCTCACCGTGTATATCCAGCTTCTCTTCGCGATGCTCTTCTTCGGACTGAGCTTCGTATTTACCTCGTATGCACTGCGCGCGCTTCCGCCGGTTACCCTTATTGTGGCGCGTCTGATTATCTCGACAATTTTTCTCTCGCTGCTATCGCGCGTTGCGGCGGTACGACGGATTGTCGGGACACTGCACACTCCTGCGAAGGGAGACCGGTTGCGGTTTGTAGCGATCGCGTTCTTTCAGCCGTTTCTTTACTTCCTCGCCGAGAACACCGGGCTGCTGTATGCCTCGCCGGCCATCGCCTCGATTGTTGTCGGTACGATACCGGTGGCGACTCCGGTGTTCGTATGGCTTATCCTTCGTGAACGTATTGATCTTCCGACGATCTTTGGCGCCGCCTTGAGTTTCACCGGTGTGCTCTTTCTTGTGCTTGCCGATGCCGAGGCAACCGGGGCCGACCCGTTCGGGGTTCTTCTGGTTTCCGGGGCGGTTGTAGCGGCGGTCGGTTATTCAATCGTACTGCGCACGCTGCCGGAACACTACAGCGCCATTACGGTCGTTACCTGGCAGAATATTTACGGGCTCGTGCTCTTTGTACCCGTTTTTATTTGGGTTGATGGTTCGAATCTGCAATCCATTTTTTCCGCCGTTATGGCCGATGCCGCCGTGCCGCCGCAGAGCTTGTTCGGGGCACTGGCTTTTCTCGGGATCTTCCCATCGACCTTCAGTTTTATCTTTCTCAGCCGGGGAATCCGGGTGCTGGGGGCTACAAGGGCGAACGTCACAACCAACCTGGTGCCGGTGTTTACCGCGCTGTTCAGCGCCATTGTGCTCGGGGAGCGAATTACGCTTGCTACCGTCACCGGCATGGCGATTGTCATTTCGGGCGTGCTGCTGAGCCAGATCACACGTATTCGCGCCCGTGAGGCGAAGCGTGTTTCTGTTTGAGCGCCGCAGGCAGCGTGCCGTTGGCCCTTACAGCCACCGTGCGCTATAATGCGCTCCGCACACATTTATGGCTCATGTAATAGTATTTGCGAATCAGAAAGGCGGTGTGGGTAAAACCACCACCGCAGTAAATCTCGGCGCATATCTCGCCGAGAGCGGACAGAACGTGCTCCTCGTCGACTTTGATCCTCAGGGTAACCTTTCGAGCAGTGTCGGGGGAGACCGGGGCAAGCCGTCGGTCTACGAGCTTATTACCGGCGATACGACTGCCGAGGAGGTTATCCAGGAAACCGACTCGGACCGGCTTTCCGTAATCCCGTCCACCCCGGATCTCGCCGGAGCGGCGATTGAACTTGTCGATGAGGCAAGGCGTGACTATTTCCTTCGTGACGCGCTTGATCCGCTTCGCGCGCGCTACGATTACATTCTGATTGACAGTCCCCCGAGCCTTGGTGTGCTGACACTCAACGGCCTGACCGCAGCCGATGAAGTGTATATACCGCTTCAGTGCGAATACTTTGCTCTTGAGGGACTTGCACAGCTGCAGCAGACAATTCGAAGCGTACAGAATCGACTTAACCGCGATCTGAAGATCGGTGGCATTGTGTTCACCATGTACGACTCCCGCACCAGACTTGCCAACGAAGTGGTGGAGGAAGTAGTCGGGCATTTCGGTCGGACCGTATTTCGCACCATTATTCCTCGAAATGTTCGCCTCGGTGAAGCGCCGAGTTATGCGTTGCCGATTAATCGCTATGATCCGCAGTGCGTGGGGGCCAAGAGTTACAAGGAACTCGCGACGGAGGTAATTGAGCGTGGCTAAACGGGGACTCGGGCGCGGCATTGACGCGCTCATGAACGCTCAGGAGATGAATGAGCCAACTCAAAGCGATGAACCGGTGCAGCCGGGTGTGCAGAAAGTTGCGCTGTCAAAACTGGAACCAAATCCCCATCAGCCGCGGACCCGCTTCGCCGACGAAGGGCTGGATGAGCTCGCCGACAGCATTCGCGAGCGCGGGGTTATACAACCGATTCTTGTCGAGGAAAATAGCTCCGGCGGTTATACGATTATCGCCGGCGAGCGACGGTTTCGTGCGGCCGAGAAAGCCGGGCTTGAAGAAATCCCGGTAATCACCCGTACATTCAGCGATGCCGAAAAGCGTGAGATTGCGCTTGTCGAAAATATTCAACGGGAAAATCTTTCTCCTATCGATGAAGCGCAGGCCTACCGCGACATTATGGAGTCGGCCGGCATCGGCCAGGACGAACTTGCGCGCCGGGTCGGGAAAAACCGCTCGACTGTCGCCAATGCGCTGCGGCTGCTCAAGCTTCCGGATGATGCGAGGGAGGCTGTCGCCGCCGGAGAAGTGAGTTCCGGACATGCCAGAGCCCTCCTCAGCGTTACCGAGGCGCGGAAGGTGACGACGCTTCTTTCTGAAATACTCGAGGAAGGGCTTTCGGTTCGCGCGGCAGAGAAGCGGGCGCGTGAGCTCGAACACGGTATCGCTCCCGGGGAGGAAGATGCCGGGGATGCTTCAGAGGACAAGGAGTCTTCCTCGTCGCAGGGAACTGAGGCCCGCTCAGCAGACGGAGGCAAGTCAGGATCCGGTTCAGCGGTGAAAAAGACTCCCGAAATGCGGGAGTTCGAAGACCGGCTGATTGAGCGTCTCGGTACCAAGGTTTCCATAACCGGATCCAATAATCGCGGCCGTGTGGAAATCTCCTACTACTCGGTCGAGGAACTTGAAGAGCTTTATCGTGCGCTTGCCGGAGAAGAACCCCCGGCTTTGTGAAGCGCCGCTGCTGCTCGTTTCCTGTGCCGTATCTACCGGGCCCGCTGTTCAGTTACGAGTGTCATCTGCCACTGTCAACTTCCACCGAAACCGGCCATGTTCTCAGGCGGGGCGTGAAACATGAGGACTCTCCGCAGAGAAAAACCGCCGTGGAAGCTCGGCCGACTTTCGTATACCGATTCTCGGGGCCGCGATAATACTGTCTGCCGGTTCGTATTGATCGGGCAGGATTCCGATGCGGTCGGAACGCTCCGCTCCGGGGTGACCCGGCTGTCCCCGTGCGAGAAGATCAATACGGTCGAACGAGCGGTCTATGGAGAGTGCCTGGCAGAGCTTTCCGGGACCGCTGCACAGCCACGCAGGCGGAGTACCAGTGCCCTTCGAGGCGGTGGCAGGTGTTCGATCCGTTTTCTCCGTGAGTGTTTCTGAACCATCATGCCCCGGCGGTGAACCCGTACGCGCACTCCGCATGGCTTCAATGCCCTCAAGCGGCTCTATGGCCCGTATAAGCACTGCTTCGCCGGATCCCTTCTCACCGGTGACGACATTCAGGCAATAGTGAATCCCGTAAATGAGATAGACGTACGCGGTACCCGGTGCGCAGAACATGGAACTGTTGCGCGCAGTTTTTCCGCGATAACTGTGTGAGGCGGGGTCGTCGCAGGTGTATGCCTCTGTTTCGACAATGCGACCGGTGCGAAGCATATTTCCAGGCCCTCGCCGGAACAGCACGTGACCGATGAGCGAGCGCGCCGCCTCGACCGTGTCGCCGGCGAGAATCTCTCGAAGCGCTTGTGGACTCATATGTACAGCCCCATCGTATCCGTCGGCCTTATCTGTCGGCCTTATCCGTGGGCGAAGCCTATTCGCCGACGAACTCTGCGGAGCGCGTTTTTACAGACCGCTCGACCGAAAGCAGCGTCCGGACGTCGGCAAGGCCGTCCGCTACCGTGTACTCGGTCTCGCGTCCCTCAATCGCCGCGGCGATAACCGCATCCCACATATGTTCGTGACTTCCGCGTCCCTCAACGGGTAACGATTCGTTCTTACCGTCGGCGGTGCGAACGAGCAGTCCATCGCCGGTAAACGAAATCGTGCCCTCCGTTCCCCGAAGCACCGTGTAGTTTCCGCCGCTCGGAAGCGCGGAGGCATGACTGAGTGTTCCCATAACGCCGCGGCGATAGCGAAGCATTGTCTCTATAAGGTCAAACTCACCAAAGCCCTCGCGAAGCGTCATTGCGTCGGAAAACACCGTATCGACGGGGCCTGTCAGTCGCCGCAGACCCGCGAGGTCGTGGATACCTCCGTCAAACATGATGCCGAGCGGAAAGCTCGCATCCATGCGCCACTGGGATCCGCCATAGTCGCCCGCCTGATTTCGCGGCCCGCCCATGAACAGGTGCGTTACACGTTCGAAGCTTACGAATCGACCGATTTTTCCTTTCCGTATCATTTCCTCGGCAAGTACAAACCGTTCGTCGTAGTAGTTGTTCTCCAGAATATAGAGTGTTCCGGAACTTGCCGAGTGAGCCTGTTCGAGCGCATTACATTGTGCCTGGCTCATGGCCGCGGGTTTCTCGAGGAACACAGTCTTTCCCGCCTCGAGCGCCGCCTTTGCAACCGGAGCATTCATTGCGATCGGCGTCTGTACAAGTACGGCATCGAACGAATCGCGCAGGTCAGGCCCGAACAGTTCCGCAGTCGAGGTGCATTCCCATGCGTCGGGAAATGCCCGCCGGACTCTGTTTCTCGTCTCTTCCGTCCGGGCACATATTCCCGCAAGCGAGACCGACTCCGCATGGCGTTCAATATTATATCGATGAACCCCGTCCCAGATAAGTCCTGCTCCTACAAGCGCCAATCGTATTCTGTTCATAAAATCCTCGCTGCGAAGTGTAGCATATGCGTATTCTATGACTACAGTAAGCGCCTGATTTGCGCGATACTAAGAACAGAAGGCCGAAGGAGGAGCCACCACGTGAAACAGGACCCTGCATTCGTCTCACCTCTCGCGCGGGCTCTTACCCTCATCATCGTTGAGCTTATAGTACTTGCCGCGATCACGGCGATTATCGTGTTTTTCACGCCCTTCGATCGAATGTGGGAAGAAGTCCCTGAGGCTGATGTTTCCCCACCCGCCGAGCCCGCGCCGGAGGAAGTCGACGACGAACCAGTTGATCCCGAACCGGCTGAATCCGAAGCAGCGGATGTGGATCCCCACGACCGTGACCTGCTCGCCGAGCACACCATCCGACGCAACGACACCCTCTGGGATCTTGCCGAAGAGTACTGGGATAATCGCCACCTCTGGCCTGATCTGTATGTCCGGAATGAAGCCGGGCTGGACGATCCCGACGATCTGACGATCGGAGAAACCCTCAGGATTCCCGAATCACTCGTGGCAAACGGACACCTCGGTGAGAATGCGCGCGAGTATCTTATGAACGCCTATATCAACGCCTACCGCTCGTACAGTCGTCGTGCCGACGAGCTCGAGCGCCAGGCGGAGGTCACCGGCAGTGTCTCCATTCGCCGCAGAGCGAGGCTCAAGCGGGCACGGAGCCAGTGGTTGCTGTACTCCGGAACCCGCTTTGAAGAAAACTACATGAACGCCCGCATGGTGGACATTCGCGCCGAAGATCGGGAGCTTGTCGACAGCTATCTCGAGCGTTTCGGAACTCCGCCATCCCCGCTGCGGTAATGGCCGGCCTAGTCGGCTGTCAGGTAACGCCAGCCGTACCCATCAACCTCCACCGAATTCTCGAACACCTCTTCGCTTACCGCATCCCGCCAGGCGCCGTCGGGTAGATCGATACTCCCGGCGGAATCTCCGCTGTTGAACACCCCGATCATCTGCTCGCCGTCCGGCTCGCCGGGCTCGTCTGGCTCACCGGGCTCACCGCGGGTGAAGCGCACAACATTGCCGTCGGCGTTGAAGTCGCGAATGACGCTTGAGTCGAGCGCCGATATTGAGTTCTTAAGTTCGCCGAGCAGGCGGTAATGCTCGAAGGTTTCCTCGTTGGGGTCATCCCACTGTACCGGATAACGGTTCTCTTCTCGGGGTCCGTCGCCGGCTCCGAGCATGCCGAACTCGTCTCCCTGGAAGGTCACAGGCATTCCCGGAAGGGCGTACAGCATGGCCTTGGCAAGCCGGGCCTGGGCGTGGTGCCGGTCGGTAGCCTGGCCACCGAGTCCTTCAGCTCCGAGCCGGGTGAGAAGCCGGGCAGTGTCGTGAGAGGAGATAATGTTGAACGACATGGCCGACGATGCCTCGGGATATTCCGCGTAGAGCAGCTGCATCTCGGCGATCGCACTTTCAGCGCTGGTATCGCCGCCGGCGAACTGCTGAACCATGCCCTGGCCGACCGCGTAATTCATGAGTGAGTCGAACTTGTCACCCTGAATCCATCCCGGCGCGCGCTGCCAGATTTCTCCGACAATGTATGCCTCGGGGTTAATGTCGCGAACCGCTTCGCGCATGGCGGGGAAGAACTCGTCAGGATTTTCAAGATCGTTGGGCACGTCGATCCTGACCCCGTCGAAGCCGAACTCGGTCCAGTACTCGGCTACCTCGATAAGGTGGTCAAAGACATCCTGGTTGCGGGTTTCGAGCTCCGGAAGGTTTCCTAGGTCCCACCAGCTGTCGTAGTGCCCGGAGAATCCCGCCATAATCTTGTCGCCGGGGTCGACCCTGAAGCGGAACCAGTCCCAGTACTCGCTCTCATGGCCGCCCTCGGCGATCGCTTCCTGAAATGCCCAGTGGCCGGTACCCACATGGTTGGGTACGAAGTCCCAGATCACACGGATATCCCGCTCGTGGGCCTCATCGAGAAGCCGTTCGAGCGTATCCTTGTCGCCGAAGTGCGGGGCAACCTCGAAAAAGTCGTGGGCATCGTAGCCGTGCACCGAGCCGGACTCGAAAATGGGGTTAAAGTAGATCATTGAAACGCCGAGCGATTCGAGGTGATCCATTTTCTCGATCACACCCGCGAAATCGCCGCCGAAGTAGGCATGACAGCAGTGCCGGTCGTCTATGTCGGCCTCCCAGCCTTCGTAGACGATCGGGTCTCCGGGCCATGTCCAGTGATCGGGGTGCTTGTAATTGACCGAATCGGTTTCGAGTGCGAGCTCGTCGAGCGACGGGTCCGCGTTGTAGAAGCGATCGGGAAATATCTGGTAGCCCACCGAATCGCCGACCCAGTCCAGGGAGGCGAACGGGGCCTCGGGCACCGTGTACGGGCCGTGTTCCTCAGTCTCGCCGTCGACATCCGTGATGCGGATGCGGTATTCGCCGGCCTCGCGTGGAAGGGATGCCCGGTACACATCGCTGTTTCGGAAGCTGAGCTGGTGCGACATTTCGACCTCGCGCTCCCCGGCAATAACCGTTGCTTCTTCCACACTGCCGGCGTTCGTGTGCATGCGAACCGAAAGCCGGCCGTCGGCTATCGAGACGTGGGCGGGATCGTCCGGGTCATGCCGGTACCCGAGGCCCTCGACATCCGCGATGTCGCCCGAGATATCCACGTAGGCGTTCTGGCCGCCGTGCCCGTCGTCGCTGAATCCGCTTGCGGTCGGATCGATCTGGTCGTTATGGGAAGGGTGACCGAAGAGGGAATCGTTGGCCATATCCTGTACCCAGTCGCCGCCGTCAAAGTCCTCGTGGTCGGCATGGAAGTAGAACTTGTATTCATGCCGTCCCCCGGCTTCGAGATCCGCCTGAACGCGCCAGATACCGTCGGAATCCTCCTCCATTTCGTGGCTCGTATTGTCCCAGCCGTTGAAGCTTCCCGGAACGAATATCGCCTCGATATCCGGCGCCTGCTCCGGCGGAACGTAGATGAACTCGTACATGCCGTCGGCATCGAGAACCGGATCAGAATCTATGCGTCCGGCGAACGCTTCGATCGCGATATCGTCGGTTGCAGGCGTCTCCCCGGCCGGCTCGTCGGTCTCACCCGGCCCGCATGCAAACAGAACAAGTGCGGTCAGGGGAACAAAGAATGCCGCTCTCGCGCTGCGTCGCCGGCTCCCGGTCACAACGGCGTGTGCCCTGACAACCGATAAAAGGAGACGCGGCAATCGCCGTCTCCGTACTTCCTCCGTTGATGTATCCAGTGTGGTGATCACAGGTATTCCTCCGTCTGGTGCGAACTCTTCCAATCGATGCGAACAGGCATCGGTGGCAAACCGGTTTATCAAACCGGCGAAGATTGTCCCTCGAACGGTAGCACTGTGGTATGGTGCTGTAAATGCAAAAAACTGTAAGCAAGGCATATCGGCCGTGAAACTGTAGTCTGCCGGCGGATACGGTATAATGACGCTCAAGGAGAAATGAGCACATGCAGACGCCGCAATGGAAACGCTTCTTCCAGGATGAAGCCGAACGGTACCTTGATAACGTATTTACGAAAAATACTGCCTTCGAAGTCGACTTTATCGAGGAGGAACTCGGCCTGAAGCCGGGAGACCGTAACGCCGAAAGCCGCAGGCGAAACGCGAGAGGCTCGAGGGAAGTCGGGGATGAGTCCGCGATCCGTATTCTCGATATTGGCTGCGGCACCGGCAGGCACTCGCTTGAGCTGGCGCGGAGGGGGTATCGGTGCACGGGCATTGATCAGTCGCCGGACATGCTGGCGATCGCCCGGCAGGCCGCCCGGAATGAAAAGCTTGAAATCTCTTTTGTCGAGGGGGATGCCGCGAGCACCCGGCTGGAGGAGACGTTCGACCATGCCATATGCCTGTGCGAGGGTGCGGTATCGCTTCTGGAGGTCGATGTTGAACCGGTCGCCTATCACCGTGCGATCTTCTCGAATATCGCCGCAATGCTCGGTCGCGGAGCGGTGTTTCTGCTGACCGCATTAAACGGGTACCGGCTGGCCCGCGAGCATTCCGACGCGGATATTGCATCGGGTCATTTCGACCCGATTACCACGAGCCATACGGAGACCATGGAACTGCGTGACGGAGGTAATGCTCAGGTAGTTGAAAAGGGGTTCTTTCCCGGCGAGCTTCGCCTCCTGCTCGAAGAAGCGGGATTCCGCGTCGAGGCCATCTACGGGGGTACGGCCGGCGACTGGGGCCGGCGTCCGGTCAAGCTCGATGAAATTGAGTTGATGGTGGTTGGGCGAGCTGGTGAGTAGATTGTAAGGCGGAATCCGCTCAGATGGCTCGTTCAGCTTGCTGAGCACGTGTTTGCGCGAGCACTTCTTCGCGCGAGTGGGCGGAAGGGCGCGGCGCGCGAGCGCCGCGGTCCGGCCACCTGCCGCGGGACAGGCGTGCCGGGTTCGCCTCGAAGGGTGCATGGGGTGAAGGATTTGCCCGCGCGGCAGGTGGCCGACGGAACCCCTGGAAGCACACGACCCGGAGCGAACGCGGAGGGGCGCGCCCGGCAGAGTAGGCGCCCGGCAGAGTAGGCGCCCGGCAGAGT
>CAZMEV010000074.1:0-15974 GCA_964565375.1 uncultured Spirochaetaceae bacterium
TCGCGTCCCCTCGTTTCGCCCCGGGGGTGTGGGGACTCGACGGCCAGTAGGCGGTGCCCGGATGCAGCTCGGCGACCTGTTCAGCCAGAACTTCGTCGAACAGATGCTCGTAGCTGTCCCACGTCATGGACCCGGCGGCACGCGCATCCTCCCCGTCGCCAATACAGGGGTGAATCTGCTCGAGCTCGTTGTTGCCGCACCACAGTGCAATACTCGGACGATGTCTGAGCCTGCGGATCTGTTCGCGGGCTTCTGCTGTTACATTTTCCAGAAAGTCATTGCGTTCGGCTGGATAGGCGGCACAGGCGAACATGAAGTCCTGCCATACCATAAGCCCTAATTCGTCGCAGAGCTCATAGAAGAGATCAAACTCGTAGATGCCTCCGCCCCACACACGCAGCATATTCATGTGCGCATCGGCCGCGCTCTGCAGCAGCCTGCGGTAATGCACCGGTTCTACTCGCGTGACAAACGTGTCGGCCGGGATCCAGTTGGCGCCTTTCGCAAAAACGGGGTGCCCGTTCACCTCGAAATAGAACGATTCGCCCCACTCGTCCGGCTCTCGCACGAGTCTGAGCGTACGAAGCCCGATGTGCTTTTCGCAACGGTCCACCGCTTCGCCGGTGGCGTCAAGCAACTCTGCAACGACCGTGTAACGGTGCTGCGGTCCGGCGCCGTTGGGCCACCACCGCCGCGGCTCGGCGATATGCAGGGCGAGCTCTGCCCGGTCGCCGGATACCCCGGCGGTGGCTACCGCCACGTCGTCGCCCGAGAACTTCGCCCGGACCCTGACAGTCGCCCCGTCCTGTGCCCCGTTACACGCGACGGCAACTGCGAGTTCCGCCGTTTCGTCGTCAAGAGACATCTGCCGAACGTCTACGTCTTCGAAACGCCCGGCGCCTGTGGCCTCGAGACGAATTGCCTTCCAGATACCGCTTGTCGCCAGCCGCGGGCCCCAGTCCCAGCCGAAGTTCGCCTGGCTTTTTCGCAGATGATTAACGCCGGGAAGCCGCTCGGCGTCTATTCCGGTATGCCAGTAGAAATCCTTTTCGTTGGCCTCACGCGCCCATGGAACCGGCGCGGTGAAGGACACTGATATTTCGTGTTCACCCGGCGAGAGCATTTTATCCAGGCGAAATCGCCAGGAACGAAAAGCATTATCCGTTCCGCCGACGCGCGTTCCGTTTATCCGTATTTCCGCGAGGGTATCGAGGCCCTCACAAACAAGCTCAATCGGGCCTGAGGAGAGAAACGATTCATCCACACGGAACCTGCGACGATACACCCAGTCGGTTTCCCCGATCCAGAGCACCGACAACTCGTTATCACGGTAGTAGGGATCATCGATCAGCCCGGCTGCAAGCAGGTCCGTATGCACACATCCCGGCACCGTCGCGGCAACTCCCCCGGTGAACAGGCCCGATCGGCGAATCTCCTCGGGAACGTCATCGGTACGCGCGCCGGGCTCCAGAATCCACTCACCATCGAGTGAAAGATACTCCACGGGTTTCCTCCTTATTGCTATGCACAGCTGCAGGCCATTGTATATCGCATGTTACGTCGACCGCTCCCACGATGACTGCCGGGAGGCGATAAGTGCCTCAGCGAGTTCGGCAAACCCCGGACCATGTGCTGAGGCCGTAATGTAGACAGGGGGTGTCGATATGTAATCGAGCGTTTCACGTACGTTGGCGACAGCGACACTGTTGGAAAAAAAGGCGAACATTGGCTCGTCATTCGGCGAATCGCCGCAGAATGCCGCGGAAAGGCGATCGGCCTCCCGGGCGAAATCCAGCTCCCACAATCTGCGGGCGGTGATCTCGGTCATGGACCGTTTGTCGTAATTGCCTATCCACGCATTCACATGAATGGAGCTTATCTTCGCCACGGCTCCCGCATCGGTGAACACGCGGTGAATCGCATTAGCCGCTTCAAAGTCAAGAAACGGCGGTTCCTCGCGAAAGTCCACCGCCATATCGAACTGGCGGAACGGCTGATCCTTCGCCTCACGGGTACCGGGAACTTCGCGATAGACCTCTTCGGCGATTGACCGCAGCTGTTCGGCGTGCTCACCCGGCTCTCCGGCTTCCGGATGGTACAGCTCTTTTCTTACCCCATCGGCAAGATAATAGGTGAACGCCCCGTTTTCGCCGATAATCGCATCGACCGGCCACTGGCGGATTATGCAGTCACACCAGCCGGCCGGCCGGCCGGTGACCGGCACAACCCGGTAGCCGGCATTCGCCAGTTTCCAGATCGCAGCAAAAGCCGGTTCCTCGAGACGGTTGTCACGAGTCAGTGTGTCGTCGATATCGCAGAAAACGGTTGTAACACGTTGTCTCGCTTCAAGTGGCCATGAACTCAGCGGCTTTGCACGGGAAGTATCAGGTTTCACTGTTGGACTGTCGGAATACGCGGACATAATCGAGAAACGACATGACAGACGATATGGCGGCAATGATGTACATGGCCATAGCCACGATCGCAAGACCAAGGATATAGGTCGGCGCATCGCTTACCGGCAGCGGACTTGTCAGTCCGAAGGTCGCCTCCGGTTCATAGACGCCGAGCCGGTTGAAGGTCGAAAGGAGAAATCCGACGCCGGCGGCTATCGAGTACATGACCGTTTTGAACTTACCGCCCTTTCGCGCGGCGAGCGCAACACCCTTGCGGTACATGAGAAGCCGGATGAACACGATACTGAATTCCCGGTACATGATAATGAGAAAGACCCACACCGGCATAAGGTTACCGAGCAGGAGACAGGCAAAGTAGGTAAGCCGGATAAACACATCGGCGAACGGATCGAGCACCTTTCCAAGATCGGTGACGGTGTTTGTCCGCCGGGCGACTTCTCCGTCGGCCATATCCGAGAACTCGATCCAGATAAACAGCAGCCATATGAGCACAATCGAGGTGGTTGCAAGCTCTCCGGTCCACAGCGGGATGAAGAACACCAGAAAGAAGACCGGAGACAGTATAATTCTTGATGCGGTTATGCCGTTTGCAAGGTTCACAATGCTGGCTACGGTACGCGCAGGCCCCGACTGCTGTCAAGCGAACAGAGCGGGCCGTATATCGTTGTACTCGTGCTTGCGAAAGAAACTGTACAATACTCGATACCCGGACTTTACGCGCCCGCGCAGCAGGGTCCGCAGCTTTTTGTCCATTTCTTCGCGGGTTTCAAAGGTATAGAGACGTTCTTTTCCGGGTCCGTGGACCTCTCCTTCACAGACGGTGAACGCATACTGGGAGAAAAGGGTCGTCTGACGATTATGAAATGTCACATATCGGATGCGCTCGTTCTCGCCCACCCGGTAGAGTGTTATCATCATGGCTACAATACTGATATCGGCCACCCCCGACGCAGCCTTAAATCAATTACTATTTACACGACGACCACTGACGAAGGACACCTGTCCGCCGGCGGACGCATGCAGCCTGTACTCAGATAATACCACGGGTCGGCGGATACGGGCAGTCTCCAGCCGCGATTCAAAGCGTGGAATTCGGCCCGAAACAAGGTATTCACTGACACGTCCGGCGATACCTCCCTGTACTTCCTCGCGCCGGCCCGGCTCGCTCGCAGCGTCCGCGTCGTTTTCCGGCGTATCCCCATGCACCGTCTCGATCCGGATCAGCGCATCGGCAGCAAGGAAAAATGCGCCCTCTGGAATACCCACCACGCGCACCCCGGCGGCAAGTGAAGAACCATCGACCTCAAACATAGTGTCCTGTTCGGAGATAAACCCCGGTGCCGCCGAGCGCCATTCTGCCGCGATGCGCCCGTCGCCGACACTGAGAATGCGCACTCGTGCCACATACTCCTCGCCGCGGAGGACATGCCAGGGTTCACCGACAAGCGGGAACGTGAGGCTGACTGCAAGCGCGAGGAGCAGGACCGGAATACCGAGCGAGCGCGGAAAGCGAAAGAGCATCGCCCATGCAAGAAGCCAGCCCCCGCCATACACCGCTGACTCGGCAGCTGCGAAATGTTCGAATCCAGCAAGAAACCCGCCGCCTGTTATCGAGGCGACGGCCAGTGCAAGAGCAAGGTACAGCCATGCGCTTCGAAGCTCGCGTGCACGCCGTCGCTTCGCCCGCGCCCACCGGGAGCCGTCGTCCACCGGGAGCCTGCGCGTGAGCGGAACAAGCCCCGCCGCGGTCCACAGGGCGCCAAACGCGAGCCACGTATAGTGGTTGGCGACGAGATGTTCGAGCGCGCTCAGAGTACGTAGACCTCCCGGTACTTGGCTGTGAGGTAATCGATAAACGGCTGCGCGGAGAGCGCCTCGCCGGTTATATCCTGCACGAGCTCGGAGGCGGTTTTGCGCTTACCATGGGAGTGAATGTTCTCACGCAGCCAGTCGAGTATCGGTGCGAGCTCGCCGCGGCCGATGCGCTCATAGACATCGGGAATATCGCGGCAGAGGCTGTTCCAGAAACAGGCGCCGTAGAGATTACCGAGCGCATAGGTCGGAAAGTAGCCCATCGCGCCCATGGACCAGTGAATATCCTGAAGCACCCCCTCGGCATCGCCCTCCGGCCGCACGCCGATAAGCTCGCCCGACAGTTCGCGCCAGGCCTCCGGCAGCTCATCGACGCTAAGCGTGCCTTCGATAAGCGCCTTCTCGAGACGGAAGCGCAGAATAATATGCAGGCTGTAGGTCACCTCGTCGGCTTCCACGCGAATAAGCGAAGGCTCGACCTTGTTAATACCACGGTAGAATGTTTCAAGGTCGATGTCGTCAAGTACCCCGCCTGCGTATTCCTTGAGCCGGGGAAGGTAGTGCGACCAGAAGGCACGGCTTCGGCCTACTACATTCTCCCAGGTCCTCGACTGGCTTTCATGGATACCAAGGCTCGTGCCGCCGGCCAGCCGTGTGCCGTGAAGCGACGGGTCGGGCCCGCGTTCGTAGAGCCCGTGGCCTGCCTCGTGCATCGTGCCGAAGATGCCCGAGTTGAGAAAGTTCTCCTGATACCGGGTGGTAAGGCGCACGTCGTTGGGAGATATGTCGATGGTAAACGGATGCACCGACACGTCGAGCCGACCGTGGGTGAAGTCCCAGCCCATGGCCTCGAGCACTTCACGTCCGAACGCTTCCTGCCTGTCTACGGGGATTTCCCGGTGGAGGAAGCGGTCATCCACCTGTTCGGCGGCCGCGATCTGTTCGACGAGCGGGACGAGGGAAGTCTGCAGTCCGTCGAATACGCGCGTTACCTCGGCGGTGGTCATCCACGGTTCGAAGGTGTCGAGCAGCGCATCGTAGGGATGGTCGGAGTAGCCGAGGCATTCGGCCTTCTCTTTGTTCAGTTCGATGATGTTCGCCAGGTGATCCCGGAACTTCGAGAAGTCATTCGCTTCCCGGGCCTTCGCCCATACCGCCTGTCCGGTGCTCGCCGCTTCGGCCATACGGCGTACCAGATCTGCGGGAAGCTTCGTTTCCTGCCGGTAGTCGCGGTAGAACTGCCGAATGTACGCACGTTCCGATTCAGGCACATCGGCTCCGCCGTCGGGATGATCCTCGTCGGCGCCGAGCGAGGCAAGCAGCTCGCCTATTTCGGCACTTGTTTCACGTTCGTGAACGATCGATGAAAGAAGCGACAGCTGTTTCGAGCGGTCTGCTATGCCGCCTTCGGGCATGTAGGTTTCCTGATCCCAGCTTAAGAGCGAGCCCATGTTCGACAGGAGCTGAATCTCCGAGTCGAGCTCCTTGAGGCGTGCAATCGCCGCCTGGGGATTGTCCGGTCCTTTTCCTTCGCCTGCAGCCATGCGTTACAGCTCCGCCTTTTCTTTGATCTTGCCGGTTATAAAATCGAGCGCTTCCTGCATTCCCAGCCCGTTCATGCGGTCGTTCTTTCGGCTTCGGATAGAGACGCCGCCTGCTTCCTGCTCTTTCTCTCCGACAACAAGCATGTAGGGCACTTTCTGATTCTGGGCATTGCGAATCTTGGCGTTCATGCGGTCGTCGCTGTCGTCGAGCTCGCAGCGAATTCCGGCGTCGGCCATGGTCTTTCGCACACGCTCCGCGTACTCGTTAAAGGCCGGAGCGACGGGAACAACCACCGCCTGCACCGGCGCGAGCCACACCGGAAAAGCGCCGGCGTAGTGCTCGACGAGCACGCCGAAAAAGCGCTCGATGGATCCGAGAAGGGCGCGGTGGACCATGTAAGGCCGTTTTTCCTTCCCGTCGCGGTCGACGAAGGTCATATCAAAGCGCTCGGGCAGGTTAAAGTCGAACTGTATGGTGGAAAGCTGCCACTCGCGGCCGACCGCATCGAGGAGCTTCAGGTCGATTTTCGGTCCATAGAACGCCCCGCCGCCTTCGTCGAGCTCATATTCAAGACCGGCAGCGTCGATCGCCGTGCGAAGGCTTTCGGTTGCTTTGTCCCATGCTTCCTGTTCCCCGACACTCTTTTCCGGGCGCGTGGAGAGGTAGGCCTTGAACTCGCTGAAGCCGAATGCACGGATCATATCGAGGCTGAACGAAAGGACGGTGCGGATCTCGTCTTCGACCTGCTCGGGCGTACAGAAAATATGCGCGTCGTCCTGGGTAAAACCTCGGACGCGCAGAAGCCCGTGCAGCGTACCGCTTCGCTCGTAGCGATAGACCGTTCCCAGTTCGGCCCAGCGAAGCGGGAGGTCCCGATAGCTTCGCATGCCGGTCTTGTAGATCATGATATGAAACGGACAGTTCATGGGTTTCGCGTAATACTCGGTGTTGTCCATTTCCATGTGCGGATACATGCTGTCCTGGTAGAACTCCAGGTGTCCACTTGTCTCCCACAGCCACTTCTTTCCGACATGCGGCGTATAGAGGAGTTCATATCCGCCTTCATCGTGCTTGCTTCGCCAGAAATCCTCGACAATACGACGTACGCGCCCGCCCTTCGGATGCCAGTAAATGAGCCCGCTTCCCGCCTCCTCGTGGGTGGAGAAAAGATCGAGCTCCCGGCCGAGCTTTCTGTGATCGCGTCGTTCGATCTCGGCGAGCCGATCGAGATGCGCGCGCAACTCCTTCGGACTCTCCCAGGCGGTACCGTATATGCGCTGGAGCATTGGACGGTTTTCGTCACCACGCCAGTAGGCTCCCGCAGTGTTGAGGAGTTTAAACGCCTTCGGATGAATCGCTTTGGTCGACTGCACGTGCGGGCCCCGGCACAGGTCGGTGAATGTATCCACGGTGTACAGGGAGATCGCTTCTTCCTGGGGCAGGTCATCGATCAGCTCCAGCTTATACGGCTGATCTTTGAAGAACTCTTTCGCCTCTTCACGCGTTATTTCTTTTCGCACGAACGGATGATCTCCGCCCATAATCTCCCGCATGTGCTCCTCGATCGTCTCGAGATCTTCGGGCCTCAGTGCTCGCGGGAGATCAAAATCATAATAAAACCCGTTGTCGATCGGTGGGCCGATCGCTATCTTCGCATCGGGAAACAGTCTTAAGACTGCCTCGGCCATAACGTGTGCGGTCGAATGGCGAATTCGGAACAGCTTTTCTTCCTGTGACAGCTTCGCTTCCGGGCTGTCTGCGTCTTTCACTTCCGGCATAATCATGTCTCCTGAGAATGAGGCAGCGCGCACCTGCTATGCGCATTCCGTTGCATATATACGTTGCATATAAACGGCTGTTTTGCGAATATGAGTCGCAGGCACCTGCGCTGTCAAGGCGACGCACGCACCACCGGAAGGAGGATTCATGCCCAGAATTGCGATGTTTGACGCGAAACCCTACGATCAGGAGTTCTTCACCCAGGCGAACGCTTCATACGGATACGATATACATTTCTTTGAGGCCCGGCTGAACGCCGACGACGCGGTGCTCGCTGACGGGTTTGATACCGCATGCGTATTCGTCAACGATTTTGTGAACGCCGACGTAGCGAACATATTCGCGGAAAAGGGTGTGAAGCTCCTTGCTCTGCGAAGTGCCGGGTACAACCATGTGGACCTGGATGCACTGAAGCACAAGATTGATGTTGTCCGCGTTCCCGCGTATTCCCCTCACGCAGTCGCCGAACACGCGCTCGCACTCATACTTACGCTGAACCGCAAGACTCACAGAGCGTACAGCCGGACCCGCGACAATAACTTCGCAATCGGCGGACTGCTCGGATTCGACATGAACGGGAAGACCGCCGGCATTGTCGGTACCGGACAGATCGGTCGGATCATGTGCGAGATTCTCAAAGGGCTTAATATGCGGGTGTTGGCCTATGACCCCTACCCGGCCACCGAATGGGCATACGAAAAGGGAATAGAGTACGTACCCCTCGGGCGTCTGTATAAGGAGTCCGACATTATCAGCCTGCACTGTCCGTTAACCGCCGACAACGTGCACCTCATCGATCGTGCGACTATCGCACAGATGAAACCCGGGGTCATGATCATTAATACCGGACGCGGAAAGCTCATTCGAACCGAGGATCTGCTTGAGGCACTGCGCGAAGGCAAAGTTGGTGCCGCCGGACTGGACGTGTACGAGGAAGAAACTCACTTCTTTTTCGAAGATCATTCGTCGAACATTATTCGCGACGACAACCTGCTGCGCCTTCTTGCCTACCCGAACGTCCTTGTGACAAGTCATCAGGCGTTTTTCACGCGCGAGGCAATGTCGAATATCGCCAACATTACGCTTGAAAACGTGCGGCTTTATTTTGAAGAGGGAAAGATCGTAAACCCGATTCCCGACTTCGATGCGGAGACCGGCCGGGTAACCGGTTAAGCTGGATCAATGAATACGACCGTTGAACGGCCGGCAAGCAGATAGCGGTCACTCGACCAGCGCTGCTCCTCTCCGGGACCGCGGAACCGCGAGGCGGTTCCGCCGCAGGTGTCAACGACGAGGTGCCATCCGTTACGCGATGCCGGCAATGTAACCGTATGATCCGCCGTGGTGGCATTAAAGAGCGCAAGAATATCGTCGTCCACCTCTTCGCTGTCCTCGGTGAGCTCACTGCCGTCGAGAAGCATGCCGATACAGCCTTCAGCGTATTGCCACTTCATGGGTTCACCGCGACAGGTGAGCCAGCTTATATCGCTGCGCATATTCCCGCTGCTGTCGCGGCCGGTAAAAAATTCACTGCGAAGCAACGATGGATGGCTCAGCCGGAACCGGATGGCTTCGCGACAGAACTCCAGAAGCGAGGCTTTTTCGACGTCCGAGTGGTAGTTAATCCATGAGATCTCGTTATCCTGGCAATAGACATTATTGTTGCCGCGCTGCGTGTGGCGAAGTTCGTCTCCGGCCGGAATCATCGGGATGCCCTGCGACAGAAAGAGTGTTACCAGGAAATTGCGAATCTGCCGGTCACGGACTCTTTCAATGACCCTGAGACTTGTCTGCCCTTCAACCCCGTAGTTGTAGCTGAGGTTCTCGGCGTGGCCGTCACGGCCACCTTCGCCGTTTTCGTAATTGTGCCTTCGTGAGTACGTCACAAGATCATTAAGTGTAAACCCGTCGTGGCAGGTTATGAAGTTAATGCTGTGAAACGGTTTGCGCCCGTGACGGGAATACAGGTCGGAGCTACCGGCAAGCCGTGTCGCGAAATCACCCACCACCCAGGGCTCTCCCCGCCAGAACCGCCGGACATCGTCCCGGAAACGATCGTTCCATTCAGCCCATCGCCCACCGAAGAAGTTACCGACCTGGTAGGCGCCGCCGGCGTCCCATGCCTCCGCGATAATCTTGGTGTCCCGCAGAACCGGATCCTCGGCAATGCGCTCGAGCATCGGCGGTCGATCCATGAGCCGGCCCTGTTCATCCCGGGCAAGAATGGAACCGAGATCGAACCGGAAGCCGTCTACATGCATTTCCATAACCCAGTAGCGCAGACAGTCCAGAATAAGGCTTCGAAGAAGCGGATGATTGCAGTTAACGGTATTTCCACACCCGGAAAAGTTCTTGTAGTAGCGCGGATTTTCGTCGAGCGTATAATAGATTCTGTTGTCTATTCCTCGGAAGCTGACCGTAGGCCCGAGTTCATTGCCTTCCCCGGTATGGTTGAACACCACATCAAGAATTACCTCGATGCCCGCCTTGTGCAGCTCCCGTACCATTTCCTTGAACTCGGTAACCTGCCCGCCGCGACTCCCGTCTGCCGCATAAGACCGCTTCGGAGCAAAATAGCAGAGCGTATTGTATCCCCAGTAATTGCGCAGGCGCTCGCCGGTCAATGGGTTTGACCTCGGGTTGTCCGCAGCGTCGAACTCGTGAACAGGCAGAAGTTCGAGCGATGTGATGCCGAGCGACGAAAGATACGGAATGTGCTCTATGATGCCGCGGTAGGTTCCCGGATGCGTAACGCCCGAACTCTCGTGGGAGGTCATTCCGCGAACGTGCCCTTCGTAGATCACCGTCCGTTTCTCGGGATGATTCAGCGGCCTGTCGCCCTGCCAGTCAAAATCCGGGTCAATGACAATGCACTTCGGCATAATGTGAAGGTTGGATTCCTGCGACGGCACGAGATCGCGCCGCCCCGAGCGCGTATCGTAGCCGAGCGAATCTGAAATACTCTCGCAGTGAGTCAGAGCCTTGGCATACGGATCAAGCAGCGCGAGGTTGTCGTTGAAACGATCTCCCGCCTCCGGAGCGTACGGCCCCGATACCCGGTACAGATACAGAGCGCCCGCCTCGCATCCCTCGAGGAAACAGTGCCATACATCCCCGGTCCGATGACGAGCAGGGTCAAGCACGATTTCACGTGCAGGCTCTGTGTCCTCCTCGTTTTCGAAGAGAAGCAGCGACACACCCGTGGCGTGACGACTGAAAAGGGCAAACTGAACCCCCGTGCGATCAACCGACACGCCTAAGGGCCAGGGTCTACCTTCATGAACCACGTGTTTCTGTTTCGCCTTCGTCACTGCAGCATCTCGAAAAGCGCTGATATTGTTGCTTGAGGCTTCTCAGCGTGAAGCCAATGTCCCGCCCCGTCAATACGCCGCATTGCAATTGACGGGAAATGACGGGATAAGAGTTGCCGGTCATCCTCCGACACGTACGAAGAGAGACTCCCGTAGAGCACGTTTACTGAGCCGTCGAACACGGAGCCGCCAAAATCCGGCCATCCAAGCAGTAGCTGATAATCGCGGCGAATCACGGGGAGGTTCAGCTTCCATCCGGGCCCCTGTGGCCCCTGGGTACGGTAGCTTTTGAGCAAAAACGCGCGCACCATGCTCCCTTCGACGCCACTATCGGCAAGCAGGGCATCCGCCTCGCGTCTGGTTTCCGGTTTCTGCTCCGACACCCGTTCCATGGCATCAAGGATTACTCCGTGCGAGGGTTCATAGCGTTTCGGCGCAATATCGACCACAACCAGAGTCCCGACGAGCTCGGGGCGCTGCAAAGCAAGGGCCATGGCAGTCTTACCCCCCATACTGTGCCCGACGACACGCGCTCGATCGAACCCGAGGGATTCAATCATACCGGCTACTGTAGACGCCTGGGCCTCGTAATCCATGGAATCCATCCACGGGGACTCGCCGTGGTTGGGAGCATCTACGAGAAGAACCCTGTAGCTTTCAGATAAGGCCTTCCCGACAGCGCTCCAGTTGTCACCGGTGCCGAAAAGCCCATGCAGCACAATAACAGGCTCACCTGAGCCCGATTCGCGATAGTGTAGATCCAACAGTACTCCCTTTCACTCCGGCGGATTAATACCGCCTGCGCATTTCGTATGCTGTGAATATAGCGCGAAACGCTCTTTGATTACAGGTGGTACCGTGATACGGACAGGAGGGAAGGAGCAGGGAGGCTTTCTCACTTCGAGGACGCACACGCGCGGTAATTGCCGGTATCTCCCCCGCAGCAAACGGGAACGCTGTGCGCGCCCCCGCGATTCCCGAAGCAGCTTTTCTGCTATTTCTTTTTCTTCTTCGATCCGCCCTTGCTCTTCCCGGCGGCCGCCTTTCCTGCCGCGGCGCGCTGCTTGCGAATCTGTTCCTTGATCTGTGCGGCTTCCTGTTCATCTACCTGAGGGGCAGCCGCTGAGTTCCCGGATCCGGAACCGGCAGCCCCGGCATCAGCCGTTACCGGCTGCTGTTTTCGGGTTTCGCCCTTAACGTGCGCCGCCTTGGCCCGGTCGGCCTCTTTCTGCTTATGTCCGATGCGCTTCTGCAATCCGAGCAATGCCGGAGAGGCGATCGCAACCGAGGAGTACGTACCGACAACAACACCAACGATAAGGTTCAATGCAAAATCCTGAATCGTTCCGGTAGCGAACACATAAATGGCAATAACCGCAAGAAGCGTTGTCATTGAGGTGATGATCGTTCGCGTCATGCTTTGCGTAATACTCGTGTTGACGACGTCGTAGAAGCTCGCCCCGCGCATGAGCCCTTCGTTTTCCCGAACGCGATCGAAAATCACGATCGTGTCGTTCAACGAATAGCCGATAACAGTCAGTAGAGCAGCTACCGTAGCGGTAGAAACCTCTATCTGGAACGCGCCGATAAAGACAAGCATGAACGCTAAGTCATGAACGAGCGGTAGAATGGAACTGATCGCATACGCGAGCTTGAACCGAATCCAGACATACAGCAGAATCAGTGCAAGTGCAACCGAAATAAGCAGAAATGTCTGTTGTGCAAGCGCCGCTGAGAAGGCGGCTCCCACGAAATCAGAGCGCTCCTCCGTTACCGCTGCATCACCGAACTCGGTACGCAGGACGCTGAGAATATCGGAGGCCAGCTCCGCCGGCTCACGTTCTCCTCCTTCCTCGGCAATCACGCGGATCGAAAAGCGCTGATCAGCGTCAGCTCCAACATTCTGGACCTGCGTACCAGTGAAGCCGCTCAGGGCGCTTCGAACATCCTCGATCGTTGCAGTGGCTTCATTGGGATCAATCTCCACCTGTTGCTGCAGGCCCGCCTGGAAATCCACTCCAAGGTTGAACCCGCCGACGGCGATCGTGGCGGCAAGGCCGCCACCTATCAGAACTACCGAAAGGGCGAGAAATACAAATCGTAGCTTCAGAAAATCTATTACACGGTTCATCGAACACCCCAGCCGATACTCAGGTTCTGTCGTTTCAGTACGTCGGTGCCGAAGTCAAATATAAGCCGCGAGACAAACAGCGCCGTAAACATCGAACATACGATACCGACCGCCAGCGTAACAGCGAAGCCCTGAATCGGGCCGGTTCCAAGCTGGCTGAGAAAGATCGCCGCGATAAAGGTAGTAACATTGGCGTCAAGCACCGAAGACATTGCCTTCTGAAAGCCTGCCGCAATACTTGCCTTGGCACTCTTGCCGAGCCGGTATTCTTCCTTGATGCGTTCGTACACGATTACATTGGCGTCTACCGCCATACCAACAGTAAGAACGATTCCTGCGATGCTCGTAAGCGTCAACGTCAGATTGAACACCGAAAGAATCGATACAATGAAAAAGAGATTGAGAATAAGGATGAGATCGGCGACCAGACCTGCCCCTCTATAGTACGCCGCCATGAAAATGACGACCAGCGCGAATCCGACCGCTACCGCAAGAAGTCCCGCCTGAATCGCGTCCTCACCGAGCGCCGCGCCGATCACCTGCTGGCTCTGCACTTCCAGATCGATCGGTAGAGCGGCGGTGCGAAGCACTGTCGCAAGATCATTGGCTTCGGCAAACGTGAATCCGCCGTCAATTCGTACCTGACCGGTCGGAATTTCCTCGCGGATATTGGCGTACGCACGGACATTCTCGTCCATGACAATGGCCATGGAATTGCCGACATTGTCACGGGTCAGCCGCGCAAAAAGATCCCCGCCCTCTCCGTCGAGTACGAAGTTTACCACAGGCTGATTCGTAAGCTGATCGCGTCCGACCTGCGCTTCGGTCAGATATTCGCCGCTGAGCCCATGTTCTTCCAGATCTTCGTATATAGCTATATACTGCACGACTTCATCGAGCCCGTATTCGTCGCGTTGCACATAGGGCAACACACGGGTACCCGCCGGAACGAAGTCCGGAATCTCATCGTCCTCGGGGTTCCAGCCGGGATTCTGCCGCTGAAACTGGATAAGCTCTTCGGTGACATCGTCGTTGACAATATGGAAATTAAGGCTTCCGCGGCCCTGAAGGAAGGAATCCACCTGGTCGCGGTCGTCATCGCCGGGGACCTCCACAAGGATAAGCCCACCTTCGATTTCGCGTATCTGAGGCTCTGTGACACCGAACTGGTCAATCCGGTTGCGAAGGATCTCTACAGCCGCTTCCAGCGCCTCCTCGAACTCTTCATCCGTCGGCTCCCTGCCGAGTCGCTCGGCGAGACTATCCCTGTCCGGCGACAGAGTCACGCTGATACCTCCGGAAAGGTCGAGACCAAGTTCGATGATGCGTGATCGCATGTCCCGCAGGCCCTGCAATCTGTCTCTGTGATACTCCTCGACTGTTTCGAAAGCCCCTCGCTCATCGGGAAAGCTCGCAAGCAATTCTCTGACCGTCCACTGGTCCGGCACCGGCTCATCGGCAGCTTCACGGTTCTGCCGTGCCCGGTCGAACATGAACGAGTACTCTTCGGGGACAGGAGCTTCCGGGTCGTCCTGGGCGAGCGACGCCAGCTCCTCAAGCGCGTCTGAAGCCTGCCCCTGCGCATATCGCTGAATTTCCGCACGTCCCGATGCGGCAATATCCTTGTCTTCCTCGGGAATAAAGGCATACCACCGTACCGTGGGTGCAAGGAATATTCCTGCTATTGCAATGAATATGAGGACTATAAAAAACCGAAAACGCTTACTCATGAATGGCTACTCCAGAAGGGCTCAAGGCACGCGAGGAAGCGGCTCTTTCGCCGGTGTCTCGTGCGCGCTGCCGTAATCCCGCGCCGGTGGGGCGCTACGGAATATGGCAGTCACCCTGCGCTTACTTGCTCTCTTCCGTCTCGGACTCTTCGTCGGCTTCCGCGGTTTCGTCAGCTTCTTCGACCTGTTCAGACTGAGTCTGTTTGGCCTGCTTACCGCCGCCCTTCGCTTTCTTCTCCAGCACTGAGCTGACGGAGCTGCGTGAGAACTCAAGCTTTACATTGTCGTCGACTTTAAGAACAACTGTGTCTTCCTTCAGGCCGACAATAGTACCGCGGATACCGCCGATTGTTGCTACACGATCGCCTTTTTTGAGCGCATCGATCATTTTCTGCTGCTCTTTCTGCCGCTTGTTCTGCGGCCGAATGATCAGAAAATACATGATCGCTGCGATCAGACCGAACGTTACCAGCGGAAACAGAAGCTGCTCACCTCCGCCGGCCGGCTGCGCCTGCAGCACGGGGAGTACGCTATAGATTGCTGACATAATAAATTATCCCTGTTATTAAGATTTCAGACGCTATCACAGCGCTATAATCAGAGTCAAGCTGAGCACTAACGGGCCATGACTGCTATACATGCACGATCTTCGTAACGTTGTCAGGAACACCCCTGACACCAAAAAGCCGTTTCAGCTGTTCAAGACTCATATCCGTATACCCGGATGCAGGCTCGAATATGCGCTTGAACGCCTCCAACTCGTTTTCGTCGTCACTATAGAGCACCGAACAGAACGCTGCCCTATACAGCCCTTCTCGCGCGAGTTCGTCGGTTGAAAGCTTCCCGAACCGCTTCGATGCTGCGTGGTCTACCATGGCAGAGCTGCCCTGGTATCCGATGGAAAATATAAAGTCCTGCCGTTTCATAGACGCCGATCCACTAGAGTAGCGACTCTCGAGCGTTTTGAAAAGGCTCGAGGACCTAATGTTCACACAAAATAAAAGGACAGAAAAGCCCTGAAGGCTTCCCTGCCCATTACTCCGTTAACATAAGCGGCGGCAAGCCTGTTTCAGGCCCGCCGCAGGGCAAACGAGTACCTGGAGGCATGCAGACCCGGTGCGAGTTCGCGCCTGGCTTGGCGCGCCTTTGCGGCCCCGGCGCGCCTTTGCGGCCCCGGCGCGCCTTTGCGGCCCCGGCGCGCCTTTGCGGCCCCGGCGCAGGAATCACACGGGCCTCGGCATGATGCTTA
>CAZMEV010000075.1:0-3284 GCA_964565375.1 uncultured Spirochaetaceae bacterium
TTAAAATGGGACGTCGTCCTCGAATTAAAATGGGACGTCGTCCTCGAAGTCTTCCACCGGATCAGCCGGTCCAGGACCACCACCGAACGGTTCGCCGCCCGAACGCGACCCGCCTGCTGATGTGCCGGCTCCGGATCCCGGGGATCCACCGCCACCGTCGCCACGGCCACCGAGGAGCTGGATATTGTTGCAGAATATCTCCACTTTGCTCCGGGTCTGACCGTCCTGTTCCCAGCGGTTCTGAACGAGTTCACCGTCGACACCGACCTGTTTCCCTTTGGTCAGGTAGCGGCTGACAGCCTCCCCCATTCGTCCGAAGATAACAACGTCAAAGAAGTTCGCTTCGTCGACCCACTGATCCCCCTGCTTACGCCGGCGGTTAATGGCGAGCCCGAACTTCGTAATCTGCATGCCTCCCTGGGTAACCTTGACGTCCGCGTCGCGGACAAGACGACCCACAAGGGTAACACGATTAATGTCGGCCATAGTGCTCACGCCTCCTGGCGTACTACCATGAACCGAAGCAGATCGTCCTTATGACGCAGGGCTGATTCAACCTCGGCGACCGTTTCCGGCGCCATTTCACTGACAAAGAGAAAATAATGTCCCTGATGGACATCCTTGATCGGGTAGGCAAGCGTTCGCAAACCCATGTCGTCCTCTTTGACGACGTTTGCGTTGAGCTTTCCGAGCTCACTTCGTACCATGTCCCGGCCGCGGTTAAAGACTTCGTCTTCCGGACGGAACACGCACATTACCTCGTAATTGCGCATAATTGATTATGCCTCCTTGTGGACTATTGACCCTGAGAACACGTACGTTTTCAGAGTAAAGAGGAACCTCATGGCTATCACGCAGTGGAAACGAGTGTCAAGACAAGCACGATCCTGCCGATAGTTGGCGTAACGATATGGCTGCACGCGTTAACTACGAAGACAACATTTTTTATCTCTCCTCCCTGATCAAGACGCTGTCGACCGGGGTTTCTCTCGATATAGATAGCGAGATCTTTCGCGAGAAAATTATTGAAGACGTGGCATTTGTTCATGCGACTATTTCCAGGCTGCATGATTCACTTCGCGATAACGTGTATCTGATTCGCCGCATGGAATACATGCGCGACCTCTCGCGCGCCGTACAGCTCTTCATCGAGTTTCTTGAAAAGATTGATAATCCGGAAACCCCGTTTTATGCAGCGCTTGCGGAAACGGAGACCACGTTCAAACGGTATCATGATGAGCAGCAGCGAATGCAGCGAGAACTGACCCGCGCCCTGAGATCGTCTCCCTCGAGAACCGAGGAACAGGAAGACATTATCGGCCGGGACGAGTACCGATTCCTGTTCGAAGACAGCACCGACGAATAGTCGCCATCCGGCTGAAAACCACGGCAATTGCAGAAGCTGCTCACATTTTTGTACTCTACGATGGCTCGGGACGCAACGCCGCCCGACGGTGGAGGCCACTCGCTCAGTATGAAACAGATTAGAAAAACGAAAATTGTCTGTACGCTCGGACCCGCAGTCGATGATTTCGAGAGCATCAAAAAGCTCATACAGTCCGGAATGAATGTTGCGCGGCTGAATTTTTCTCACGGGTCTCATGAGGAGCATCGACGAAGAATTCAACACGTACGCGATGCAACCTTTGAACTCGGCACCCCGGTTGCAATCATGGTGGATACGAAGGGTCCGGAGATCCGCACCGGAGATATCGCAGACGGCGGTACAATTGAAATTCACCACGACAACAGAATTACGATCACAACGGAACAGGTGCCTGGAACCCACGAACGGCTCTCTGTTTCATACGAAAAACTCCCCGAAGACGTCAGGCCGGGCCACAATATTTTTATTGCTGACGGTCTTATTGACCTTGAAGTTGAAGCGGTGGAAGGATCCGAAATCCACTGCGTAATCCGTCACGGCGGCATTATCGGATCGCGAAAAAACGTGAATGTTCCCGGTATCCGCCCGCAGCTTCCTTCCATGACCGAAAAGGACCGCCAGGACATTCTCTTCGCTATCGAAGAGGGCGTGGACTTCATTGCCGCGAGCTTCATCCGGCGCGCCGAAAACGTGGTCGATATACGCGAAATTCTCGATCGTGAGGAATCGGCCATACGGATCATTGCCAAGATCGAAGATGAAGAGGGTCTTGAGAATATCGATGATATTATCCGCGTCTCCGACGGGGTAATGGTCGCTCGGGGGGATCTCGGTGTCCAGCTTTCCACCGAGGAAATCCCGATGGCTCAGAAGCGGGTGATTGCCAAATGCAACCGCGAAAACAAGCCTGTTATAACGGCGACCCAGATGCTCGACAGCATGATTCACAATCCCAACCCGACAAGGGCGGAACTCACCGATGTAGCAAACGCTATTTTTGATGGCACGGACTGCGTCATGCTTTCGGGAGAAACCGCCGGCGGGAAGCATCCATTCGCCTCCACAGCTATGCTGCACCGCATCGCAATGGCCGTTGAGTTGTCGGAGGAATACCGGCTGCGGTGCCGGGAGCACTTTGAATCATTTCGCGGAATCACCCACGATATGGGACATGCGGTTGCGAAGTCCGCCTACAGCCTTGCACGGGACGTGGAGGCCAGAGCGATTATCTCACCAAGCATGCGGGGAAACAGTCCCCGCCAGCTCAGCCAGTTCCGCCCCCTTGCCACAATACTCGCCGTAACCGTGAGTGATTCGGTACAGCGACAGCTGCTGCTGCACTGGGGTATTGTGCCGATCCGCACTGAAGTGGTCAGCGACTCCGACGCCATGATCCAGAACGCGCTGCGACTCGCGCTTTCCGGGGGCTATGTCGAGCGCCTCGATCGTGTAGTCACCGCAGCAGGTATTCCGGTGAACTCCCCCATCATGATGAACACGGTGAAAGTGCACTTTCTCGGCAATATTCTCAGCCGTGGACGTTCGGGGTTTGGCGGCACGGCAAGCGGCCGTGTGGTGCATTGTCACGATCCACAGACAGCGAGGCGACGGCTCAAGCTTGACGGAAGCGAAATCATGGTAACCCGCACGTTTACGCGCGAACACCTTCCCCTTGCCGAAGGGCTCGCAGGTGTCATTGTGGAGGAAGGCAGCCCCGTTTCGCCGGAAGAAATCCAGCGACGAAGCCCATCTCTCGTGTATATCGGAGAAGTCCCCGACGCATTCAACAGCTTCGAGGAGCGTCTGTATGTGAGCCTCGACAGCGAAGAGTTGATTATCTACGAAGGCATCGTATCGGGCGAGTAGCAGCCGGGCTGTGCCACATGAGCCGGCTGTG
>CAZMEV010000075.1:3384-15795 GCA_964565375.1 uncultured Spirochaetaceae bacterium
CACATGAGCCGGCTGTGCCACATGAGCCGGCTGTGGCACATGAGCCGGGCTGTGGCCCTCGGGAGGCTGTTCAGGTACTTGTACACAACCCTACAAGAATGTAGTATCGTCGTTGTGATCCCACAAAAAGGATGGATACTACATGGCTGAAGGGACTTCCGAAACGCAGGAACGCGGTCGACGGGATCGTGTTTCAGAGCTTGAACTGCTGTTCAGTATCAGCCAGATTCTTGACCAGAGCCTCGACATAAAAGAAACCGTCCAGCCGGTCCTCAACGCGGTCGCCGACGGACTGCAGATGCGTCGTGGGGCGATCACGCTCCTGAACCGGGAAACCGGTGAAATTATTACCGAAGCAGCCTACGGGCTGACGGAGGAGCAGCGGCAGCGGGGACTCTATCGCCTCGGCGAGGGAATCACCGGAAAGGTCGTTGAGAGCGGTGAGCCGATGGTAATTCGCTCGGTGCAGGAAAGCGCTGAATTTCTCGATCGGACCGGCGCACGTCGAGTATCCGAGGACGGTGACGTCAGTTTCCTCTGTGTGCCCATTCGAATCGGGAAGGAAACCCTCGGCGCATTCAGCCTCGACCGGCCTGTCGGCAATGAAACCGAGCTCAACGACGACGTACGTCTCTTGAGCATTATCTGCTCTATGATAGCCCAGGCGGTGCAAACTCGAAGGGCCGCGATGGAGGAAAAGCGACGACTCCAGGCGGAAAACGACCGGCTGAAACAGGAACTGCAGAGCCGGTTTCGCCCTTCGAATATTATCGGCAACTCAAACAGCATGCAGACGGTCTTCGACATGATAGCCCAGGTCTCGCGAAGCGAGGCCACTGTGCTTATCCGCGGCGAAAGCGGCACCGGTAAGGAACTCGTCGCGAATGCGATTCACTTTAACAGCCGCCGCGCCGACCGGCCGTTTGTTAAAGTGAACTGCGCAGCGCTGCCGGAAACGGTCATAGAAAGCGAACTCTTCGGACATGAGAAAGGGGCGTTTACCGGGGCTATTTCCTCGCGCAAAGGTCGGTTCGAGGTTGCTTCCGGCGGAACCATCTTCCTCGATGAAATCGGAGATCTTTCGGCGACAACCCAGGTGAAACTGCTGCGTGTGCTGCAGGAGAAAGAGTTCGAGCGTGTGGGAGGAAACCAGACGATCCGCACCAACGTGCGGGTAATCGCCGCCACCAACAAGAACCTCGAGGAGCTTATCGCCGACGGGCGGTTCCGTGAGGATCTCTATTACCGCCTGAATGTCTTCCCCATTCACGTACCGCCGCTTCGCGAACGAAAGAGCGATATTCTCCAGCTTGCCGACCACTTCGTTGAAAAGTACTCGAAAGAGAACCACGTTACGATCCGCCGTATTTCCACACCGGCAATCGATCTTCTGACCGCCTATCACTGGCCGGGGAATGTCCGCGAGCTCGAGAACTGCATTGAACGGGCTGTTCTGTTGAGCACCGACGAGGTAATCCACAGCCACCATCTTCCGCCGTCGCTCCAGAGCGCCGAAAGCACCGACACGAGCCTGCACTCCTCGCTCGATGAGGCGCTGAACCAGCTTGAGCGGGATCTGATTCTCGACGCCCTGAAAAGCACCCGGGGAAACATGGCCCGGGCGGCGCGACTGCTCGATGTAACCGAGCGGGTCATGGGCCTGCGTGTCCAGAAACATGGCATAGACCCCAGAAACTACCGATAAGCAGGCGCCGTCCGCAGCGCGCCTGAAGCACAACGGAAGCCTGCTCACAAGCTTGGGGTATACAGCGAAAACTACCACTATGTAGTTTTTTACTCTGTTTAATACATTTTTGTAGTTTTCTTTATCCTACACCACCTTTATGAATGCTTGTCACACTGCGTTTTCAACCTCGCATCTGTAGAAATCTCATAAAATATTTTAACCGGGCGGAGCTCGGTTAAGTAATTCCATGACAGGGACATATACGACCCGCACGCCCCATTGCACGGAATCGCGGCCGTTGACATCGACCTATAGAAAAAAGAGTTGGCACGAAGTATGCAAGAAAGGAGGTATCAAAATTCTGTTGCACTTCTGCAACCAGCGAGGAGGAACGCGTTATGAGAAAACGCGCAGTAATGCTTCTGGTATTGCTCGGCATGGTCGCCGGTGGGGGCGCCGCATTCGGCCAGTTCTCGGCCGAAGTCGCGCCCGACCAGGAGACAGTTGAACTGTTCCGGGATTCGCTCGATATCATCTGGCTCGCACTTGGTGCGGCGCTGGTCCTGTTCATGCAGGCCGGTTTCGCAATGGTGGAGACAGGTCTGACACGGGCGAAGAACGCGGGAAACATCATCATGAAAAACCTCATGGATGCCTCGGCCGGCATGATCATGTACTTCGCCATTGGCTGGGGAATCATGTACGGGGTAAGC
Source organism: uncultured Spirochaetaceae bacterium (assembly GCA_964565375.1). GTDB lineage: Bacteria > Spirochaetota > Spirochaetia > DSM-27196 > SKKC01 > SLAN01. Next base: position 5,785 of record CAZMEV010000075.1, read on the forward strand.
GCCGGCGGCCTTATCGGCACCGACGGCTTTTTTCTTTCGTATCCCGGCGTCGATGCGATGCACGAGGTTTACATTGACTGGATGTTTCAGGCGGTTTTTGCGGCAACCGCAGCGACGATCGTCAGCGGAGCGATGGCAGAGCGTACGCAGTTTCGCGGCTATCTCGTGTATTCGATAGTCATTACCGCATTCATATACCCGGTTGTAGGTCACTGGACCTGGGGCGGTGGCTGGATCGATGCACTCGGCTTTGCCGACTTCGCCGGTTCGACGATCGTACATTCCACCGGCGGATGGGCTGCGCTTGCCGGAGCAATTGTTCTGGGAGCTCGGAAAGGAAAGTATGTGAAATCCAACGGAAAGACCACCGTTCGCGCCCTGCCCGGCCACAACATTCCGCTGGCAGCGCTCGGTGTGTTTGTTCTGTGGTTCGGCTGGTTCGGGTTTAACGGTGGAAGCACGTTAAGCGGCGTCGATTTCGATATCGCAGTCGTGTTCGTAACCACCGCGCTTTCGGCAGCGGGCGGAGCGGTCGGTGCTATGGCATTGAGCTGGTTTCTTTTCGGCAAACCGGATGTGTCCATGTCGCTTAACGGGGTACTCGCAGGCCTTGTCGGCATAACCGCCGGCCCCGATGTCATCAGTCCGGGCTGGGCGATTATCGTCGGTATTATCGCGGGTCTCATTGTCGTTGCGAGCGTCGAGATTCTCGATAAGAAATTCCATGTTGATGATCCGGTCGGTGCAATCAGCGTACACGGCGTGTGCGGCGCCTGGGGTACGCTCGCGGTGGGAATCTTCGGAGGCGGAGACTTCTTCATTCAGCTCGTAGGGGTGCTCGCCGTCTTTGTCTGGACCATGGTCACCTCGTTCATTCTGTTCGGCATCCTGAAGGCGGCCGGAGTACTCCGCGTCAGCGAGGACGAGGAACTGATGGGCCTGGATATCAGCGAACATGGAATGGAGTCGTACGGCGGCTTCCAGATCTTCAGCAACATGTGAGTTTGGAGGCTCAAGGAAAACGTTATGAAACTGATTACTGCGTATATACAGCCGCACAAGCTCAACACGGTAAAGGAAGAGCTGTTCAAGGCTGAGATTTACAAGATGTCGGTAACCAATGCGCTCGGCTGTGGCCGGCAGCGCGGGTATACCGAAAGTTATCGCGGCGTTGTCACAGAGGTGAATCTTCTGAAAAAGACACGCATAGACATCGCCGTGAACGACGATTTTGTACAGAAAACCATCGACGCGATTATCGCGGGCGCTCGGACTGGAGAAATCGGCGACGGGAAAATATTCGTGACCGCACTTGAAGAGTGCGTGCGGATTCGAAGTGGAGAAACGGGAACAGACGCGATCGGATAGGAGCGATTGCTTCCGAACATGTCCGGGCCGGGCGGCCCGGGCGTGCCGACCCGGGGCGCCCCGGGTCGGCCGGCGGCCTGGCCATACAGCCGGCCCGGGCGCACCGCCCGGCTGCACACGTGGCCGGGCGGATGTCATTGCTCCCGGCGGTAGCCGCGTTCATGTTTACCATGTTCTACCACGATCAGATGGTGTGCCCTGCCATGCGGCAGGGAGCCATCTTCTTCCATTCATACTGCTATAAGCAACGCCGCACTGATTGAAAATGCGGCAAGAATGACCCAGGCAGGGGTGCTGTATTGGCGGACCCGATTGGCTGCGTAGGCATCGAAGGGATAAATGGGCAGCACGCCGTCGACCACGAGGAGCGCGACGGATGCGCGGCGCACCCATACGAGCCAGCCTACCGCGGCGGGAGCTTCGACCATCTGCATACCGAAGGCAGCAATACCACCTGCCGCCGCGACGGCGAGGATGCCGGCGACCGAGGCGAGAGCAAGGACGCGCGAGTATGCTCGAAACGACCAGTCCGGCTCACGCGGATACAGACTGCCCGGCACCGGAAAGATCACCCCGAAGCCCGCAGAGACAAGCATCCCCAGCGGTATTCCGCTTTCCCACATCCGGTAACGCAGATTCACGCCTGCGATTCGCGCGGCACCCCACGTCGCCGCAAGACGCAGGAGTATAAGCCCCCCGATCACAGCACTCAGTCGATACACCATAACCGGTTCAAGACCCGACAGGCGTACCGAACGCATGAGATACAGCAGTGCGACCGGTATGTGCAGAACGAAAGTCGAGAGCAGTTGCAGGCTCGGGCGTTGCGGGCGCGGCTGAGGAGGGCGGCGCCAGAGCGCATACCCGGTATCAAAAAGATGCTGTGTCTTCCCGATAATCCCGAGCGCCCCGAGTCCGTAGGTGTCGAACAGGGCACCCGCGCTTAACTCCCGGAATCCGCGGGAGGCGAACAGGCGGCTCGAGGCAGTGTTGTCGCCCGCAATATTGGCAAAAAGATGCGTGCAGCCGTTGGCCTCGAGCAGAGCCAGCCCTTCGTCGAGCAGCTGTGTTCCGATCCCTTGTCCGTGGCTCGCCGGGTCGACGAAAATCCACGAAACAAGCCCTCCGGTCCTGCCGCTTGGAAGCGGAAACATTTTCAATACAATGCCTCCGCACACGCGTTCGGCCTCTTCATAGACAAGGGTATGCGACCCGAACCCGAACGAAGAGCGTACGAGAACCGGAAACGCCCTGCGAACGATCTCCCGCACGCGAGGTCGGTCATTATCCTGCATCTGTCGTATATTCGCCATAATGTACAGGTGAGCAGCTTATCGACACTCGAGGGCAGCTGCAACTTGGAGGGCAGCTGCAACTTGGAGGGCAGCTGCAACTTGGAGGGCAGCTGCAACTTGGAGGGCAACTTGGAGGGCAGCTGTAACTTGGAGAGCAGCTTAGAGGGCAGCAAGCATATCCCAGCTGCGGTATATGAGCGCAAGAACCGGTGGGGTGAGGATGCTTGTCGCAATGCCGTTAAGACATATCGCAAGACCTCCGGCCGCCGCCGCTGTCCTGCCCTCTTCGAGCGCCCGGGCAGTCCCGACTCCGTGGGAGGCAGCTCCAAGCGCATAGCCACGGGCCAGCGGGCTGTGCACGCCGATCAGACGCAGGATCACCGGGCCGATAACCGCACCGAGTATGCCGGTCATTACGACGAACGCTGCCGCGAGGGATGGCTCGCCGCCTTCCCGCTCGACGATCGCCATCGCGATCGGCGTAGTAACACTTTTCGGCGCCATGCTTGTAATCACACCCTCGGGCGAGCCGGCAATGAGAAGCGGCGCAACGGCGGAGACGATTCCGACCAGCGCTCCGGCTATTACAGTTACAACCAGAGCAGGAGTCTGCTGTCTGAGCTCACGAACTCGCTCGGCAAGAGGAACACCAAGCGCAACGACCGATGGGCCGAGAAAGAAGCTTATGATTCGCCCGCCTTCATTATAGGTTTCATAGTCGATGTCGAGTGCAACGAGGATAGCGATTATCACGACAATCGTAACGAGTACCGGATGGACAAGCGGCGTGCCGGCCCGTACATACAACGCCCTGGCACCGACGTAGACAACAAGCGATACGGTCACCCACAGCACCGGGGAGGTAAGAAACTCATGCATCGCTGCCACGCCCCTTTTCCCCACCTTCCGGCTCGGTAGATCCTTCCCGGCTACTCTGTCCGGCGGATCCCACCCCGTTGTCCTGCCCGGAAACGGGGCCACCGCTGCCCTGTCCGGTGACCTCTCCGCCGCTGCCCTCTACGGCCGGGGTTCGCCTGGAAAGCATCTCGAGCAGTCCGCCGACCGTCACCGTCACGAGCACCGTACTGACAAGAATCGCGACAACCACGGGAATCCAGTGATCGGCGATCAGCGAGAAATGGACCATAATCCCTACGCCCGGAGGTACGAAGAGAAACGCGAGGTTATCGAGCAGTACGTCGCTCGCCTTCTTGACGGAACTGATCGAGAGCCGCCCCGAAAGCAGCGCGGTGCTGAGGAGTATCATGCCGATTACGTTTCCCGGCAGAGGAATACCGAGCACGGCGAGAAACTCTCCAACCGCAAGAAACACCATGAGGATTATAAGGCCGCCGAACATAGCCCTGACTATGCGCACGCCGAGTAACGCAGTCAATAAGTGGACCCGCAGCTTATTCACATTCTGCCTTGACCGCGACAGTGTGCCCGTCATACGCTCGCGCGTGTCGGTCGCCGGCCGAATACAGGATATCCGCGTCGGCGAAGTGTTTTTGTTTTACACAGCGCCCTCGGGCGGAACAGCGCCCTCAGGCAAAACGGCGCCCTCGGGCAAAGGAGACAGTTCCCGTGAGTAAAACGGCAATTCCAACCCTCAGACCGGATTCAACCATAGCCATTATCAACCGCGGAGAGGCGGCGGTTCGCTTCATCCGGGCCGCGAAAGAGTACAACGCGGAACATGGAACCGGACTGAGCACGGTCGCATTTTTCGTGGATGAAGAAAGCGAAGCCCTTTTCACAAAGGAAGCCGATTATGCGGTGCCGTTCTCATCATATGAACGTGTCAACACCGGCGTGGTAAGCCCCTATCTCGATCAGGGGCTCCTGCTCCACGCCATCCGGGATCAGGGATGCGACGCGGTCTGGGCAGGCTGGGGATTTGTCAGTGAGGATGCGGATTTTGTGTCCGGACTTGAAACCGCCGGCGTCTGTTTTCTCGGGCCGGGAAGCGGTCCAATGGCTGCACTCGGAGACAAAATCCAGGCAAAGGATATCGCCGAAGCCAACCGCGTGCCGATACTGCCGTGGAGCAAGGGAGCAGTCCGTTCGCTCGACGAGGCCAGGGAGGTCGCGCGCACGGTTGAATATCCCTGCATTCTCAAGGCGGCTCACGCCGGAGGTGGACGCGGTATCCGCTTTGTGAAAACGCCCGATGAACTCGAATCGCAGTTCGTCTCCGCACGCGATGAAACGATTCGCATTACGGGAGACGACATTCTGTTCATCGAGCGGCTCGTCGAGCGAAGTCGTCACCTCGAGGTTCAGTGCCTCGCCGACCGCCACGGGACGGTTAAAACCTTTGGTGTTCGTGACTGCTCTGTCCAGCGCAAGAACCAGAAGATTCTCGAAGAAACTCCACCGCCGAATGTCCCCGACGGGCTCGTCGAAGAAATGGAAGGGGCAGCGAGCCGGCTTCTCGCAGGCGCCGAGTACGAGGGAGCCGGCACGGTTGAGTTTCTCTACGACCTCGACCGGAACGAGTTCTACTTCATGGAAGTGAACACCCGCCTTCAGGTCGAGCACCCTATTACCGAGATTCTCTACGGTATTGATCTGGTAAAGGGTCAGATCGATGTTGCCTTCGGCGAACGGCTCGACCGGGATAAACCGACGCCGTCGGGACATGTCATTGAAGCGCGCCTTAATGCCGAAGATCCGGACCGTGAGTTCACGCCGTCGCCCGGCTATGTGGCAAGCTTCAAGATGCCCTCCGGCCCGGGCGTCCGCGTGGATTCGGGGATCGAGCAGGGAAGCACGATTCCGAGTCTCTTCGACTCCATGGTCGCGAAAATCATCGCATCCGGTCCGAGCCGCACCGCCGCACTGGCAAGACTCGAACGGGCCCTGCGGGAGCTTCGTATTCGCATTGAAGGGGGCACGACCAACCGGAGCTTTCTGCTCGCGCTGCTGGCAAACGAGCGCGTACGCTCAGGTCCGGTGCACACCAGGTTCGTGGAGGAGCTGCTTGCCGAGCGAAGCGAACTGCGCGGTGGCCCGGATGCACCGGCAGCCCTTATTTCAATCGCAATTGAACAGTACATACGGACCACCGCTGAAGAGCTTGCGAACTTCACCCAGCAGCTTTCCACGTCAGGCTCGCCGCGCGAGGTGAATCCGGGTCACGGACATGTTGCGCACCTTCGCTACCGCGGCGTCGCCTACGAAGTACTCGTGCGATCGCTCGGCGATAATGAGTACCACCTGCTCATCGACGATACGGTTCAGCATGTGACCTACCTGCGCCGCGAGCAGGAAGCGCTGCTCAAAACAAAGACCAAGCGATACAACATACAGACGGTTGAACGCGGAGATACCATTCAGTGCGAAATCGACGGGCAACCCTACATCCTTGAAATTGAATCGAGCGGGTCGATAAAGGCGCCGAGTCCGTCGATTGTTCTCGGGGTATCGGTTGAACCCGGACAGCACGTATCACGGGGTGACGTTGTGGTTACCCTCGAAGCGATGAAAATGGAAATGGTCGTCGAGGCGCCGGAAGACGGGGTCGTGCAGGCGATCGGCGTGAAGCCCGGCGAACAGGTTGCAGCGGGCCAGGAACTCATTCAGATCGAGGCTGCCGGGGGTGATAAGGAGGAGGCCACGGTACCGGGTGACCGTGTTGAGTTTTCGCAGTTCAGTCCAACCGGCGAGTCGCAGGCACTTGTACGCGAGTTCCGTGCTGCCTTTCTCGGGCAGGACCACGCGGAGGACATCGTCCCGCGATTTGCACGCACCCTGAGGAACCCATCGACCTTAAAAACAATACAGGAACCGGCGGAGCTTATCCTCGAAGCGCTTGAAATCTACGTTTCGATCGGGTGGATTTTCAGCAGCGAAAAGGCGGCGGTGGAAGGTTTCGCGCGCGAGGCGAGCTTTGCCGAGCTTCTGATCCATTACTTCAGGCGCAGCGTCGACCGGGAAAAAGGCATGCCGGAGCGCTTTCTCGAAAGTCTTTCACGGGTCCACAGACACTATGCGAGGGACGAGTTCGGCGGCCTCGACCGGGAAATGAGTATGCTGCTGCACCTCTACCGCGCACGGGCCGACCGGTCCTCAACGCAGGAAATGCTGCGACAGGCGATTTTCGCGCTCGAACAGATACATGTTCCCGACGAGCACCGCGAAGGCCTCGTCAGCCTGCTTGATGAGATAACGAGGCTTTCCGGGCCGGAAGCGCAGGCCTTAAGCGACAGTGCAATACACGCACGGTTCAGGCTCGCCGACCAGGATCTGCTTGTCGAGCTGCGCGAGGAAAAGCGCAGCCAGATCCATCGCGCGATCGACCTCGTGTCGCGAGCCGGCGAACGGACCGGCGATGCCGAGTCGATCATGCACCGTATTATCGACAGCGGCCATACGATAAACGCCGACCTGTTCGACGCGCTCTTTTCGGAAACGGGAACCCGGCGCGCGATCGCGCTTGAAATGCTTGCGAGGCGGTTCAACCGCGACCGGGAGATTCGACGCGTGGAAACGCATGAAGGCGACGAAGTTCCCTGGGCGCTCGTGCACAGCCACGACATCGACGGTGAACACCGTACGATTGTGATCGCCAGTCGCAGTCATGAAGCGAAGACCATTGCCGAGGCAGTCGAGCATGCCGCGCAGACCCTCGCGTCCACCGAAGAGGCCGGCGGCACGGCTCACACCGGTACACACGGGGTGCATCACAGGCCGGAATCCATCGTTCTCTGTGACGGGCGTGAACGGGTCGATCACAGCGAGCGCGACCGGCGCGCCGTTTCCCCTGAAGCGACCGGCAGCGGGCCGCTCGGCTCACTCAGCGAGCCTGCCTCGAAACTGTACGAGGAACTCACCGGCTACGATCCGGCGGTCGCCTGGGTTTCGGTAGGAATCATGGAGTCCGGGGGCACGACTTACCGCACTCTCAAGCCCTCCGACGAACGCGCCTCCTCACACGAGGCCGGCCCGGCGCATAAGCCCGGCTCCGCGCACGGCCACGGCTCACCATTGCAAAACGAAAGCCCGATGTACGTCGACCCGCTTCGGGGACCATTCAATCCGCTGCGCTACCGCGAGCTTCGCGTCCACAGACTCAAGCACTTCCGGACAAAGGTTGCATACGCGAGCGAGTTTGTAACATTGCTCGAAGCGCAGAGTTACGAAAACAGCCGGGATGAACGCTTTATCGCTCTCGTTGAGGTGCCGACCACCCGCTTCGAGCGCGACCCGGAAGGCGGCATCCGTCGAATGGTAGCCTTCGAGAACGTATTCATGGAGGCGGTCTATGCAATGCGCGCCGAGCAGGCGAAGCGCAGACGGAGACTGCAGTGGAACCGTATTGTCATCCATATTCGAAGCGTCCTGAACGTTGCACTCGACGATGTGCGCGAGTACGCGGAGGTGCTCGCAGCGCGGGCGAGCGACCTCGGACTTGAAAAGATCGTCACCTACAGCCGCCGTATGAATTCGGCCACGGCACAGCCCGAGGAAATTGAGCTTCTCTTCGAACAGATTTCCGGTTCAGGGTTCACCCTCAGAGGGCGCGCTCCCTCACTCGAGCCACTGCAGCCGATGGACGATTATACCGCCCGCGTCGTGCGCGCCCGTCAGCGCGGCACCATCTACCCCTATGAACTGATCAAGCTTATTACACGCACCGGCGTACAGGTAAACGAGCAGTTCCCGAAGGGCGACTTTGAAGAGTTCGATATTGATGGTTCGAACGGCGACACAGCCTACGTCTCGGTGAAAGGCCGCCGTTCAGGCGAGTCGAACTCGAACATTGTATTCGGCATTATTCGCAGCTTCCTGCCCGGATTCCCCGAGGGCCTTTCGCGGGTGATAATCCTGAGCGATACAACCGGCGATATGGGATCGCTTGCCGAGTGTGAGTGCCGGCGCATTAATGCCGCGCTGGATCTGGCAAGAGACCGTGACCTGCCGGTTGAGTGGCTTCCGGTTTCCGCCGGCGCCCGGATCGATATGGAGAGCGGTACGGAGAACCTCGACTGGACCGCGGCCACGCTGAAACGGATCGTCGAGTTCACACAGGCCGGCGGGGAAATAAACATTGTTGTCAGCGGCATAAATGTCGGCGCGCAGAGCTACTGGAATGCCGAGGCGACCATGCTCATGCATACGCGTGGACTGCTCATTATGACCGAGCATGCTTCCATGCTTCTTACAGGTAAGCGGGCGCTCGACTTCTCGGGAAGTGTCAGCGCGGAGGACAATGTGGGCATCGGCGGGGTTGAGCGCATTATGGAGCCGAACGGCCAGGCACAGATTCGTGTCCGTGACCTTTTCGAGGCCTACGAGGTACTGTTCCGGCATTACCACCTGACATGGGCGAGGCCCGGATACCGGTTTCCCGACCGCCATGAGAGCAGCGATCCCACCGACCGGGATGTCGCCACCGAACCGTATAACGACACCCTCGGACAGGGGTTCAGCACTATCGGTGACATTTTTTCAAGCACGCTGAATCCCGAACGGAAAAAGCCGTTCGATATGAGGCAACTCATGGGTGCGGTAGTTGACCGCGACCAGCCGGTTCTCGAGCGGTGGCGCAATATGCGCGACGCGGAAACTGCTGTTGTGTGGGAATCCCGCGTTGGCGGGTATGCCGCCGGAGTTATCGGCATTGAAAGCCGCGCCCTGTCGCGGATCGGCGAAATTCCGCACGACGGACCGGAGAGCTGGAGCGGCGGAACGCTCTTTCCGTTGAGCAGCAAGAAGGTTGCGCGCGGGCTGAATGCGTTCAACGGGCGGCTCCCGGCAGTGATCCTTGCCAACCTGAGCGGATTCGACGGCTCTCCGGAGAGCCTGCGGAAACTCCAGCTCGAGTACGGCGCGGAAATCGGCCGCGCGGTCGTTAATTTCGACGGGCCCATTATTTTTGTAGTTGTAGCCCGATATCATGGCGGCGCTTACGTTGTCTTCTCGAAACGGCTCAATGACAAGCTGCAATCCGCGGCGATCGAAGGCTCCTACGCCTCGGTTATCGGTGGCGCTCCGGCGGCCGCGGTTGTCTTCCCCGGAGTTGTGCGTAAGCAGGCCGCCGCCGATGAACGGGTTATCGAGGCTGGAAGGCGACTCGAAGCGGAAGAAGCGTTTACCCGACACGATTACGATACCGTGTACCAGGACGTCCACGGTGAGAAGCAGAGCGAGCTTGCCGCCCGATTCGACCGCATTCACTCAGTCGAGCGGGCGAAGTCGGTGGGGAGTATCGACGACATTATCCCGGTCAGTTCGCTGCGGCCCTACATTGTAGCAGGCATCGAACGCGGGATGGGCAGCTGAAGCGCGCGGCAGCTTCCAGGGATCGCCCGTGGCGCCGCATGCGCGGCAGCTTCCAGGG
>CAZMEV010000076.1:0-15386 GCA_964565375.1 uncultured Spirochaetaceae bacterium
AAGCGGGAAGGTTCGTAAAGGGGTATGCATGAGTGAACAGCTGCCCGCCGGCAAGACCGAAGAGGAACTGTGGCGGCTTTACCGGAAGAACAAGGATCCGCAGATCCGGGAGCGTCTGGTTAAGCAGTACGCTCCACTGGTGAAGTATGTCGCCGGCAAACTCGCCGTTGGTATGCCGAGCAATGTGGAGTTTGATGATCTTGTCGGTTATGGGGTCTTCGGCCTGCTTGATGCGATCGAAAAATACGATCCGGACCAGAAAACTCAATTCAAGACCTATGCTGTGCAACGTATTCATGGTGCCATAATCGACGAGCTCAGGGCTCTCGACTGGGTCCCTCGATCGGTACGAACCCGTGCAAGGCAAATTGAGGGAGTTGTTCAGGATCTGGAGGTAAGCCTCGGTAGACCGGCCACCGACGAGGAAATCGCGGGTGAGCTGGGCATGTCGACCAAGCAGTTCGACAAGGAAATGGTGAAAATCTCGGGAACGTCCATTCTCAGCTTGAACGATGTCTGGTATCAGGGTGAAGACAACGATAAGGTTTCCATTGCAGACAGTATTGAATCGCCCACGACGCTTAACCCCGATACAATTGTTGAAAAAGACGAAATAAAGCGTGTTATCGTTGAGTCAATCGGGGAATTGCCCGACAAAGAAAAAAAGGTCCTTGTGCTGTACTATTATGAGGATTTGACGCTGAAGGAAATCGGTCAGGTGCTTGAAGTAACTGAATCGAGGGTCTCTCAGCTTCACACGAAGGCGGTAATGCGCTTGCGCAGCAAGCTCACGAGTGTAAAGAAGGGCCTTATGTAAGAGGAGGCAGAATCGTGGTCACATACAGCGAGCTCCAATCATTCATGAAAGAACAGTTGGAGCACGACCGCGAACGCTCTTACGTTCATGTGCAGGGTGCCACGCTCGAAGACGCGCTGCGTCAGGCGGCAATTGAGCTTGGTATCCCTATTAAACGCATAGACTATGAAGTCCTCGAGCCGGAGCGGCACGGTGTGCTGGGGTTCGGGAAACGACAATGTTCAATCCTTGCCTACCCTGCACGTACATTGGCGGAAACAGCCCCTGAACTCGAATCCGGCTCCGGTTCTCAGGCAGACTCGGATGAACCAGCGGATATGGACGGACGTGTATTCGTTCGGAAGTCGTCTGAAGGCGTTCTGCTCAAAGTAACCAAACCGAAAGGTTCCGGGCAGCCGGCGAGCGTGCGTGATGCGATGGTAGCGCTTTCCGAGCGTGGTATAGAGAACGTTGACAAGAGCCTTGTCGATAAGGTTGTCCAGTACGCCGACGGGGAGTTCATCCGGGTAGGTGAATACAACCACAATCCTGCCAATGATGCTGCCATGACCGTGGAGATCGCTGAGCAGGAGATGAAAGCCTTTCTCACCGTCCTGCCGCCTGGCCCGGCTGGAGCTGACCCGAGTTACGACGGCATTATCGGATTTCTGAAAAGTCACGATGTGGTGTTCGGCCACCTTGAAGATACGATACGGTCCTTTGAAGAAAACCCGATATACCGGGAGCCCGTGCTCGTGGCGGAGGGTGCAAAGCCAAAGAATGGCGCCGATGCACGCATTGAATATACGTTCCAGACTGACCGGAAAGAACTGCGACTGAAGGAGAAGGATGGGCGAGTAGACTTCAAGGATTTGAACCTGATTCAGAATGTCGTCGAAGGGCAGGTACTTGCGCGTAAAAAACCTCCGGAGCGCGGAGAGCCGGGCCAGACGGTCACTGGAAAAATGATTCCTGCGACCGATGGTGGTGATACCGAGCTTGTTGCAGGCAAAAATGTCACCGTCTCTGAGGACGGTATGAAGGCAACTGCCGATATAAATGGGCAGGTTGTCTTAACGGCCGGGAAACTCAATGTTGAGCCTGTATACGTCGTTTCCGGGGATGTCGGTGTGAAGACCGGTAACGTGCTTTTTCTCGGAACAGTGGTCGTAAAGGGAAGTATTGACGACGGATTCAGCGTAAAGGCTGCCGGTAATATCGAAGTCATGGGTAGTGTAGGAAAAGCGGAGCTCGACGCGGAAGGCGATATTATCGTGCACCAGGGGATTACCGGAAAAGGCGGCGGAACGATCCGGTCAGGCCAGGGCTTGTGGGCAAAGTTTATTGAAAACGCGAATGTAGAGGCTGGGGGGCTTGTCGTCGTAAGCGACGGTATTATTAATTCACACGTCTCAAGCGACAGCAAAGTCATCTGTAAGGGTAAGCGCGCCAGCATTGTCGGCGGTCAGACGCGGGCGAATGAAGAAGTCCACGCGAAGACGCTCGGAAGCGTCGCGGGAATGGAGACGGTTATCGAGGTCGGTTACGATCCTAAAAGCCGGTCACGCCTCGATGAAGTCGAGAACCGGCTTGCCGAGATCGACGAGGAACTAGAAGATATCAAACTCAATCTCCAGACGATTCGCAAGCTGCATAAGTCCGGTCGCTCACTCGGAGAAGCAAAGATGAAGCAGGCGCGGGATTTGCAGAAACGCAAGAATGCCCTGACGAAGGAACGAGGCCCGCTCATCGAGGAGCGCGACAACTTGCGTGACTATCTTGCTCAGCTTCGTGGAAGCGGACGGATTTCTGCGGAAGGCCGGGTATATGCAGGTGTCAAGATGCATATTCGCGAGGCTGCGCTTGAAGTTCGTAATGAGTTCAACAAGACGACATTCATTGGAGAAGGCGGCGCGGTGAAGCCTACCCGTTTTCAGGATCTTCACGAGGATATAAGCGTTCATAGAGGCTCATAGGCCGCGAGGGTAGATATGGCGTTGCAACCGATGGACCTGCAAGTATTGTTCATGCGACTCGATACCGTGGGACGTGAGTCGACTGCCCAGCAGCAGGCCGTTGCCCAGGGTCAACAGGTTGCGGGCGAAGAGATCGCGGAACGCAGCCAGGCTCTCGCGCGTCAGGTGCGGGAACTCGAAGAGTTGCCGGACGGTTCTCAAAAAGTGGAGGAAGACGAACAGGAGGAGTCTTCGGGCCACGAGTCGAAGAGCGGTAATCAGCGGGAGCGGTCCGACACCGATTCGTCTTCTGATCCCAACAGGGAATTCCGGGATCCCGACCTCGGTCGTACTATTGACCTTTCCGGGTAACTGCGGTCCGGTATCTGTATGGATCTTGTTACGCTTCTCCTGGTTCAGGGCATCGCATTTCTTATTCTCCTTGTATGGCTGAAACGAAGAGTCGATCGCGAGTTGTCCGCCGATCGTGCTCTTGAGCGAATTCGGAAGGAAATAGGGGATCTTATAACCGAACTGAATGCTACGACTGAGCGCAATATCACCCTGATAGAAGACCGGGTACAGCGATTAAACAAGATTCTTGAATCGACCGATCGAAAAGTAGGGATCCTGAAGAAGGAGGCGGAGAAGCATGAGGTAGGTGCGGCAATGTACACTGATATCATGAAACAACATCGCAGACAGGTGCGGGAGTCGAGCAACGCGGTACCGATTCAGCCTGACTTCGCGCCGTTTCGGAGCTCAGAGCAAGACAGCAGCTATGGGTCGAGCAAAGTCTCGGAACCGAATCGTGGTATTGATGCGAACCGCGACGACGGTGAGAATCACAGCAGTGCGGCAGGGTCGGGTGACTCGGCCGGAAGAAGCTGGGGAAACCCGAAAACTGTGAATCCGGAAGCCCGGAATCACGAGGGTGGCCGGCCTGTATCCAGAGGCCAGGGTTTACGAAATCAGGTCCGGGATCTTCATCGTGCCGGACTTGGCGCAGACGATATTGCGAAACGACTTGGTTCGACCGTTGGTGAGGTAGAGCTCATTATCGGTCTGGAAGCCCGCGAGAGTGAAGATTCAACGGATTAGCTTTACGAGCAAGGCATTGGAGCAACTGTGAGAATAATTGGCATTGACCTTGGAACAACGAACTCCGCTGCCGCATGGTGGGATGGGGAGGAAGCACGCATTATTCCGAACGACCGCGGTTTTGCGCTTACCCCTTCGGTTGTAGCGTTCGATTCAGATGGTGAGGTTCTGGTCGGGGAATCGGCACGCAATCAGGCGATTGTGAACGCCGAAAACACGGTGCAGGGTGTAAAGCGTCAGATGGGGAAGCGGTTTACCTATGAGATCGCCGGCAGGCAGTACGAACCGGAGGAGATTGCCTCCTACGTTCTTGCCCGCATTCGGCGGGATGCTGAGCGTTTCCTTGGCGACACAGTGCGTGCGGCCGTGATTACGGTGCCCGCGCATTTCACTGAGGCGCAGAGGCAGGCCACGATCAGGGCTGGGGAGCTTGCCGGTTTTGAGGTGAAACGGATATTGAACGAACCTACCGCGGCAGCCCTGAGCCATGCCTCTCGAATCAGCGGGAATAACCGGCTTCTCGTATACGACCTTGGCGGTGGTACATTCGATGCCACATGCCTTTTGCAGGAAGGGCGTTCGTTTACCGTCAAAAGCACCGTTGGTGACAACCACCTTGGTGGCGTAGATTTCGATGATGCTCTCCTGGGACAGGTGCTGGACGTCTTCGAGTCCGAGAGTGGTCTTGCAATCCGTGAAGAGCCGGCGCTTGTACAGCAGCTGAGAGAACTCGTAGAACGGGCGAAAATCGAATTGTCATCTCGGGATCATACGGATGTCGTCCTTCCTTTCGTGGGTACCGGTGGAAAGCCGGTACATCTCAAGTGGGAACTCACCCGTGAGATCCTTCGGGAGTTTATTGATGAGAAACTGAAACGAACGGTTAAGCTCACACTTAGCGCAGTACGTGAAGCCGGATTCGGTGTATCGGGAATCGACGGACTCATAGTAAGCGGCGGCTCAAGTCGCATTCCGTTGGTACACACGTATCTGCGACGGGCTCTCGGGCTGTCGGAAGTCCGTATGTTGAACCCCGACGAAACCGTAGCACTCGGAGCTGCAGTACAGGCCGGTATGATCGAGCGTGGAGAGGATACGGTTCGCGTGACCGATGTTACTGCACGAGCTCTCGGAGTGGAAACGGAAGGCGGAAAGTTCGTTCCGATTGTGGCCCGGAACGTTGCGATACCGGTGCGCGAAAATCGCCTTGTAACAACTGTTTCAGACGGTCAACGAGCTGTCGAGATTCATGTGTTGCAGGGTGAGAAAGAATACGCGGAAGAGAATGTATCACTTGGCCGGTTTCTGCTCTCCGGAATTCGTTCAGCTCCGCGAGGCGAAGCACGGATTGAAGTAGGGTTTGCGGTTGACGAGGATGGTCTCGTTCACGTATCGGCCCGCGATGTGGACACTGGATCAGAGAAACGGATTGACCTTCAACAACGGGAACCTGGTGACGAACTCCATGCCGGATACGAAGGTGAGTACGCTGATCTTCGAAGTCTCAAGACTCGAGTGCAGATGTATTATGATGCCGTACGCGGGTCACTCGAAAGCGAATTTGCTTCGGAAGTCGAACATTTTTTGAAAATCGCCGATGATGTACTAGAGAACGGCGACAGTGTGGGGGTCGGGGAGACGCGTGTGGCGCTTGAGGCGCTTGCCGACGAGTTGTCCGCCTGGCTCGACGCCGGGGAGGTACGCGATGCCGGAGCATGACAGGGCTGCTGCTATAACATCGCAAGAGGAAGCATTAGCCGTACTCGGTGTGCCATTCGACAGTGACTGGGAACAGGTGCGCCGCGCTTACAGTGCTCTGCTGAAAGAGCTTCACCCGGATACCGGTGGCGACGGCGACGCGGCGACTCTTTCAAGAGTTGTGGATGCATACCGGTTTTTATCGAGCGGCCTGGCTGGGAATGGAACTGAGGTCCGGCCGACTTTGTTTGCCCTTGGCGAACTCGCGCTGCACGGTGATACCGGCCGTGAACGGGCATTCGCCTGCTCACGACTTGCGTCGCTCGGACGTAAGAGTGCCGGTGCTTATCTCCAGCGGGCTTTGTTCGATAGAGAAGAGACGGTCGCAATTGCGGCGGCGAAAGGACTCGGTCGGATACGCTCTCTCGCGGCGGCCGAAAGTTTTTCCGCTGTCTACGACCACGCAGGCGATGACCTGCGCGAAGCCGTTATTGCTGCTGCTTGTGAGATCGGGCCATATCAGTGTTTCAGGGAACTCATCGTGAAGGCTCTCGACGATGGAAACCCCAGGTGGCGATCGCAAGCACTGAAATTGTATCTCGCTATGATGCGTGAGGAACGTAGCCAGGATGAACAGCCAGCATAGGGGCGCCGGCGAACGGTCCCGCTTGTCGGGAATGTTCGAACGTGACAGCGAAACACATCTCGATTCGTTGCGACGCTTTCTCGATAGTCTGACCTCGGGCGCGGGGTTTTCGCTCACCGCGTTGAACCGTGGTTTCCGGGCAGCTCACAGTTTAAAGTCTGAGGCCGGTTTTCTTGGATATACGGAAATTGTTGATCAGGCGCACAAGTTGGAGGATACCCTCGAAACGCTGCGCGGCTTGAAACTCGAGGCCGGGGAAGTACCTGGCGAAGAGCTTATGCAGCGTCTTGCAGTTTCCATAGAGGAACTGGAACGTCTGGTGCGGTCTCAAACAGAAAATGCGCTGCCCGTGGAAATGACGGCGGGTATGCCTGCGGCTGACTCAAGTGCTGCCGAAGCAGGGGTTCGTCGGGTGGGTTCCGCGCGCTCACGGCTTTTTAATCTCTCACCGGTTCAGCGTCGCCTTCTGCGGGAAGCGAAGGCGAATGGCGAGCAATTGTATGAAGCGCGCATTACGCTTTCCGGTGATACGGTTCTGACATATGCACGTCTTTATCTGCTCCTGAGCAACCTTGAGACAGTTGTCAGCGTTGTTCGGACGGACCCGGACCCTGACGAGCTTACAAAGCATGAAGTCAGAGAGTTGTCAGCGCTCTTCACTACAGCGGTCGATGAGCAGCGGATTTATTCGGCACTTGATATTGACCAGGTCGCGGGCATTGATCTTGTTCTGCTCAGTTTTGACGAAGTGCTCGATCTGGCTGCGAGTGGTGATTCGGGCAGCCCCGGGATGCTTCTCGGTAGAGCGGGCGTTATTCTTTCGCTCACACCACGTAACTACGAGTTGCTCTCCATGTATTCACATGAGCTTATGACGCAGCTCGACGCCGCACTGGAGCGGATTTCCCCCGACTCGGAGATGGCTCAGCGAATACACCGGGAACTGCGTGCGTCACGAGTTCTTGCAGCAAGGGTGAACTCTACCCTCGCACGCACCTCACTTGTACCGTTGTCGCGAATATTTGCCTCGCTCTATCGCTTTGTCGAGGAACATGCTGCCACGCGGAGCAAAGAGGTGGTGCTCGTGGTCGAGGGTGAACGCGAACAATTGTTTCTGCCTGTGGCCGAGGTTCTCTCCGATGCTCTGCTCCATCTTCTGCGCAATAGTATTGATCACGGAATAGAGCCTCCGGATGAACGCTCCGCGGCGGGAAAGACAGTCCCCGCGGTGTTGCGGGTATCGGTCAGCCGCGAGGGCGAGAAACTCTGCGTCCGCGTGAGGGACGATGGGCGGGGAGTGGATGCGGATACGATTCGACGAAGAGCAGGTGACGAGAACGCCGCTTCACCGGCAAGCTCTGAGCATCGGCCTTCTCTTCTCAGGCTTATGATGACCCCCGGGGTCACTACCCGTAACGAGGCTGATCATGGTTCGGGGCGTGGCGTAGGTCTGGATGCTGTCCGGCATGCGGTCGAGAACCTGCTCGGAGGTTCTATTGAGCTTGAAACCGATGTTGCCGAAGGGGTCAGTATCGCGATTCGAGTGCCGAATGATGCGCGGTTGCTCACTGTTCTCGTGTTCGAAGCCGGTTCCAGAACGGTTGCTGTTCCTGCCGCACACGTCATTGATACGTTTCCGATTCAAAGCGATGCGATTCGCCAGGATATCGGCGGTGAGTCCTATTACTGCACTGAGAGTGGCGTTGCACGTATCTTCACCGTGGCGGGGGAAGGCAGTGCTATTGAACGATATGAGGGACAGGGTATACTGCTTTCGGTTGATGGAAGACAGGCAGTGGTGCTTGCAGATCGACTCATAAGCGAGGAGGTGGTCGTGAGACGGCCGGACCAGCCCAACACGGTTTATTCACGAACTTGCGGTGATCAGGTCTCACTCTTTATTCCGGTCTCGCTTTAACGTCGGCATAGCGTTGACTGCGTGTTCCGCAAGGCAGGTTTGGTTAGCCGCTATGAATAATACATCAATTTTCCGTGACAATCTACTGTCAGGCAAGACGATACTGGTTACCGGTGGAGGCTCCGGGCTCGGCTTAAGCATGACTACCCGATTTATAGAGCTGGGTGCAATTGTTGTAATTGCTTCCCGGTCGAACGATCGGCTCAGCGCCGCAAAGGCAGAACTCGCGGATTCCGTTGGACCAGTTGCTGATGCTTCTGTTCATGCCTTTACTGTCGATGTTCGGGATTCCTGCTCGGTTGAGGAGTTGTTCAAGCGAATTAACGACGAAGTGGGCTCGATTGATATCCTCGTGAATAACGCAGCCGGAAACTTCATTTCACCAACTGAACGATTGTCCCCGAGGGCGTTCGACGCAGTTCTGGGTATTGTTCTTCATGGTACAACGTATTGCTCACTGGAAGCTGGAAAGCGCTGGATCTCCTCGGGACGCGGCGGGGTGATACTGAATATTGGTACTACGTACGCGGAAACGGGATCGCCGTATGTTGTTCCATCGGCAACTGCAAAAGCCGGAGTGATTTCGCTGACCCGGTCGCTTGCCGCGGAGTGGGGAAAGTATTCCATCAGGGTGAATGCCCTTGCTCCGGGACCGTTTCCGACGGAAGAAGCCTGGGCACGCCTGATTCCGAATGAAGAGATTGAGAGAGAATTCCTGAGCAGAATTCCTCTGGCTCGCACCGGGGACCACCGTGAGCTCTCAGACCTTGCCGCCTATCTCGTCAGTGATGCGGCCTCGTACGTTACCGGGAGTGTGTATACAATCGATGGTGGGGAAACGGCGTTCAACGGTGGTGAGTTCAGTTTGCTTGACCGGTTGTCGAACGACGACTGGGACGCTATGAAAAGGAAGTCGCGTTGACAGGAGCTTGTTTCAGAATGGTGAAGAGTCATAGCCGAGTCTGTGGTCGTTCCATTCCGGCCTTCAAAGCTGTGTTTCTTGCTGTGACGCTTCTGCTCGCGCCTCATGTTCTCCACGGTCAGAATCGATCCGGGTATTTCGATAAACCCGGGCAGATCGTGCTTCCCGAAAACTACGATGAGGCACGTGAGTATCCACTGCTGATTCTGCTTCCATACACCGGAGGCACAGCCGAGGAGAAAGCGAGAGCGTTCGGCTTCGAGCCGGGGGACCAGGAAGATGCCGTATTGCTGCTTCCCAAAGGGCGTTTCAACGCTTCAGACTATCTTCCCGATTTTCTTTCGTTTGTCGACTGGTTCGAAGAGCGCCTGTATAGCGATATTTCGGAGGCCGTCGAAACATATTCGATTGATCCAGGGCGAATATATGTTGGCGGCTATTCCCTCGGCGGGGATGTATCATGGGCTTTATCAGTCCGTAATCCAGAGGACTTTGCAGGGGCCATTATCGCCGGGAGCAGATCCAGCCATCCGGTCAGAAACGACAGTGTCGAGACTTTAGCCGCGTCGGGGTTCCGTGCGGCATTTCTTATCGGTGATTCCGACACACCGAATCGCTACAACGGTCTGAACTACGCACACGGATTGCTCGAGCAAGGAGGCGTCGAGACGTTCTATCGTGAGTATCAGGGTGGACATGAGCTTCCTCCGCAGGACTTATCCATCGAAGCGCTGGAGTTCATCTCTGATCATGAAGCAGGAAGGATATCGGCAACCGGTTCCGGCTGGCCCAGCTCTCCAGGTACAGCCACGTCCGACCCGCGGAACGGGCTTTTCGGATTGTTCAGAGAGCGACAGGAGCCGGGTGGGCGAGTCCGCATTGAAGGGGACATACCGGTTTCGGTTTCGCGGGAGTACGATACCGGCGTAGGTTTTACCGGAGACGGGAGGCATGAACTGGTTGCTGAGACCCTTTATGATCGATGGTGGTTCTTCGGCGACCTGGCATTGCGCTCCGATCGTACAAGTGTCGGCACGTATAACCGGCGGATTTCCAGCAGCCTCGGTGTTGCATATGGCGAAAGCGTGCGGATTGGAGCGCTTGCCGGTTGGGATTATGCTCGGTGGCTCAGCGATTCACCTGTAACTGAACTCGAAGCCGATCTTGAATCCGGCACAGTCTACAGGCGTAATCATGTCGGTGTGACCGCTCAGTTCACCGGCGGTCGACAACACACTCCTCGTGCCGGCGTCTCACTTAAATATGAGCTCCCAACGTACCTTTCACCTGCGTCCGCCTCACATCTGATCAATGGTCATCTGGAAGCGTTCGCGTGGCCTTTCTCCTGGTTGCGTGTTACCGGGCGGTTCAGTTCCGGTACGAGGCAGCATACGCCGGCATCGGGGCGCGATGAACAGCATGAGCAAAGCGAGCGAGCACTCTCCTGGGAAGCAGGCGCGGGGATATCCATTAGTGAGGATGCTCTTCTATCGCTATCATACCGTGGAGGGCTTCTTTCGACCCTTTCAGATGATACCGCAGCACCTCGCGAAGGATACACTGAGCAATGGCGCCTCGCGCTGCGCTATGCGCTGTATTAATCTTATGATCTTGTCACTTCGTTAAACACTTTATCAGGGCGGGCGTATTGGACGGGCTCGTGACCGGCCATTGTCTATGTACCGGAAAACCGGGTGATCCACCGCGTTTGTAAAATACGAATGGCGTTGTTCGGGAGGAAAAACTTAAATAGCAGTGTTCTGATGGCAACGTTTAAGTAGCTGTATTCAGGTTTCAGTCGTCATCGGTGTCGGAGGCAATGTAGCTACGGTATGCCTCGATACTTGTTACGAAAAGAGCCTGCAACTCCCTTATTTCTTCGCCGGATAATGGTGGATTGGTTCCGTTCTTCGCCCGATCCTCTGTCTCACGGAAGTGTTCCTGCAGCTTTTTCATGCCAAGATTGGAACTCATTCCTTTCATTCTGTGAGCGAGTCTTCGCGCCGTATCTATATCCTGGTTTTCGATCGCGGAAATCAGCGATCCCAGTGTCTCGCGGCCCTCTCCGGTAACATGCCCAAGGAGTTCTTCCGCAAGATTCCCCCCGCTTTCTGTGGTCAGATCAGACATCATTTCCAGATGTTGCTCATTTAGAAGCTCTCTGTTATCGCTCATCCGTACAGTCTCCGTTATTGAATCAAAGAAATACTTGTGCCGCGGCAGTTCTGCCTTCATCGAAAGTGCCTCTCGCACTATGCCATAATCGGCCAATGACACCAGCATAGGAACACGTCTTCGCGCAGTTCCGCTCCCACGTACCCTTCTTCCACGACATTGCGACCGTCGGAAAGTCCGTATGCATTTGCCACAATTTCTCTAACTATCTGCAGACCCACGCCGGTGCCACCAATGGTGAAGTCAGAGAGAAAAAGTTCTCCGAGTCCGTGTTCAAACTTCCCCGAAAGCGCTTCAGCTTCGTCATCGGACACCTGGTTCGCGGTTACAAATCGGACATCTCCATGGCCTCTGTCGCCTACCTGCTTTGCGAATACCCGGACACAGCCGTCAGCAGCATGATTCAGAGCATTGTTAATCAGGTTGTACAGAATGCGATCGAGAGAAGAAAACTCGAGACAGCAACTTGAAATCGCTCCGTCGAAATCCGAAACGAAGTCTATATTGAGCTGCTCACTATGGTAATCGCTCCATTTCTGTCGCAAGAGTGACATCGAATGGCTGTTGCTGTTGCGATCGTGTTCCCGGCGGGGCGGATCAATATCGCGGATACAGTTCCTGATAATTTTCAGTTGATCCCGTACTGCGTAAAAAAGGCTGTATACGTCTTCCGGCGGCGCTGGAGCGTCGCTCGGCATTGTCTGGACTCGCAGATCGGCAAGTGGGAGAGCGCCACCGCGCAGGTCGTGATATATGGCCTTCGAAACAGAGTCCGACCTCCCTTCCGTGCCGAACTCCTTTGAGAAATCATCAAGAAGGTGCCTCCACCTCGAAATGAGGGCGGTACTCAGCGCCCGGGCGGAACCGGATTGCTCCAGTTCATTGAGTATTGCCCGTGTCTCGTCACGCATAGCGGTAAGAACGTCATACAGGCGGAGAAGTAACTCACGGTCCCGTTGCGAGAATTCTTCGAGAGCAGCGGCCTGGTCGTCGCCGATGTATCGCTCCGCTCTGTATCGTACTACCGAATCAGGCCCGGGCAGGTTGTCGAGACCTATCTTGTTAAGTTCCATACGGTTGATTTCTCACTATAGCCTGAATGTCAGTAGTGGGTAAATGTTACCGCAGTAGTAGTATAATCGTAAGTGCACTTGCACCACCCACCGCTATGGCTGCTATAAGACCAACGAGAAAGGGGCGTATCCCGAGGTGAAGCAGTTTTCGGATATCCGTTTTCAGGCCGACTCCTGCAAGGGCAATAAGAAGACATATCACAGCTGCTTCGGAGAGTAATCCGGAAAGCGCGTTCCAGACGCCCGATTCAAAGATAAGCAGCGCCCGTGCCCCCCCGGCGAGCATCGCATCGCCGACACTTCGCAGGAACGACAGCGCGAGAAACCATACTACGAAACCCGGGAATACCGAGAGTGCCTGTTGAAGGTGCGAGCTGTTTTCTGAGTTTGTCCCGTCGCGCCGGGCAGCGATTCCCGCAAGAGGAATAACCACAATCATGAGTGTGTTGCGCAGGAGTTTGGTAACAATGGCGGTATCCAGTGTTTCTCCGGCGGAGAAGGTTTCACTGTACACCAGAGCGGCACCGGTCACCTGTGAGGTGTCATGAACAGCGGTTCCAAGC
Source organism: uncultured Spirochaetaceae bacterium (assembly GCA_964565375.1). Lineage (GTDB taxonomy): Bacteria > Spirochaetota > Spirochaetia > DSM-27196 > SKKC01 > SLAN01. Next base: position 12,848 of record CAZMEV010000076.1, read on the forward strand.
CACATCCCGACCGATTCCTCGAATCCACCGAACAGAGCTCGTCCGATAAAAGGGTAGGAGAGGGTTGCTATAAGTCCGAAAACCGTTATTGTGGCGACCGCGTAACCCGTTTCCTCTTCCCGCGCACGTATTGTTGGCGCAGTGGCTACAATGGCCGAAACGCCGCAGATAGCCGTGCCGACCCCGATCAGTATACCGAGCCTTTTATCAATACCTGCCAGCTTCGACACCAGAAGCACGAGGAAAACTGCGGTAACAATCGAAATCAGGACGACAGGAAGAGCACGGATTCCGGCCTGAAACGCCTCATACAGGCTTAATCGGAAGCCCAGAAGAATTATGCCGAACTTGAGAATTCGTTTTACCGAAAAGTCGGCGCCCGGATGGCACCGTCGGGGTGTTCCCGCAGTATTAGCCACAAGTCCACCGAGAATGAGTGCAACCATAACCGAAGAGACCGGGCTCTGTTCGAAACCGAGTAATGTCGTACCGACAAATTCGGCTGAATACTCGGCAACGAGTGATAGCGCCGCGGCGAGCATTACGCCGGGCAGTATGTATTTAGCTTGTTCAAGTGCGTTGTACATGTTGTTTTCTATAGTCTCCCGCCTTGGGATGATCTATCGCCTCCGGGTATCGGTACCTCCAGGGGGCGGGCTTCCGTTCCGGGCCGGAGGGTACCGGACCAGGCAGTTTTCGGTTTCGGCAACGCACAGTACCACGAGGTACCTGCGAAATGGTAGAATGCATAGGCGGCTGGAACGCAATGCTTCGGACATACTTGCCGATCTGCCGCTACCGTATAATACTTTTCTGCCGTAGAAGGAGGTGAATATGGCTGCTACACCATCAACAATGGTTGAAATCGGGACCCCAATGCCTCGTTTTTCGCTGACGGATGTGCGTACCGGGGAGACGGTCGATAACAACTATTTTGTCGGAGCTGAAGGTTCTCTCGTTGCGTTCATTTGCAACCATTGTCCTTTTGTCGTGCATATACGCGACGAATTCCTCAAGTTTGCCCGGGAATTCCAGAACAAGGGAGTGCGTGTCGTTGCGATCAGTGCGAATGATCCAGTTACACACCAGGACGACAGTCCTGAGAATATGAAGCATCTCGCGGAGGAGAAAGGGTTCACCTTTCCCTATCTGTTCGATCAAACGCAGGAAGTTGCGAAGGCCTTTGGTGCCGCCTGCACGCCGGACTTTTTCCTCTATGGCCCGGATCAGACGCTCTTCTATAGGGGACAGTTCGATGACTCCCGTCCAGGAAACGAAAAACCGGTAACCGGTGATGATCTTCGCATGGCAATGCAGGCACTTTTGAACGGAAATCCTGCACCGGCACAGCAACGACCCAGTATGGGATGCAATATAAAGTGGCGAAGCGGAAACGAGCCGACATACTACTCGGGATAAATACACAGTTCGGTGACGGGACTTTATGTCGGTTCTCTGGCGACCCAGAACATCGCGAGGGTTGAAGGATACCGGTTAAACCGTGTTAGTCTCATAGCATGACAGTTACGAAAGATACGGTAGTAACTATGGACTACCGCCTGACCGATGAAGAGGGGACCGTTCTCGACAGTTCGGAGGGGCGTGGGCCCTTAAGTTACGTGCATGGTGCAGGCACGATAATCCCTGGACTTGAAAATGCCCTGGAAGGCCAGGAACCCGGTGCCCATGTGGACGCCGTTGTGGAACCTGAGGAAGCCTATGGCGAACGCGATGAACAGCGCGTCGTGAATCTTCCGCGAGATCGTTTTCAAGGTGTCGACAGCGTTGAACCTGGAATGCAGTTTCAGGCGCAGGTAGACGGACAGACGCAGATCCTCACGGTTCAGGAAGCCGGCGACGAAGAGGTCACCGTCGACGCGAACCATCCACTTGCAGGCAAAAAGCTCAACTTCTCGGTTGATATTCGCGAAGTTCGCGAAGCAACCGAACAGGAGCGCGAACAGGGACAGGTTTCGGAAGGCTGATCTGTTTCAGACAGTCGGAATTCTGTGCTGCGACGATGACAGCCCGGGGCTTGCCGCCGGCAGGCCCCGGGTGAAGTAGCAGGTATGAGGTAGAATGCATCGCGTTCTCATAGTAGATGCCAGTGATTTCCAGCGGCGTTTCATTTCCGTCGATCTTACTCCGAACCCTATGCCGCTCCTTTCGGATCTGGGGGAAAAGGCAAGAATTGAGGCAGCCGCAAGCGATACAGTTATCTACTCGGACGGGGACGATGATCCCATTGTCCTCAAATCTAACAGTTTGAATCTCGGCCCATATCCCTGGAAACGGCTGGAGTCAGTACTCAAAGGAACCTATACTGCGAAAAAGGCCGAGCGCTCCCGAAGCGGTAAGCTTGAACACGGCCCTATGGCGTGATCGTCTCACCGCTTTCTGAACACGCCCCCATCGCTTGTCTGAGCGACGCACCGGTCTCTTTGGTCGACGCGAGCGCTTGGTGCCCGATTCAGCCGCTCTTTGAGCGAGGCACGCGCTCCGTGCCCGACGCTGCCGCTCCCTGCACGACGCAAGCGCT
>CAZMEV010000077.1:0-2991 GCA_964565375.1 uncultured Spirochaetaceae bacterium
ATGAGCAGCGCGCGGCAAACATGGGAGAGAAAATCGCGGCATCGGAAAAGGATCTCGCCGACCGCGAAAAGCAGATCGAAGAACTGACCGAGCGCCTCGAAGACATTCAGAAGAATATTGCCGAGTTTCGCAGCCACATAGACAGTGCGAACGAACGAATAACGGTCAATACGAACGAAGCGAAACGCAAGCGCGGACAGATCAGCGACCTCGAGTCGGAATCACACGAGCTGGCAACCGAGCTGCGCACACTTACCGACACGATTGTCACAGAGCTCGACACCCGACTGAAAGAATCCGGGTATCGAGCAAGTGACCGACAAGCGAACTCAGAGGCGCTCGACAATCGCCTCGCAGCATTCAGGCGGGGGATAACGCACGAGAAGCAGAAGCTCGAGGACAGACTTCGCACCTCCGGCAGCGACACAATTTCGGTCGAGGAGGTTGAACAGGGAGTTTCCGAGGCGTTTTCGGTGATCGAGAGCAGATCAAGTGAACTTGCAGAGACTATCGATCACTTTCGTGCAACAATCCCTTCATTTCTCGACGAGTTTCTGGCACCCGAAGGAACCCTTACCCGCAAGCGCGAGATCGACTCGCGGACCGACGAGATCCGCGAACAGATTCAGTCGCTGCGCGAGGAAATTGAAGCGCATGAGCAGGAAAACCGCGAGCTGACCGAGCGAATCAATGAGTATCGTTCCACGCTTGAACAGATGCGGATGAACGAAGTGCAGGTCCAGACCCAGACCCAGGGACTTCGGGAGGCCACCGAGCGCGTGCGCCGCGAAATCGGCGAACAGCAGAAAGCCCGCGAGGAACTCAAAAGTGGTATCGAGACGGCGAAGCAACGGCTCGATGAGTTCGCCTCCCAGGTCACGGAGATGCAACAGCAGCGGGATGAGCTCGGCAAGCGTGAAACCGCACTGAAAAAGGAACTCTCGGAGCTGGAGAAGGGCATTTCCAAGCGCAACGAGGAACTCGCCAAACGCGAGAAAGCTGTGAAAAGCATGATGAACGATCTCGCAAAGGCGCAGGCGGACCTGGAGAAGATCCAGGTGCAGCACGCCGAAACAAATACCGAGATCCGCTCTGTGTACGACAACTTCCGCGAGCGGCACAGCAGGGAGCTCTCGGAGTTCGAATCAAGAATGTTCGAGATTCGCACGGAGCCCAAGGTGGTCCGGGAACAGATTGCCGCAATCCGGGAAGAGCAACGGTCGCTTGGAAGCGTAAATCTTATGGCACCGGAGGAATTTGCCGAGGTCAAAGAGCGCTATGACTTTCTCAACGGCCAGCTCACGGACCTGAAGAAAGCGCGGGAGGATCTGTTGCGGGTCACCGAGGAAATCCGCACCGAAAGCACCGAATTATTTCTGCGGACCTACGAGAAGATCAAACGAAACTTTCACACCATGTTCCGCAGACTGTTCGGCGGAGGCAGGGCTGAACTGCGTCTGCTCGACCCGGAGAATCCGCTCGAGTCCGGCATTGATATCCTCGCTCAGCCACCCGGCAAAAAACTGGAGAACATTGCGCTTCTCTCCGGAGGTGAGCGCTCGATGACCGGTGTCGCGCTTCTGTTTGCCACCTACATGGTAAAGCCGTCCCCGTTCGCGCTTCTCGACGAAATAGATGCTGCCCTCGATGAAAGCAACGTCGGCCGGTTCGTAAGTATGCTGACCGAGTTCGGAAAGTCTTCGCAATTCATAATTATTACGCATAATAAGAAGACCGTCGCGAGTGCCAGGACCCTCTTGGGAGTAACGATGGAAGAAAGCGGCGTAAGTAAGGCTATTGCAATCCGGCTCGATAACAAGGAACTGGTCGATGCATGAGCGTCTTTCGCGAATACTGAATGCGGCCGGCAAACCGATAACGGCATTATCAAAGCGAATCTCCGGCAGCAAAACCGCCCTGCTTGTTGCGGGAACAGGCGCGGCAAGCCTTCTGTTGTCCGGTATCGCGATAGCCTTCGCCATACATTCCGCTTCCGAGCAGACCGGGGAGGGACTCCCGGAACTTTCACAGCAGCAACGCGAACTCGTGCGCCCGGTTCGCATGCAGGATTTCCGTTTTCCGCGCATGCACCTGGACGGGCCGGAAGGGGACTTTTTTCGCTACAGGAGCCCGTCTTCAGCCTGGAGCGAAGAAGAGGTAAGCCGATTATGGCTTGACCTTGAGGCGGAAGCAGTCGATATAGTAAGAGAAGAGAACAGCGAGCTGTTGGAGGAGCTGCTTCAAATGCAACCTTGAACGGTTTGCCGCCGCGAAGGCCGTCTCGACTGGGAGGGGAGATGGACTGCTGCAGGACTGTAATACGCCTTGTTTGGGCGCTCATCGTCACGACAATATTCACGGGATGCCTGACACCCGGTGTCGGTGACGCAGTGTGGTCTCAGGGCCGTCATGTACGCGAGCCGGACGCGGAAACCTCAGACGAGCCACACGACGAGCGGCAGCGGGCAATCGAAGACCTGGATATTCAACTCCTCTCCGGCGACAGGGCTGCCTCATCCGTACAGGATGGTCACCTCGGTGCTCTTGAGGACAATGTACCCGAGCCGGTGCTACGTGCCCTTCCTGAAAGCATACCCGAGCTCACACATTCTTTTGGGAATCGCATACAGTACGCTCTGCGTACCTACGAGGCACCACCCGAAATCGCCGACGAAGCACTGCTTGAGCACATGCGCTCGCAGGAGCCGGTCCGCTCTGACGGCAGCATGGAACCGGCGATAAGCAGACGGCGAGCAGCCGGTGTGCGAACTGATCCCGATGAACTGCTCGCCGGATCAGCTCTTCGGGGGATTGCCGCCGAACCGGATGTCGCTTCCCGAACCGCAGAAAGAGCTATCCGCGATACCGCAGAAGAGACAGAGCCGGCGATTGTCGCTGAGACCCCGGCGACGCCGGAACCCGATGAAACCGGGCAGACCGCCGCTGATGCGCCGGCCGACGAGCCCGACGACGAGCCCGACGACGAGCCCG
>CAZMEV010000077.1:3091-15326 GCA_964565375.1 uncultured Spirochaetaceae bacterium
ACCGCCGCTGATGCGCCGGCCGACGAGCCCGACGACGAGCCCGACGACGAGCCCGCTGACGAGCCGGCCGAAGAGCCCGCCGACGAGCAGGAGGAATCCGCCCCTTCGGAATCCATGCACCCGGTCGACCGCTTTGCTGCCTCACGGGACGGCAGTGAATCTGTCGACGAAAGGGGGCGCGAAGAGCCTGCCGCAACGGAAACCGACGGTACAGTTGAGAGCGACGGGCCACCTGAAATCCCCGAACAACCCATTGCGCCGTTCGATCCGGTCTTGCGCGAGGCTGCCGCCCATGCGCAGGCGGACACCGAGATAGTGCTCGCACCGGGAGAGCGGACTGAAATCTCTCTCCCCGGCCGGGGATGGATGTTCACAGGCGAAATCGATGGTTCCGGTGCTGTCGAGTTCGAGGACCGGCAGCTCACCGCCGACTCTACCGAGTTCACCCTGAGACTCTCACCCGATGCTGAGCGAGGCAATGCACCCTTTAGCATACGCTTCGAACTTCAGGATCCCGCCGTAGCGTCCTCAGAGGAACACATTGTTTCCATTTTTTTCGATGAGGCTGATGGTTTCCCCGATGACGAGCAGGCTCCTGAGGCAATCGCCGATGAGAGCGAAGAGGAATCGTATGAACCCGGCGATTTCGAAGATTATTCGGACGCGGAACTCGTTTCACTCTTTGAACAGGCACTCGGAAATCCGAATATTCCGCAGGCCCGCGCAATCCTGGACGAACTGCGTTCGCGTGATCACAGCCCGGGCCGTGATCTACTCGCGGATGCCGGAAACATATTCCGCGACAATGGAGAGCACACCGGCGCAAAAGAGGCGTTCCGCTTCTGGATTAACCACCACGCCGGTGAACGACGTGGTGACGAGGTGCATTTTTCGCTTGCAGAGCTCTACGAGGAAGAGCAGACTACCGCATCACTTCGCCGCAGCGCCGAACATTACGATACCGTGGCGAACGACTACCCTCGCAGCAGCCACGCTCAGAGGGCGCGCAGCCGGGCACGACATCTCTCGCGGCATTTCGTGGACATACGGTAGTTCACGAACACAGGGCATGCGGCCAACTCGGTTGACACCCCTCGGCTGCGACCGATATAACTAACGGACTACACAGAGTTTACCGGAATCATGCTCGATAGAATTTCATCCAAACTCGGGGATGTCGTACGAAGCCTGCAGGGCAAGTCGGCAATCACCGAAAAAAATATACAGGACGCTGTCGAAGAAATTAAGCTCGCGCTGCTCGAGGCGGATGTTAATCTGCGAGTCGTCCGTCGCTTCGTAAACCGTACGGTCAAGGAAGCGACCGGTGAAGCGGTGCTCAAGTCTGTTTCTCCAGGCCAGCAGTTTGTCAAAATTGTTCATGACAAACTTGTCGAATTTCTCGGGTCAGAGCATCAGGATCTCGAGTTAAAGGGCCCCGACACCCAGTCTGTCATTCTCATGGTCGGTCTTCAGGGCTCCGGTAAAACCACGACCGCCGCCAAACTTGGTGCCAAACTCGCGCGCGATGGAAGAAAACCGCTGCTCGTGGCTGCCGACCTCGTGCGGCCGGCCGCGGTGGAGCAACTTCAGGTCCTCGGTGACCAGGCGGGAATAGACGTACATGCGGAAGAACGCGCAAAGGACCCGGTAAAGGTTGCCAAAGCGGCTCTCAAGCGAGCGAAGAAGGAACAGCACAATACCGTAATTGTTGATACTTCCGGCCGTCTGCAAATCGACGACGCACTCATGAAGGAACTTTCATCCATTCGTGACGCGGTCAAGCCCTCGGAAACGCTGCTTGTTGCCGACGCTATGACCGGGCAGAATGCGGTGGAAATCGCAAAGGAGTTCAATGAACGAATTGGACTCTCAGGTGTCGTGTTAAGCAAGTTCGACTCCGATACCCGCGGCGGCGCGGCTATGAGTCTTAAAACAATTACCGACAAGCCGGTGAAGTTCATCGGGGTAGGCGAGAAGCTCGAAGACCTTGACCCGTTCTACCCCGAGCGGATAGCCTCCCGTATTCTCGGCATGGGCGACGTGGTGTCGCTCGTGGAAAAAGCACAGGAGCAATACGACGAGAGTGAGGCACTCGAGCTACAGAAGAAAATGGCTTCGGCCACTATGTCGCTCGACGACTACCTCGATCAGCTCCAGCGGGTGCGAAAAATGGGGAGCATGCAATCGCTTCTCGAAATGATGCCTGGACTCGCCGGGCAGGTTAGTGATGACCAGCTCGACGAGAGCGCCGTGAAATACGAAGAAGCAATTCTGCTGTCCATGACGCCGACCGAACGACAGAATCACCGGATACTCGGCCCGAGTCGAAAAAAGCGAATCGCGAAGGGCAGTGGTACATCGGTGTTTCAGGTCAACAGGCTTCTTAAGAAGTTTGACAAAACACGGCAGATGATGAAGAAGGTCGCCAAGAACAAGAAACTGCAGAACCGCATGATGAGCCAGCTCGGCGGCATGCAGTAATAGAACACGTCAGGATATATGCGTAGCGAATAACAACGCAGTAGATGCAAAGGAGTGAAAATACAGTGAGCACACGCATTCGACTAAAACGATTCGGTTCCAAGAAACGACCCTATTATCGGATCGTTGTAATGGATTCACGCACAGCCCGGGACGGTCGAGCCCTCGACGAGGTCGGATTCTACCATCCTATTGAGGTGGAAGATCGGCAGCTGTCGGTCAAGGAAGAAAAAGTCCGCCAGTGGCTGGAGAAGGGTGCAACGCCGAGTGCTACCGTCAGAAACCTGCTGAACCGCAAGAACATTCATGTCAAAGGCTAAACGCCGTCTGGCGCAAGGAGCGGATCAGTGGAAAAGGAACTGGTAGACTATGTGGCGCGCTCTCTCGTTGACGAGCCTGATCAGGTAGAAGTAACAATGATCGAAGGCGAGAAGTCTACGATCATTGAGCTTCGAGTGTCCGACAACGACGTCGGAAAAGTCATCGGGAAGCACGGACGCATTGCGAAAGCAATCCGTACGATTCTCAGCGCGGCATCCACAAAGACAGGAAAGAGAGTCGTTCTCGAAATTCTCGACTGATGGACGAACTGGTTGTCGGAATTGTCCGAACGTCTTTCGGCATTCATGGTGCGCTGAAGATAGAAAGCATTTCCGGCGAGACCGAACACCTTCTCGAATTGAAGCGCGTTCGCCTGCGGAGAGTGGGTAAACAGCCGGCGGCACAAAGAGCGCGGCAAGGCAGAACAGCTGTACAGGAAGAAGGGGAAGAGTTCGTCGTTCACGATGCGCGTCAGCACGGGAACCTTGTTGTTCTCAATCTCGACGGGATCGATACACCTGAACAAGCTCGTGGCTGGCAGGGGGCTGAAGTTGTGACTGAACGCAGCGCTGCCGCTGCAAAAGGCCCCGACGAGTTCTACATTGCGGATCTTGTCGGATGCCGGCTTATGTGCGACGGAAAGCAGATCGCAACGGTGGAGGCTGTCTGGGAAAGCGGGGCGGCAGATATGCTGGAGGTAAGCTCTGAGGGGAAATTCTACCACATTCCGTTTCTATCGCAGTTTATCGGAACGGTGGATATAGAAGCAGGAACGATCGAGTTGCTGACCCCCTGGATACTGGAATGAAGCTGACAGTTCTTACCCTGTTTCCCGAGATAATCGAGGCATACTTTTCCGCCTCGATTATGGCGCGTGCGGTGCAGCGGGGGCTTATTGAGCCCCGAATTGTGAATATTCGGGACTTCGCAACAGACCGGCACCGCACCTGCGACGATGCTCCTTATGGGGGAGGGCCGGGAATGGTAATGAAACCGGACCCCGTCGCCCGGGCGCTTGACTCAGTGAACGCACGCGAAGCCCGGACGGTGTATCCGACACCCTCCGGGCGCCTTTTCTCCCAGGCGTACGCTGAATCGTTCGCCGCGGAGCGCGAACTTGTGATAATTTGTGGGCGGTACGAGGGCATCGATCAGCGGATTATTGATTTATTCGTTGATGATGAAGTCAGTATCGGTGATTATGTGTTAAGCTCCGGCGAAGTTGCCGGGCTGACTATTATCGATGCGGTCTATCGGCTGGTAGACGGAGTGATTCGCAAAGAGTCACTGTCGCAGGAAAGTCACGCAGCAGGGCTGCTTGAATATCCGCACTATACGCGGCCTGAAGAGTTTCGCGGTCTTCGCGTTCCGGATATTCTGCTGAGCGGGCACCATGCACGTATTGAACAATGGCGCTATGAGCGCATGCTGGAAAAAACGAAGACTGTTCGCCCGGATTTATACGAGCGACTGAAAAGTGAGGAAGATAATGGACGTAATCAAAGCAATTGACGCTGAACAGCAGCAGGCGGTGGCAAAGGTCGACGAGAATTTCAATATCGGAGATACGGTCAAAGTGCATTTCTCCATTGTTGAAGGCGCTACAGAGCGTATTCAGATATATGAAGGGCTGGTCATCGCAAAGAATAATTCCGGTGTAAACCGTACGTTCACCGTTCGAAAGGTTTCATACGGGGTCGGCGTAGAGCGTGTCTTTCCGCTTGTTTCACCACGAATCCAGAAAATCGATGTCAGTCGACGTGGCCGGGTACGCCGCGCCAAGCTTTACTACATTCGCGGACGGGTTGGTAAGGGCGCCAAGGTCCCGGAACTTGTGAAGAAGAAGAAATAACGCGAAACCTGTACGTGTTTAGAGCCGGAGTCCATCGCGAGGACTCCGGAGGCGAATGCCGGCTGCTTTGTCGAAAAAAGGGGTCGATAGCGAGGGTATCATTCGGTGAACCCGGTTCACTTCGGATCAACCGGATCGTTTACACTGCCTGCCGCGGTGCAGCTGAATCCCGGGCGAGTGCTGACCGTGCGCGTTAACAGTGTGTTTTCCGACGGAAGGCTTCGAATATCGCTCGACGGCTCGTTTTTTATCGCCGATCGAACACAGAATCTCCCCACTCTCACCGAAGGCAGTGAAATTCGGGCTGTCGTGCTTGGAAAGGACTCGCAGGGACGCGTAGTACTTGAGCTCGTCCCGGACGCTGAGTCCGGACTGTTGCACCGTCTGAATCTCCCGGACTCGGCAGGCTTCAGAGCAATTACCGAGGCCTTTGCAAGGAGCGGACTTGCACTTGACCCCGCGGCACTCGAAGCCGGCGTTCGAAGGCTGCGAACAGCGCGGGAAGACCTGCCATTCGCTGCGAGACTGATCGCCCTGTTGCGACAGAAAGGACTCCCTCAAAGCCTCGATTCCAGCCTGCTGCCACTGCTCAGTTCAGGAGATTCCGAGGACCACGGGGATAATGGTGGTTATCAGAAAAGGGAAGGCGGGAGACACAACGAGCAGAGCCCATTCTCGGTTTCCGGACGCAGAAAAAGAGCTGCAGGCTCTACAACAGAGAGCCGCAAAAAGCTCGCTCGCGCACTCTCTGACCACTTGGAACGCGACCCGGATGCTGTCCACGAGTTGCATCTGTTTAATCACTACCGACGGGAATCCCCACACTGGACGATTATACCCCTGCCGGTAGACCCCTTCGACACGGTAACTCTTGCGCTTCGCTTCGATTCCACCGGCGCCGCGGACATGGCTACACTGCGGATATCCTGGAATAAAGTGCGGGTGCAGAGCCACTGGACGAGGGGATCGAATACTGTACGCATAGCTACAAACAGCGCACGTGTTGCGGATTTCGGCAACAGCAGCATCAACCGGCTTCGAGAGGCCCTACAGCCCCTTGGTATTCATGTCGATACGATTTCTGTAAGCTCATCTCTCGACGGATTCAGCGATGAAGCTTTAGAAAGTATTCTTCGGCCGTTTGACAGGAACGTATAGAATGAAGGAAAAAGTTGTTGCGTTGCGCTACGACCAGAGCCTCCCCGCGCCGTTTATCCTCGCGAAGGGAAAAGGGTATCAGGCCGAGCGAATTCGTGATCTTGCAGAGAAATACAGCATTCCATGCGTCGAACAACCCTTCGCAGCCGAAACGCTCTTTTCGTTTGATCCGGGACAAATGATTCCGGAATCAATGTACGAAATTGTTGCAGAGTTACTGGTGTTTGTGTCGGGCCTGCGTGAACGGAGTGAACAGTCATGAATACCTACAATGTTTCTGAACTTAAAGCCGGTATGAAGTTCACCAGCCCTTTATACATTGAAGGAGATACGCTGTTCGTACCGAAAATGGTTCCAATCAAGCAACGGGAGATCGACCGGCTCAAGAAATGGAACATTACAACCGTGTACGGAGAGGGAGAACCTTATGACCCGGAGAGCGCAGAAGCATCCGGCTCCAATAATATTCTCGATGCGGTGTTCGAAAGCGAAGATTATCGAAAAATAATCTCTTTTTACAAAGATCTCAGCGAGCGAATGGCCGGCATTTACGGGGCGATACGCCGGCGGGAGAGGATAACAACCGACACCATAGATCAGGTCGTCGACGGATTGAACGGTGAGTTGCGCGTCCGCCGCGACGAACTCGTCCAATATATTCTTTACGGCCTGCAGGGAGAGAGCTCTTTTGAGCAGAATGCGCTCAACAGTGCCGCGTTGTCGATTCTGATTGCTCGGCAAATGTCCATGACAGAACATAAGATCCTGGAGCTCGCGACGGCTGCACTCACTCACGATATCGGAATGCTCCGACTTCCCGAAGAAGTGGTGAACAAGAGTGGACAACTCACCGGCGAAGAACTCCAGCAGATAAAAACCCATCCCATCCACAGTTACAAAATTCTCGTTCGTGAGCTCGGCTATCCCGATGCAATCGGCCAGGCAGCACTTCAGCACCAGGAACGATGGGACGGAACAGGATACCCGCGCGGATTGAAGGGACAGAAAATCGCCATGCATGCGCGCATAATTGCCGTGGCCGACGCCTTCGAAGCGATGATTAGCAAGCGCCCGTATCGTGACTCCATGATCGGATACCGCGCCATGCGCACAATCCTTGGTGACAACGGACGAAGATTCGATCCGGAAATCCTCAAAGTTTTTATTCGAACCATGGGCTTGTATCCGCTCGGCAGCGTCGTGCTGTTGAATAACTCCGCGGTTGGAAGGGTTATAGCGGTAAACGAATCAGCTCCCTTGCGCCCGAAGGTCAAAATCATGATCGATGAAACCGGCTCATGGGCGAAAGACGACAGCGGCGATACCATCGATCTATCCAAAGAGAAACAACTTTTTATCGTTCGTGCGATCGACCCGAAGGACTTACGGTCAGACCCGAACGCTCAGAGCAACCCGAACGCTCAGAGCCAGAAAGGCTCGGGAACGGGCCAGTAAGGGTCCTGAACATCGTGAGTGAGTCTACGCGGGATCGCGGTCGAAGCGGAGAACGCAGGGCTATAGAATATCTCGAAGAACGCGGGTGGAAAATTCTCGAACAGAACTTCAGATTATTCGGGGCAGAAGTCGATATTATTGCAGAATGCCGGGGCGAATATCGATTTGTCGAAGTGAAGAGCTGGCGAACCTTCGATCGGGGCGAACTCGAATACGCGGTCGGTCGACGGAAACAGGCCCGGATAGCCCGGGTTGCAAGCGGCTATCTTGCGTCCATGCCGATGGAAGAACAACCCGTGGTGCATTTCGACGTGCTTTTTATCGATCCGGATGGGATGGAAGTCTATGCAATTGACGATGCGTTCTACATGGAGTAGCAGCTGAGATGGCTCGAACCCCCAAACCAAGTGATCCCCACCAGCTTGAACGACTCAAGACTCGAGTCCAGGAGGCTGAATACCTGAATCAGGCCATTTCCCGTATTGCGACCGCTTTGACGCAGCAGATCGTACAGGAAGTATATCGTCACCCGGTCAACCCCGGAAATGCCGTTTCGGTTATAGAACACCGGTTTGACCGCCGCTGATCGAGTGCGTAGAATCAAGCGCATATGCTGAAGGCCATCTTCCCGGGCAGCTTCGACCCGCCGACAAACGGCCACATTAATATCATCGACCGCATCTACGATATGTACGATGAAATCTTTGTTGTCGTGGCCGACAATGTTTCCAAGAAATATACATTCACTCTTGAAGAGCGCGTAGAAATGATGCAGGAGATTGTCGGCAAATATCCCAATATCTCCGTGCATCCCTGGGACAAGCTGGTTGTGAAGTTTGCGGAGCAGGTCGGAGCACGAATGATGGTCCGGGGAGTCCGTGCGCTCGCAGATTTCAACTACGAGTTCGAACTGTCAATGGTGAATAAGGGACTGAACCCCAACGTCGAGACGATTTTCGTACCTACTGACCCTCAGTACTTCGTGCTGCGCAGCTCAGCCATCAAGGAGCTCGCACGGCTCGGCGGTGATATTTCCACCATGGTTCCCGACCATGTTGCGCATCGGCTCAAGGAGAAAATGACAAGTTCTTGACAGTGGGCAACAAGTAAGGATAGCCTTGCGCCACCGCTCCGGCAGTATGTCTGCCTGTAACTGCAATTTTTATACAAATGTAAGGATATAAATAAGACATGGCAGTACCAAAGTTTAAGCATTCCAAAGCACGTACGCGTAGACGTAACGCCATTAACGGTAAGTTGCGCGTCACTAATCTTGTCACCTGTTCCAACTGTGGATCCAAGAAGCTTCCGCATCGTGTATGCAAAAAGTGTGGATTCTACAAGGGCCGACAGGTCATTGAGCCCCAGGAGCTCGATTAACAGCCGCATTCAGCGGTTGAACACAGAATCAGGAGGATATTTACGATGGATGACCAGATGTTCGAAAAAATGAAAAAGCTTATCGCCGATAAGCTCGAAATAGACGAGAGCAAGATTACGCTCGAGTCCTCCTTCCGACAGGATCTCGGTGCCGACAGCCTCGACACATACGAGCTTGTTTATGCGATCGAGGAAGAGCTTGGCATTACCATTCCCGACGAAAAGGCCAATGAGTTCGAGACGGTCAAGGACGCGCTCGACTACATTCAAAGCCAGACGAACTGAGACATAGGGGGATTCAGTGCGATTTCCAAAAAATCGCGCGCCCCTGCTCACTCTTCCGGTCGAACCCGAACGGAAGAAAGAGCTTCAACTGTTTGAGAAACATGCGAAAATCCGGTTCAGAAGGCCTGAGCTTCTGAACCTTGCATTTTCTCATCGCTCATTTGCGAACGAAACCTCCGAGGAAATCGGTAATAATGAAAAGCTTGAGTTTCTCGGAGATTCCGTTCTCGGTCTTGTGGTTGCGGAATATCTGTTTTTGCAGTTTCCAGAGAAGGCCGAAGGAGACTTGGCCAAAATCAAGTCGTTTGTTGTAAGCGAAGACAGTCTTGCGGGCATCGCGCGTTCGTTGAAAGTCGACAATTTCATTCTCATCGGGAAAGGCGAGGAACACTCCGGCGGACGCTCGAAAAAGGCTCTCCTTGCAGATTGTATGGAGGGAATTTTCGGGGCCTACTTCCTTGACCAGGGATTCAAAGCATCTCAGAAGTTCATCCTTCGACTTCTTGTTCCCGAGATCGAAAAAGTCGTAGAAGACAGACATCAGAAAGATTACAAAACCCTGCTGCAGGAGTACGTGCAGAAGAACTTCCGTACATATCCCCGGTATAGCCTGCAGAAGCGCACCGGGCCGGACCATGACAAAACATTCTGGATGGAAGTTCGGATCGGAGATACCACCTACGGCCCCGGCAAAGGCAAAAACAAGAAAGCCGCCGAACAGAACGCCGCAGGCATCGCTTATGAAGCGCTCACCGGAGAATCCCCTGAGGAGTCGGCTGAAGCGTCAGTGACTGACGAAGAGTCCAGAAGCAATACCGCAAAAGCTTCCGGCCGGCGAGGGCGGGGGAGGCGATCAAGCAACAACAAGTCCAACAGCGACAGTAAGTCCAACAGTGACAGTGAGGCGGCAAAACCGGGGTCCGGAGACTCGAAATCTGGACGCAGGAAGAAGAGCACCTCTCAGAACCGGTCGACCTCCCGGAGCCGTTCGAAAGGGAAACCGGATAGCGAGCGTTGATCCGGTTGTCCGGGC
Source organism: uncultured Spirochaetaceae bacterium (assembly GCA_964565375.1). Classification (GTDB taxonomy): domain Bacteria; phylum Spirochaetota; class Spirochaetia; order DSM-27196; family SKKC01; genus SLAN01. Next base: position 13,057 of record CAZMEV010000077.1, read on the forward strand.
GTGCTACTCGCTGTCTTTGTCTGAGTGCGGTACAACGCGGGAATGATAGTAGTTTCGCGCAATCGTGCGCAGGGTGGCGTTATCGTTCTGTTCCGGATCATCGAGCACCGTTTCCAACAGCGCCTGAAGAACAGTTCCCATTTCCGGGCCGCGCGGAATACCTTCCTCTGCAAGATCATTGCCGCTTATGCGCAAATCGCGGATGCGCAGCGCATGCTGTGCAGCGAGTATTCGCTCAGCATGCTTTCGTAATGCCGCTTCTGACTCCGCCGCATTCTCAACCGGCGTGACCGTTTTTGCCTTTGTATCTGCTTCCCTGAGTGTTACCAGGTCATCGAAATACTCTCTTCCAACCCTGGACAGAAGGCGACGGATATCAGCATCGGACCAGTGCTGAGGGTCATACCCGATCATGTGCTCGCGGACCAGGTGAGCTGCGTAGCGGATGGTGCGATTCGGCAATCTCAGGCGCCTGAGAACGGCATCCACCGTTTCGGAACCCGCTTCGGCGTGCCCGTCATAGGAAACGTTTCCGGCAACATCGCGATCTCGAGTTGATACCTTTCCTACGTCGTGCAGCAGGCCCGCAATCCGCAGCGCAACCCGGTTAGCCGGCAAATTCGCACATGTGCGCAGCTGGTGATTGAACAGATCAAAATCACCCCCGCCCGGCGCAGCTCTGCACCGGTCGAGCTCGGGCAGGACGATTTCGAGCAGCCCGGTCTCCGCCATCGTCCGTATCGCATCACACGGGTTTTCGGCTTCCAGGAGCTTCCACAGTTCATCGCGGATTCTTTCGGGAGAAACCGAGCGAATCATATCCCGCTCCAGTTCAAGCGCGCGTTCGGTTTCCCCCTCGATCTTGAACTGAAGCACAGCACTGAATCGCAGGGCACGCATAAGACGCAGGCCATCTTCCCGGAACCGTTCGGCGGGACTGCCAACGGTTCGTATGATTCGCCTGGAAATGTCTCGCAGCCCATCAAACGGATCCACGAAGGCTCCGCTGACAAGATCCAGGGCCATAGCGTTTACGGTAAAATCCCGACGCGAAAGATCGTCTGTTATGTTCGCCGCATACTCCACTGAATCCGGATGCCTGCCATCGCTATACTCGGTTTCCACCCGGAAGGTCGTTACCTCCAGCTGCTTTCGGCTGAACAGCACCGTTATTGTGCCATGTTCAATTCCTGTTGGAATTGTTCTGCGAAAAAGCTTTTGAACCACTTCAGGCGTCGCGTCGGTGGCAATATCAAAGTCCCCGTCATCAAGCCCGAGTACCATGTTCCGTAAGGCGCCGCCAACAAGATAGGCGGAGTATCCTGCCTTATCGAAGACTTGGGCGAATTCGAGGATATAATCCGGGAGTTGATCGAGTGTTACAGGAACAGTCTTCATTACAGAAGCGGTATTTTACGGCAGGAGTTCAGAAAAAAAAAGGCATCCTCTTCCGAAGAAGGGGATGCCGCAAGCCGAATCGCGAATTGCTTACTGGAGAAGCTGAAGAACGTTCTGCGGCGTCTGGTTCGCCTGCGCGAGCATAGCCGTAGAAGACTGACTGAGGATCTGGTTTCTGACGAAGTTAACCATTTCATCCGCCATATCCGTATCACGGATGCGGCTTTCCGCCGCCTGCAGATTCTCGGAACCGATATCAAGTCCCTGTCGCGCATAATCGAGTCGGTTCTGATAGGCGCCGAGGTCTGCCCGCTGCTTGCTTACCTGCTGGAGGGCCTCGTCGATCGTGCCGATCGCCGCGTTCGCACTATCCGGAGTGGAGAGCGAAATGAACGTAGCCGACTGCGGAGGACCGGAAAGTCCCTGCAGACCAAGCCCCTGGGCGGTCATAGTACCGATGTTAACCTGGATGCGCTGATCCATGTTCGCTCCGATATGGAAGAACATGCTCGCGGTTACCTCGTTTTCACCGGTTTCGGCCGCGAAACGGCCGGTCATGAGAGTCAAGCCGTTAAACTCGGCATGACTTGCTACCCGGTTGATCTCATCGACCAACTGGCTTACTTCGACCTGGATCTGCATTCTGTCCTCGTTGGTGTATACACCGTTGGAGGCCTGCACCGACAGCTCGCGCAGTCGCTGAAGCACATCCTGGGTTTCCTGCAGATAGCCTTCGGTCGTTTGAATAAGCGAGATACCGTCCGCCGCATTCATTTCGGCCCGGTCGAGACCGCGAATCTGGGCGCGCATCTTCTCACTTACCGCAAGCCCGGAAGCATCGTCCCCAGCGCGGTTGATTCGCTGTCCTGAGG
>CAZMEV010000078.1:0-15303 GCA_964565375.1 uncultured Spirochaetaceae bacterium
TCGATGTGTACCAGGGATCTTCCGGGGTGCGTGATGTGTGTCGCAGATCCCGGGGCAGGTTGACACCCGTATGAGCGGTTTCTACACTCATATCATATCTCGTACTAATGTGCGCCGGAAGCCGGGTAAATCAGTTCGGCATGTTTCCGGCGTTTATTTTCTGCATCCCTGAAGCGAGACGGAGTATTCGCCCATTTGCCGGCAACTGGGCCGGTGTTCGATCGTGGCAGAGTCTCCCGATTCACGGTATGCAAGGAGGACCCGATTGTATAAGCCTGTTGATCCGAAAGTAAGTTTTCCCGACATGGAGGTTTCGATCCTCGAATTCTGGGAAAAGGCGGATATTTTCGAACAGTCCCTGCGTATGCGTGAGGGGGCAAATGAGTTTGTGTTCTACGACGGCCCCCCGTTTGCAACCGGCCTGCCGCACTTCGGCCATTTCGTTCCCGGCACGATAAAGGACATTATTCCTCGATTTCAGACAATGAAGGGCAACAAGGTCGACCGACGCTTTGGCTGGGATTGTCACGGACTTCCTGTCGAGTACGAAATGGAAAAAGAACTCGGTATCTCTGGAAAATACGAGATCGAGAATTACGGTGTCGGCAGATTTAACGAGGCGTGTCGGTCAATTGTGCTGCGTTATACCGACGAGTGGCGGCGGATTGTAACCCGCATGGGGCGCTGGGTCGATTTCGATAACGATTACAAGACCATGGACCCCGACTATATGGAGACCATATGGTGGGTGTTCAAGCGTCTGTGGGAGAAAGGACTGGTATACGAAGGCTACTACATTCTGCCGTACAGTCCCAAGCTCGCGACTCCCCTGTCGAACTTTGAGGTGAATCTCGGCGGATATCGTGACGTCGATGATCCGGCGATTACCGTGCGCTTTGCGGTATCCGGGCAGCCGAATACCTATCTGCTTGCCTGGACAACGACACCCTGGACTCTGCCGAGCAATCTGGGGCTTGCTGTCGGACCGGATGTTTCCTACGTCAAGGTTAAGGACGGCGAGGACTTCTACATTCTCGCTGAAGAGCGTCTTGGCGATTACTATCGCGATAGCGAAGAATATGAGATCGTCGAACGCCCGAGCGCCGGCGACCTTGAAGGACTGCGCTATGAGCCGTTGTTCCCATATTTCGCCCATCTCGCCGAGCAGGGTGCATTCGCAGTTCACGTTGCCGACTTCGTTACCACCGAAGAAGGAACGGGAATTGTGCATATAGCTCCAGGTTTTGGTGAAGACGACTACAAGGTACTCGAGGGAAGTGGCTTGCCGGTCGTTCTGCCGATCGACGACGAATGTGCATTTACCGACGAGGTGCCGGATTATCAGGGCCTGTTCGTGAAGGATGCGGACAAGGACATTATCAGGAAGCTTAAAAACGAAGGGAAACTCGTCAAACGCGAAACCTATCGTCACCCTTACCCATTCTGTTATCGCACTGACGCCCCGCTTATCTACCGGGCTGTGACCAGCTGGTTTGTGGATGTCGAAAAGATCAAGCAGAATATGATCGACGCAAACCAGCGCATCAACTGGGTTCCGTCACATCTTCGCGATGGGCGTTTCGGCAAATGGCTGGAGGGCGCAAAAGAGTGGGCAATAAGCCGCAACCGCTTCTGGGGCAATCCGATTCCTGTCTGGAAGAGTGACGAAAGCGGGTATACCGAGGTTATTTCAAGTCGGGAAGAACTCGAAGCGCGTGTCGGCCACAACGTGGAAGACCTGCATAAGCATTTCGTGGACGAGCTGACCTGGCCGAGTCCTGACGGAAAGGGAACGATGCGTCGAGTACCGGAGGTGCTCGACTGCTGGTTCGAAAGCGGTGCGATGCCTTACGCGCAGAATCACTATCCGTTTGAAAATGAGGCATGGTTTGAGAAGAATTTCCCTGCTGACTTCATTTCGGAAGGGCTCGACCAGACCCGTGGGTGGTTTTATACGCTGACCGTTCTTGCCGCAGCCCTGTTCGATAAACCTGCTTTCGAGAATGTGGTCGTCAACGGGCTTGTACTTGCAGCCGACGGCAAGAAGATGAGCAAGAGTCAGCGCAATTACACGGATCCGATGGAGATCATTGAGGAGTACGGCGCCGATGCGCTTCGTATGTGTCTCATGAACTCACCGGTAGTGCGCGGAGAGGATCTGAAGTTCTCGGATGAATCGGTTAAGGAAATTCTGAAGAGCGTGAATATCCCCCTGTGGAACGCCTACAGTTTCTTCGTTACCTACGCCAATATCGACGGAATCAAGCCTTCCGGCGCTCCGAATGATCCGGCAAATCCGCTGGACAGATGGATTCTCAGTGAAGCCGAAACCATGGTGCAGCGCACAGATGCTGCGCTCTCCCGGTATGATCTGCAGCGTGCATGCGAACCGATTGTCGACTTCATTGATCTGCTGAACAACTGGTACATTCGCCGCTCCCGGCGACGGTTCTGGCGCAGTGAAAACGATAACGACAAAGAGCAGGCGTACGGAACGCTGTATTCCGTCTTAAAGACGGTTGTCACTGCAGCAGCCCCGATCATTCCGTTCGTGACTGAAGAAATATACCAGAACCTCAAAACCGACGCGGATCCGGAAAGCGTCCACCTGTGTGACTATCCGATAGCACGCGAAAGCCGGCGTGATGACGATCTCGAGGCAAAGATGGCAGCCACGAGAAAGGCAGTGCGCATGGGACGTGCGCTGCGGAGTATGCATAATCTCAAAAACCGGCAGCCACTTTCAGCTCTTTACCTGGTCACACGGAATCCGGAAGAAAAGCGGGTGCTTCGCGAGATGCTCGACATTGTTCGTGACGAGCTGAATGTCAAAGAGGTTGTTTTCCGCGAAAACGAAGAAGAACTCGTTGAGTACAGTGCGAAACCGAACTATCGTGTACTTGGCCCCGAACTTGGATCGGATATCAAGGAAGCGGCAAAGCAGATCTCTGCGCTGTCCGGTGCGGAAATTCAGAGCCTGCTCGACGGAAATATCCTGCACCTGGAAGTGAATGGAAAGCCGCTTGAGCTCGATGCTGAACGGGTCGAAGTGCAGCGTTTCGAGAAGGAAAACCTGAAGGTGCTTAATGAAGACAGTCTGACTGTCGCGCTCGATTCCGAGATTACGCCGCAACTCGCGCGGGAGGGAGTTGCGCGTGATCTCATACGCACCGTTCAGAGTCTCAGGAAAGAAAACGACTTTGCGGTTACCGATCGCATTCGCCTGTCTGTCGACGGTGACGAGATGATTACCGAAGCGGTGGAACTGTTCAGGGACTATATTATGAACGAAACGCTTGCCGTCGATATTTCGGTGGGCACAGCCAATGGCGCTGCTGAAGTTCGAGTAGGCGACTACGATTGCCGAATTGAGCTGGAAAAGGTGCAATGAACCGGGCCCGGAGCACAAAACGCGGCGTCGTTGCCGGCGCGCTTTTCCTCTTCGTGTTCTCCTGCGCGACAGATCTTCCGCTTGCACCTGAGCGAGCGGAAGCGGCACTGCCCGCGGATGCTTCGGTGTATCTGGCGATGAGAACCGGGTACCTTGACTCGTTAATAGACGATATTGTTCGAAGCTTCGCTCTGGAAGCCGAAGAGATTGACGATATCCTTCAGGACAGCGAACGCGTGGTGGCTGCAGTTGGTTCCCGGGATAGCGCCGGTGCTATCAGCGCGGCGGCTTCCGGCTCGTATCCCGGCAGGCGAATGCGCTTCGGTCTCACGATGAGCAGGCGCTGGCGACGTCAGACAGTCGACACTGATATATCCTCGCGGCCGTTCTTCGAAGAACGGGAGGGGATTGGGGAACTCGCGGTTCCCTCGGGAGCGTTAGTGTTATTCTCAAACGGGGGTATGCGACAGATGGTGCAGCGCGCTGCGCTCAACGAACCTCCCCCGGATGCGGTGGCACTCGATGGCGATGCAGAGCTTTCCCTTCTTCTGCCCCGAATAGGCGAGGACCTCCAGGACGCGCTTCCGCAGCAGGCCGCGCGCTTGCCGCTTGAATCGCTGTCGGTTAATGTTCGCTCTCGCGCCAACAGCGACGATACACTGCCATACGAACTTTACGGTACGATTGAGCTTGGTGATGAGCAGGCAGCGCGGGTTTTCAGCGTAATTGCGCGCCTGGTTATTGGTTCGCTTGCCGAGGGGGTACCGGTCTCGGAGCTTACTGTCGAGAGGAGTGGCAGCAGCATCGTGTATGGCGGTTTGCCGGCAGACGAGGATCGGTTGCGCGAATGGGCGGCCGGGTTCCTGGGAACGCTCGGAGTGGATCGAGCAGTGGAGGAAGCGTGAGCACAGGTGTAATCGACTACGGAGCGGGTAATCTCAAAAGCGTTGAAACCGCGTTGCGCGCGCTCAGCGCCGACTTCCTTGTTTCATCGGAACCGGATGCCTTGTCGGGGTGCGACCGTCTCATTTTTCCAGGAGTGGGCGATGCGGCTGCGGCCATGCGGGAGATGAAAGCCGGCGGAATGGATGATCTGCTTACACGCTTTGCCACTGAAGGCTCGCCCGTGCTTGGTATATGTCTGGGGGCCCAGATTGTTCTCGAACGCTCTGAGGAAAGCGGAGCCACCTGTCTCGGCCTTATTCCCGGGGAAGCGCGTGCTTTTCCGCAGGATGCCGGGTACAAGGTGCCGCATATGGGGTGGAACAGGGTAGTTCCTTCGCGGTACGCCGGCAAATCCGGGAAACATCCGATATTCGAAAATATTCCTGAAGACGCGAGTTTTTATTTCGTGCATTCATATTATCCGCTGCCTACCGGCGACGAATATGTCCTGGCAACGACCGAGTATATACACACGTTCGCGTCGGCAGTGGCGAAAGATAATGTCCTCGCAGTGCAGTTTCATCCGGAAAAAAGCGGTAGATTTGGACTGCGGCTGCTGGAAAACTTTCTTTCTTTCAATTAGTGCGATCAGGATCGTACGTAGTGCGATCCGGAGCGCGGCAGTTCAGTTTTCGCGAATGCTACCGTTGGAGGAGCGGGTGACGCTATGCTCGAAAAACGTGTGATCGTGTGTCTCGATGTGCGCGACGGCCGCACAACAAAAGGGGTCCGATTCAAGGACAACGTAGACGTCGGCGATCCTGTGTCCATGGCGTCAGCGTATTATGAGGCCGGTGCGGATGAGCTTGTCTTCTACGATATTACGGCAAGCGCAGAGAAGCGGGAGATAATGATCGACACCGTACGCGCGGTAGCGGAGCAGGTGTTCGTTCCATTCTCGGTTGGGGGCGGAATAGGTTCGGTTGACCACATGCGCGATGTGTTGTTGGCGGGCGCTGAGAAAGTCAGCGTGAACAGCCAGGCAGTCAGAAATCCCGGGATTATCAACGAAGGTGCGAAGCGATTCGGCCGCCAGTGTATTGTTCTCGGAATGGATGCGAAGGCCGATGCCGGCATGCCGAGCGGCTACCGTGTGTATGCAAATGGGGGGCGTGTCGCTACCGAGCGGGACGCGCTTGAGTGGGCACTCGAAGCGGTAGACAGAGGCGCAGGAGAGATTGTTCTCAACAGTATTGACGCTGACGGGACGAGGGATGGCTACGAGTGTGTGCTTACACGCAAGGTGTCCGAGGCGGTCACCGTACCGGTGGTCGCCAGCGGCGGTGCCGGGACTCCCGGACACGTTGTTGACGTCTTCCGCAACGGTGCGGCAGATGCAGCACTTGTTGCCAGTATGGTACATTTTGGCGATTATACAGTACAAGATATAAAACAGGAGATGATGCAGGCGGGTCTTCCGGTACGCATGCGCTGGTAGGCGGATGAACGGAGGCTGCAGCCTGGATTGGAGAGCAACAGAATGCCAAGTTACGATTACGAGTGCAAAGCATGTGGTCATGCCTTTGAAGCTTTTCAGACAATGTCGGAAGAACCGCTCGTTGAGTGTCCGTCTTGCAATCAAGAGACCCTGCGTCGACTGATTGGCGGTGGAATGGGAATCATTTTCAAGGGTAGTGGATTCTATGTGAACGACAGTCGTTCTTCGAAATCTTCCGCCGGCAGCAACTCGAACAACGGCACCGCTGACCGGAGTGACAGCAAGACGGGGGAAAGCACATCGTCGGGCAGTGATTCCTCCACCGGTGGCTCGGGAGGGGATGCCTCCGGCTCCAAGAGTGCATAGCCGACGATAGGAAAATCCAGCAAATTCGTCGGTGAGACATACGCGCCGCCTCTTGCGAACCGATGGAATTATATGTGAATTTTATCACGTAGCAGGGATGGGACGTTGCCTTATTCGATCCCTTTTGATAAGATTCTATATAGAAGAATGAATAGTCACAAAGGCGGCGCGAGAATATGACCGACTCCAAATTAAACTCCATAGCTCAGAAACTGAAGGTTTGTGGACATCCGGTTCGACTGCAGTTGTTGTGCGCAATTGCTCGTGAGTCGGAGCCATGCGTGTCCGAACTCTGGGTCTGCGTTCGCCAGCCGCAACCTGTCGTTTCGCAGCATCTTGCCGTTCTTAAAGACAAGGAGATTGTTAAATCGGAGGTTCAGGGCAATCGCCGCATTTATTCAATCACCGATCCCTTTGTAAAGCGGCTTGTTGATTCGCTCAAGGCTGAGGCGGAAATACAGCAGGAACTCGTAGAAACGTTTCAGCACACGAATCAGTAATCCACCTATGCGTCACGCCTTTTGAATTCGCATGTCTATTACTACTCGCGCTCATGAATATGGCGAATGGGCTCATGTTTCACTTCCGGCGGGAGAAAGTTCAGTTATCCCGTCTCAAAGAGAAGCCTGCGCCGAGGGACTTGAGAACGCACTCTGGATCTGCGACGTAAACACTGAACCTCTTGGTGTAATCCCGAGCCGTTCCGATCGTGTTGTCCTCCCGGCCGGGGAGGCCGGCAAATCATGGCCGGCGGTGGAACAGATCCTGCGGCATGCGTTGAAAAAAGGATACGACCGTAACGCCTCGTTCGCTGCTGTAGGGGGTGGGGTTGTGTGCGATGTGGCTGCATTCGCATCGAGTCTGTATTTGCGTGGCGTCGACACCGTTCTCATTCCCTCGACCCTGCTCGCTATGGTGGATGCAGCTATCGGTGGTAAGACGGGCATTAATTTCGCCGGCTACAAGAATATGGTCGGTACCTTTCATCTTGCCTCGCAGGTGCGCGTAGCTCCCGAGCTTGTAGAAACACTGCCGTCGAGAGAGTATCTGTCAGGGCTTGCCGAAGTTATCAAGACGGCAATGCTTGGCGATCGAGCGCTTGTTAAGCTTCTTGAAGATGACGTAGAGGCAGTGCTGAAGCGGGAACCCGCCGAGGTCGAGGAACTGGTACGGCGCTCAGTACAGGTGAAAGCTTCAGTGGTACAGGACGATTACCTTGAGCGTGGAAACCGTGCGTTCCTGAATCTTGGGCATACATTCGCGCATGCGCTTGAGGCGGTCGCCGGCTTCGGTGAGTGGACGCATGGTGAAGCTGTTGCGTGGGGGGTAGCCCGGGCACTTGCACTCGGACAACGCGTGGGAGTAACCGGAGATGAATACGCTGAGCGCGTTGTGACGTTGCTCAGGCGTTACGGATACCGAACCGAGCCCGGGATTGCCGACCCGGACCGTTTACTGTCGGCTATGCAGAAGGACAAAAAACGTGTCGGGGGTTCGGTGCGGTTTGTCCTCTCGAGAAACATCGGCGACACTGTGGTCATGCCGGTCGCAGAATCCGACGTACGCGCTGTCCTGTAACAGTTGCAGGAATTGGCGCCGTTACAGTATTTCGTAAATATCGGAGAGCAACCGGTAAGTACTGCCTGCGTGGCCCTCGCTGTCATCGACCTCATCGATTAGAAATTCCAGACTTGCAAGGGATTCTTCAACGGCTTGAGAATATCGTCGCATGGGTTTGAAGTAATACACCCCCGGTTCTCCGGTCTTCAACGCAATAACGCCGAGGGACCGTCCTGACTTCTTGAGCTTACTGAACTTCAGCACAAACTGTAACGACTCGAGGATTTCTTCACCGTGGAGCTCCGCCTGGAATGTGCGTTTCCGTGGCCATTGTTCGACAATATCGTCCGGCAGTTGAATATAGGGAGCAAGGTTTAAAATAGTCCCGAATCGTTCGCCTGCGAGCAGTTCCTGCCCGCGGAAAAGAACAGTTGCGCGCAGATTTGCCTGATTCTCCGGAATCGAAACCTGGCGATCTCCCGCGACAGCGACAACATCGTCCCATGGACAGATTACGCTTTTCTTCTTCCCCTTGTGGGGCTTGAGTTGAAACGTTGTACCCCGGACGGTAATCTGCCAGGTTGTGTCACGTTTTTTCTCCGCGGAGGGCTCCCTGCCTTTTTTTCCGCCCTTCGGATCGTGTTCGTCGAGCCTGTGCATGAGTTCGGGTGAAACGCGCTTTAACCAGCTTCTTTCAAGCGGAGACACGCTTCGCGCGAACGTTCGTGAGGTGCGTACGATTTCTCCGGCAACGATGTAACGAGGCGTTTCACGGAACATGCCGCTTCCCGGATGAATCTGGATGTGATCGGCTGTCATGCTCCGGTACTGAGTTCTGCCGGAACGCACGCATACGAACTGAATCAGCCCGGTGGCAACTGCACAGAGAAAGTCCGTCTTTGATCCTCCGTGTCCGACCGGGACGCCGAACTCAGTGACAATCTCGGCGAGTTGGTCAGCCACATTGCGTATTTCGGCCATTGCCCGCGGTTCGAGATAGTAGCGATTGCAGAACTTCTCCTTGCGGTTTGCATTCCGGTACGCCTCGAGCAGCTTCAGATAGCTTACGAAGTCACCTCGCGAGTCGCGAAACGCATGATGAGCCCGCCGTGCATCAGCTTCCTCTCCCTCCGGCATGATAAACGGAGTCTGACTTGTCAGAAACGCAGCGGCGGTCACCGCTTCGTCGATAACGTCAGGGTACTCCTGCATTGCTTCGACGATAATGCGACTGTGTCTCGGCGAAAGCGGGAAGCGCGCCATTCGCTCGCCGGTCTCGGTGAGATGCCGGTCGCGGGAATCGAGGGCGGAAAGCAGTTCAAGCGTTTCTATAGCACCTGCTATTCCGCGTCGTGACGGCGGGGAAATAAAATCGAAGTGTTCGAAATCGTGAATGCCCAGTTCGGCCATTCGCAGCACAACTTCAGACAGGTCGGTGCGATAAATCTCTTCTGTGGTAAATGGCTCGCGGGACTCATAGCTCTCTTCACTATAAAGCCGATAACAGGTTCCAGGACGGGTTCGACCGGCCCGGCCCCGCCGCTGGTCCGCGCTTGCCCGCGAAATCGGCTGTTCTATAAGGCTGGATGTATAGGTTCGCGGGTTGTAATGGTTCAGTTTAGCCAGACCCGAATCGATCACCGTTGAAATGCCGTCAATGGTAACGCTCGTCTCGGCAATGTTCGTGGATACTACCACTTTGGTTTTCCCGGGAGGCGGGGGCGGAAAGACACGATCCTGTTCTTCACGCGAAAGCCGCCCGTATAACGGCAGTAGATGCAGCTTCTTCGCAACACGGCATTTGGAAAGGGAGGCGATGCAGTCCTTGATTATCTTCTCGCCGCTGAGGAAGACCAGTATGTCGCCTCCCGGCTGTTCCGCCCCATCGGCCCTCTCATGAGCTTCAGCATCATCTACGGTGCGTTCGACAATATCGACAATGCGGTAAACCAGCTCTTCGGGACTGTTGCTGTCGGCAGGTGGCTCGTAATGAATTGCCACCGGATACATCGGGCTTTCAATACGAACCACCGGGCAGTCGTTGAAGTAGTCGCTGAATGTTTCCGCCTTGATTGTTGCCGAGCTGACGATGACTCGGAAATCCGGTCGCTCGGCGAGGACCCGTTTGAGAAGCCCCAGGATGAAGTCGATGTTGAGGCTGCGCTCATGGGCTTCATCGACCATGATGACGCTGTATTGCGACAGAAGTTCGTCATGTTTGAGCTCCTGCAGCAGAATACCGTCGGTCATGATCTTCAGGCGGGTCTGCGGTGAAGTCGCATCGTCAAAGCGCATTTTGTAGCCGGCCAGCTCTGAGACAGCTGTTTCCGTCTGCCCGGCTATGTACTCACATACACTGACTGCTGCGATACGGCGGGGCTGGGTGACTCCCACAACCCCACGCTCGGTGTAGCCGGCTTCATGGAGAATAAGCGGGATCTGCGTCGTCTTGCCGCTTCCGGTTGGACTTTCGACAACAATTACCTGGTGGTCGACCAGGGCTGAGAGAATTCGCTCGCGCTGGTCGTAGACCGGAAGTGTTCTGGGATTCAATGCGATGGTGCTCCGAGCCGGCTCTCTATTTCCCGGATAGCTTCGGGTAATCCGGTCGTTTCGAAGCTCTCGCGCTTGCGAAGGTCCTTACAGTTGATCTTACCCGATTGTTTTTCATCGGGGCCACAGATTACAGCAATGGGAATGCCTTTCTTTTCAGCATAGGAGAACTGCTGGCCGAGTTTTCGGGCCTCCGGATAGACCTCTGCAGAGAACCCTGCATCGCGGAGTCCGCCGGCAAGCCGGTGGTAATACCCGAGAAGCGACTGATCGAAGCAGAAGACAAGAACGTCGCAAGCGCGAATCGCTTCCGGTCCCTGCTCGAGCTGGTCAAGCGCCGCAAGCAGTCTGTCGAGGCCGACTGACCCACCCATGCCCGGAAGCTTCTGTTTTGTGTAGATCGATGCCAGATCGTTGTAGCGTCCGCCTGAACAGACACTGCCGATTTCCGGCAGATCCTGCAGGAACGTTTCAAATACCAGTCCGGTATAGTAGTCCAGCCCGCGCGTAATCGAAGGGTCGTAGGTTACCGTGCTGCCGGCGCCCGCTTCTTCAAGTGCATTCAGCACGGTACGGATCCGTTCAGTATCTGCAGCAGGTCCACCAGCGAGTTTCTCCAGGGTGTCGACAACCTCGTGAGCAGGCCCTTTCGCGGTTATATATTCGATAATCCGGGCCGCAGTATCGGCTCCGACAAGTGATGTAAGGTCGGATTCGGTTTGCTCCCGGCCGACTTTGCGCAGCTTGTCAATCGTGCGAAGGATTTCATCGCTGAGGTTCGCGCAGCCGAGTTGTGAAAGAAAACGGTTCAAGAGCCCCCGGTGGGCCACATGAAGCTGAACACGTTCTACACCGAGAACACGAAACGCTTCGATCGCAGTGAGAAGCGTATCTGCGTCGGCCGACGGGCTGTCGACACCGACGATATCAAAGTCGCACTGGACGAACTCCCGGTATCGACCGCGTTGGGTGTTCTCACCGCGCCATGCCTTTCCGATATGATACCGGCGAAACGGCGTGTAAAGCTCCGGAAGATGTGCGGCCATGTACCGCGCGAAAGGCACTGTGAGATCGAACCGCATTGATACATCGCGCCCTCCGTGGTCGGTGAAGCGGAATACCTGCTTATCCGTTTCGCCACCGCCTTTACCGAGGAGTACCTCAGTGTATTCGAGGGTAGGAGTATCGATCGGTACATATCCGAACCGTCGAAACGCCGATTCGAGTTGTGATGTGAGGGTGCGGCGAACAAGTTCCGACTCGGGAAGAATGTCCCGAAACCCTTTGAGAACACGTGGGGAGATGAGACTCATTACCCTACTGTACGGCAGGCGACGGCTCGGGGACAAGCGGGTCCGTCGACTCATCAGGCGTACCGGTGGACGCTTCAATGTGCGCTGCCTGAGGATGTCGGCCGTTCAGAATATTAATGAATGAGTACCAGTTATAGCCGGAAAAGCGTCCTCGAGGGTCGCGAATGCGAAACAGCTGGTGATTGTAATACCACTCGAAGTTTTCGTGGTTCTGCACGTTCCATCCGGAGATATGCGTGAGAGGAAATACAAATAGAATACCGCGCTCGGTGTGGATGAAATCCGTATTAGCGAAGCGTCCACGTTCATGCACTACGCGTGTGCGCGGCCTGCGACAAAGAAACTCCATACGGTCGCGGTACAGCGTCATTGTTCCGAAGCCTGCCGCCTCGACCGGCCGGGAGCGGGAGCCAACTGCAAGCTCGAGCCCTGAGGTCTTGAGGATAATGTGCTGGAAATCGTCGCTTCTGATCTTTGCAATGCGATTGATGTGGTGGGCGATCTGCCAGTCGTTCCATTCAGCAGGAGAATGGAAACAATCGTCGCCGGCGTCCGTTTCGAATGAGCCGTATTCGGTGTATTTCACGCTGTAGCCGCAGCTCCGACAGTCAAAACGGCTTCGTTTCGAGTGCATGTTGCCGACCGCGTGGCATGAGGGGCAGGTGTGCAGGGCACGCTCAAGAAACTCGGCAGGACGACGCGAACGGTAACGACTGGGGGACTGCGATTGACTCGTGTGATCATCGTGATTCAGTGCCTCTGAAAGGCGCTCGTATATGTCGTCGGAGGAAAGATTCCGCAGTTCATCCCCGTCGAACAGGCGACCGTATGTGACGGTAACCGGGCCACGGCGCACCGACGGCGCCCAGCAGGGGTGGCTGTGATACATTCCATCGATTACCGCGGTTATCACGGGAATCTTCAAAAGCTTTATGAGTTTAGTCGTTGAGTAAATCAGCGGCAGAGACCGACCGTCCCAGGTTCTTCTTCCCTCGGGGAAGATACAGATCACTCCGCCGGCGCTCCGGATTGCGAGCATGCGCTTGACGCTTTCCATGTCGCTCCGGCTCTTGGTTTTCGGTATGGACTCAATGTACTCAAGGAGCCGGCGGAGTACCGGTGAGCGGTAATTGCTGTCGGCGACCATGTAGTGAATGGGATGGCGAATGGGAAGTCCTGCGATAAACGGGTCCCAGAAGCCGATATGGTTGGGCAGCAGCAGGTAGGGTGGCTTGAGGCCTTCGAGCACTTCCCGGTTTTGAAAGCGGAGACGAAATTTTAGGGGTAACCACAGCCCCATCAGTTCACGCATGAATCCGAAAAAACGCCGCCGCCCCTTCGGGGTCCAGGAAGCGCTACGGTTCGGTCCTTTGTTTGACATTACAACGCGTAGTATACTCAGCTGTTTTTTGAAATCAATCGGTTACCGACGGATATCGGTTACCGACGGATATCGGTTACCGACGGATATCGGTTACCGACGGATATCGGTTACCGACGGATGTCCTGGGGGGGTACATGGGATTCAGCTGGAGTATTTTTGTGGATCTCGGAATTATTGCGCTGGCAATGCTGGCGGCAACAGCGCTGCGCGTGCGCATTCGGCTTCTGCAGCGCTTTCTCGTACCGAATGCGCTTACGGCCGGCTTGCTGTTGCTGCCTTTGTATAATTTCGTGTTTCCACACCTCGGCATGACAACTGCTAATCTTCAAATGCTGACGTACCATCTTTTGAGTATAGCGTTCGTTGCAATGGCGATCCGGCCCTCGGCGCCCGGAGGGGAAAAGGGAGATGGGCGCATTTTTGGGACGAGCGTATCGATTATCGCACAATTCGCAGTCCAGACGGCTATTGGGCTGCTGCTGACGCTGTTGCTTATACGCACGATAATGCCGGATCTCTATCATAGTTTCGGCTTTCTTCTACCGCTGGGATTTGCACAGGGGCCTGGCCAGGCGCTGTCGATCGGTCAGGGCTGGGAATCCGCAGGCATTCAGGGCGCAGGCAGTGTGGGGCTGACCTTCGCGGCCGTCGGATTTCTGCTTTCATGCGCGGGTGGCGTTTTTCTCATTAATTACGGATTGCGCCATGGCTGGGTTAGTCCGGAAGAGGCCGGTGTTCTGCAGACGGATCGGGTGAGAACCGGCCTTTACCGCAATGGAAGTCGCCCGGTCGGCTCTTACCTGACTACTGAGAGCGAAGCTATCGATTCGATGACTTTTAATACCGCAATGGTGCTTGTTGCGTATCTGCTTGCCTTTCTCCTGCTGACCGGTCTCGAAGCGTTGCTGTCGCAACTCGGTCAGGCCGGAGTCGATCTTGCAACAAACCTCTGGGGAATCAGCTTCATTTTTGCCGCGATGATGGCGCTTGTAGTGAAACAGATCATGCGCGCGCTCGGTCTCGAGTATCTGCTGGAAACGAATACGTTGAACCGTATCAGTGGCCTGTCGGTCGATATCATGGTAGCTGCCGGAATCGGGGCGATTTCGCTGATTGTGGTACTCGAATATCTGCTTCCGATTGTGCTCCTTTCGGTCGTCGGAGCAGGTGCCGTGTTCGCGATTGTGCCCTGGATGTGTTCCAGGATCTTCCGCGATACACAGCACAGATTCATTCGTACCCTGCTCATTTTCGGGGTCTCTACCGGTACGCTTACTACCGGCCTTGCCCTGGTTCGGGTACTTGACCCGGACTTCGAAACACCGGTAGCCGGCGACTACGCCTACGCGTCCGGTTTAACGTTCATGCTCGTTATCCCGCTTATTCTGAGTATTAACCTGCCGGTTATGACGTGGCAGACCGGAAATATGATCTATTTCTGGATTACTATAGCGGTTATCGCCGGATATCTGTTATTTTCAGCTGTCTCCTACCTGTTTATTGCCCGCGAACGTGCGTTCAAGAAGCGCTTTTCGGTCTGGCTTGAGCGCAGCGGGGACTGAGCTGCGCGGAACAAGCTGCGGGGACTGAGCCGCGCGAAATAAGCGATAGGAATGTACGGGATGACCCAGCCTTGGAGCGATAATTAGTATGGTACCGAAACCAAGTGAAAAACTGACTGAGAGAATGAGTGCCGTCCGCTACAAAATTGCCGTCATGAGCGGGAAGGGCGGTGTCGGCAAGTCGACGGTGAGTGTGAATCTTGCACGTGCGCTCGCCGACAGTGGAGCGAGAGTCGGACTGCTCGACGTGGATATCCACGGGCCGAACGCGCCGAAAATGCTGGGCCTCGACGAGGCGCGGTTTGAGAACGTTGAGCGCGATGAAGATGGGAATGCTGATATTCCGCCGATTGATGCCGGGGATAACCTGGTAGTGGCAAGCGTGGGGTTTGTCGGATACGGAGAACACAACGCGCTTATCTGGCGTGGGCCTATGAAGCTCGGACTGATCAAGCAGCTGCTGGAAGACATTGCGTGGGGCGAGCTCGACTATCTGATTATCGATACGCCGCCCGGAACCGGCGACGAGGTAATGACTGTCTGTCAGTATCTTCCGGATCTTGACGGTGTGGTGGTGGTAAGCACTCCGCAGGCTGTGGCGATTCAGGACGCACGGCGCACGGTGGATTTCGCAGCGAAAATGCAGGCGCCGGTTGCAGGGGTAGTGGAGAATATGCGTGATCCGGAGGGTGGTTCGGCGATGTTCGGGTCGGGAGGCGCCGAGCGGGCAGCGGAAGAGCTTTCGGTCCCATTCCTCGGCGCGGTACCACTCGACGGCCGGGTGGTGCCGG
>CAZMEV010000079.1:0-14841 GCA_964565375.1 uncultured Spirochaetaceae bacterium
TATCATGCCATCTGAAAAACAGAATACCCGCTCGTTATGGCTCTGTCAACTCCGCTGCAACCCGCATTACCGCCCCATGGCAGGCGCCGACAGACAGAAGCCGTATCGCCCTTCTCTCGCCGGGGAAATGAAGTCGACTTGTCAGAACCTTTCGATCCCGGATCGCCGCAGCGATCCACACTGTACCAACAGGTTTATCATCCGTCCCACCGCCAGGACCGGCAATTCCGGATACAGCAACTGCGGTATTCGCCGGCGTGCGGGCGAGAGACGCCTCTACCAGCGCGATTACAGCCTCACGGCTGACCGCGCCATGGTACTCGATAATCTCGGGAGAGACACCAACCTGGATCTTCGCCTCGTTCGAATAAACAACAAACCCACCCCACAGCACCGCCGAACTCCCCGGCACTTCAGTTATCGTGTCGGTTACCAACCCTGCGGTGCAGCTTTCAGCGGCGACCAGAAGGACGCCTGCCTGCTTCATCCTTTCAAGCACCGCTTCAAGGTATGATTCCGCCGGACAGTCCAACGCTACTGGCGCTGCCTCGTGCCGAGCCGGTGTACCCTCTATTCGGTCAATTACCCATTCAAGCTCCTTACGAGGCCCACGAATCTCGGTTCCGAAGTCGAATGAGCGCAATCCTACCGCCGGCGAGACGGCCTCGATAGCGCGGCGTGCATCCCGAACAAGAACGCCGGGCAAACACCTGACCGTAACGTTGCCACCACTCGAATGGCGAAGACTCTCCTGTGCATCATCATAACGCGCCGCTTGCATCAATAATGTGCCGCCTGTATCAGCCTTCGCCCTGGTATACACCCTGAACGCTTTTTCGAAGCTGATTAGCGGGAACAGCGAAAATGTCCACGGCATTCACGTTCTTGATCATTTCGCATTTGCCTTCGAATACGACGCCCTCACCAATATACACCTTGGAGGTGCGCACATTCCCGTACACCTTCGCCGCGGGAAGCATTTCAACCCGTTCCGACGCGTGAGCATTGCCGCGAAGGGTACCTCCAACGACAATCGACCGTGCGCGCACGTCGGCACGTACGACAGCGTTTTCTTCGATGTATAACAGCCCCTCGGACTCGATCTCTCCTTCAAACGTGCCGCTTACCCGTAGGGAGTCCCTGAAACGAAGCTTGCCCTTGAGGTAAGTCCCAGCGCCTATACGTGTAGCCGTTTTCGGTTTTTTTACCGCCTGTTGTCTTGCCATAGTGTGTCTATACCTGTCCTGTGTTATCGTACCAACCCAACTGCCCATCCTGTCACGAGGTGACGTTACACGACGCTACTTGGTCTGCATTTCAAACACACCGTCCCAATCTTCAGCCGGTGGAGAAGCTAAATAGAGTTCACAGCGTTCGACATATACTTTAGCTGGACCGTCATCCGGGTCGCACTCGAGAGCATTTTGAAAGTGCTTAAGCGCTTGTTCAAACTTCATGAGCTTGTAGCATTTACGCCCTTCGGCAAAATGCTCACAGGCCTGTCGTTTCCTCTCACTGACCATACCGCTTCATTCCTTCAGCGTTTCCCGTTGCCGGTCTCGAATCGCTCACGGTATTTGCGGTCAAGAAGATCAACGGTAACTTCCTCCGCCTTGATCTCGTCCCCCTGACGGCGTAAATCATCTATTTCACTCTGCAGGGCGTCCAGCGCGGTAATCGCGATATTCGCCTCTTCTTTTACGTCCGAAAGAAACTGGGAAAGTGCTTCAGGGTCATCGCCTGAAACAGTGTCAGCTCTTTCACGCAGGGATTCCATAGGGGCTCGCAGCTTCTCAGTAAAATAGAGTAGAGACTGGTTCAGCGACTGTTCTACGGCAAGCCGCCGCTCGCGACGCACGACCTGTTCGGCCATTTCGCGGTGCCTGAGCACCGCTTTTATGCGGGCAAGCACTTCGGAAAAATTGAAGGGCTTCGTAATATAGTCTTCTACTCCAAGTTCGAACCCTTCGATTTTGTCCTTCACGTCATCCATCGCCGAGAACATGATGACCGGCACGTCACGCAGCGAAGCGTACGCATCGTCGTTTTTCAACGCCCTGGTCATTTCCCAGCCGGTAAGACGCGGCATAATGTTATCTACAATAATGAGGTCAGGGTTTACCTCAAGCGCACGCTCGAGGCCCTGCTCCCCATCCTGAGCCCGTTCTACTTCGAATCCGAGCTTTGAAAGCATTACTTCGAAAAAGTCCAGATTGATGGGCTCGTCATCTACTATAAGTATTCGTTCACTACGTTCCATAATTCAGTTTCGCTCCCGGCGTGGAACCTTGATTGTTCAACAGGGATACACACCTTGTCAATTAAACAGCCTCATCTGATCCGCACGCTGTTCGCCCGGAACACGGTTCGGATTATCCGCGAAGAACCCGGCCAGGCCGAGAAGGAAGCACAACGGGGCGAATGCCCACGCGATTGCCGTGAAGCTCCCGGAAATGTCATGGACGAGACTGAATGCATACGGTCCGAGCGCACTTCCGGCTACCATCCACGCCGTGTTAAATCCGGAAATCGCGCCGAGATTTTCGGTGCCGTAGAACCGCGGCCACACGACAATATGATTAATGCCGAACATTGCCATCGCGACTCCCTTGGATACGATCAGGACCGGGTAAGCGGCGGCGGTGATCGGAAGAACGGGAAGCGACAGCAGAAACACCGCCAGCGCGACACCGTGCACAATCGCGAAGTACTTCAGTCGCATGTAGTCGCTGAGAATGCTTCCGAGCGGCTGTATGCTGACACTCACGACCGCCGCCGGAAACAGGACCGCCAGCGCGTCCGCCCGGCCGACGCCCGACTCGGCCATGACCGCGACGATATGAAAGGTGAAGCCGGTCATGAGCATGGAGGAAAGCGCGACCACAAGATTGAACACCCAGAAAGAGCGAGTTCGAAGCGCCTGTGCAAGCGTGTACGAGTGTTCCGGACGCATCGGTTCGCTTGTGCGGCGCAGACCGATTCCGCGTAATACCGTTCCGGCGCGGTGAAGCAGTGTCGCCATACCGGAATCGCGCGGCGCCGACGGTGCCTGCGACGAACCATCGGCCTTAAAAACCTCTTCGGAGGATACCGGATCGCGGAATACCGCCACGGCAAGGACGCCGACAAGCGTCAGGATCACCCAGCCGAGTATCGTCAGGCTTGCCTGCCAGCCGAAACGCTCGATCATCGCATCGATCAGCTGCGGAGCGTAGGAGAAGCTCAAGGGTACGCCGACGGACAGCACGGCGTTGGCCGCTCCGCGGCGGTCGTCGTACCATTTCATGATCATTGTGCGACCGATGAGCGAAAGCATTCCCTGTCCCCAGAAACGGATAAGAAAGAAACCGACCGACATGACGACAAGCGCCGCAAATCCGCTGCTTATCGCCGGAGTGAGGCCGCCGAATGAAAAACCGGAAAGGACGCCGGCGAGCACCGGAGTGCGGGTCAGAAGCATAAGACTTACACCGAGGGCGAGTGCCGACACCGCGCCGCTTATGCGCGAGCCGAAACGGTCGTAGGCGCGTCCCGCGGGCGTGAGGACAAATGCGCTCGAGATTGTTCCTATGAGATAGGCGAGGCTCATGTTCACCCGCGAAAGGGGAAGTGAGTCGATAAGGGCATCTATAAACGCGCTCACCCCGGCGGTCTGGCCGGGAAAACTCGCGATAACGCCGAGCAGTCCGGCAACAAGGTATAGTCGTCTCAGTTTCATTTACTTTGTACGTCGCGCCCGGATCGATTCGGGATGAGGGCGCCGGTTATTCGTTCGCGCACTAGTTATTCGTTTGGGCGGCCGGCTTTCCGTCCGGGCACGGGCGATCGTGAGCGCACAGCAAACGCGGCGTGGCCGCGAGCACTACCTTTTCGAACGCGAACGGCGACCGGAAAGCTGCGCGTAGCCAAGCAATCCGATGGTCACAATCAGCACCAGCTGCGCGAACCAGTCGCCGAAACGGGTATACAGCGTGGAGCTCTCGTCGTACACCGGCGCATCGGCGATCATATGGCTTTCGACGAGCGGTTCATCCATGGCGGTAATCACTCCGTTCGGGTCAATAATCGCCGTCATTCCGCCGTTCGTACCACGGACCATAGTGCGGCGATTCTCGCCGCTTCGAAACACAGCCATAGCCATGTGCTGCATTGCAGCCGAGACACTGTCCGCCCAGCGGTCGTTGGTAAGATTGACAATGACATCCGCCCCGGCACGAACGAAGTTTCGCGAGAGGTATCCGAACGTATCTTCGAAACAGATCGGAGTTGCAAACGAGACCCCGTCGGAGGTTTCAAATACCGTGTACTCGGTGCCCTGGCCCCAGAAATGGGTGTCGAACTCCTTTAACAGGTCGTAAACCCAGGGCAGTGCATTGCGGTACGGGAAATGCTCGGTGAAGGGAACCAGATGCACCTTTCGGTATATATCCTGAATGGAGCCGTTTTCGAACAGGAGGGCCGCGTTGTAGTCCACCCGCTCAACCGAGCCGTCCGGCTGACGCTCCCTCCGAGCGTCGCTGTTTCCTATAATATAGGGGACCTGCTGCTCGCTCATAAACGCCTGTATGCGGCTTACAAGTTCGAGCGTCTCGGGGTTCTCGCGGAATCGGGAATGATACTCGATCGGCGGTACGAAGCTCGTTTCCGACCAGATAACCGCCTCGATCCCGTCGTCTCGCTCAAGGGCCGCTTCGCTCTGCCGTATGGAACGATCGAGGCTTTCCCGATATGCGGTAATGCCACCCTGATGCGGGTCAACGTTCTGCTGCACGAGCGCAACCCGCCAGTCGCGGCTGTCGCTGTAATCGGTGCGGAGGAAAACACCGCCAACCACGAGAACAACAGCGAAGATCCCGACATAGGCGGCGATGTCTGCACGGTACGAACTCAGTGAGAGTCCGATTTCGCGCAAAACCCGGAGTAAGGCAGAGCCCGAGTTTCCGGTTGTACCGTGCTGCGCTTCGCCGGAGTTCCCCTGTGCGCGGGGCGCGGCACTGTCTGCGGCGGCGTGCTCCTGTCCTGCGGATGCGCCTGAGGCGGCGTGCTCCTGTCCCGCGGGCCGGGCACTGTCTGCGGCGGCGTGTTCCTGTCCTGCGGGTGCGCCTGAGGCGGGATCAGGGGCTGATCGCGAGAACAAGCCCGACCGCGCTGCCACCTGGGCAAGAAAGAACGATGGTATTATGACAAGAAGAGATATACCCCAGATTCCGGTAACACTTGAAAACCGGACAAGCGCGGGGTGCGAGTACTGTGAATAACCGAGAATACCGTACGCATACCCGAGAAATCCAAGAGTGCGCAGGTACTCATAGGACAACCAGACAAGCGCCTGCACAAGATATCCGAACCGGCCGAAACGCCTCCCGACAACACCAAGCACCGGGAAGAGAATCATGTAATAAATGCCGTAAATCCCCGGGACAATAAGAGTTGCAAGGACGTGAAAGCTTCCGATCCAGTAGTTATGCAGCATGTACGTCAACATGCCGCAGAAAAAGCCATACCCTATAGCGCGTTTTACTGTACTCCAATTAACAACAAAAACAGCCGGAGCCAGTGCGATGTACGCAAGCGGCCACCAGCCACGGTCACTGACAAAACTGGGGAAGCTCAGCGTGAAGAGCGCAGCAGTAACAACGAGAAGCAGCATGTCCAGGATCAGCCGATTCCTGCCGCGTTCCCGCTCGTTCCAGGGTCCCGTCGCCGCACGCCTGCCGCCGCTTTCTCGCGAGGTCCCGCGACCCGAGGTTCGACTCCTCGAAGACTTGGATGTATTGGGTCTGCCCTTGCCGGTTCGTTTCTTCTTTCTTGCCGCCGCCATGCTGTTCCTCGCTACAGTAAGTCAAGGCTGAAGGTGGTGCGTCAAAGATGGTGGCACCGTGAGGATTCTCGCTGCCTGTTTCGACTTGCCACCATACTCATTCCCTTTCGTACAATACCCGCGGTGATGCCTTTTACCTATTGCAGTTGCAAAAGGTCTGCTTATTCCCGCAACGGCCACGCTGCCTGTTTGAGTTCTTTTCCAGGGCGGAATACCACTACACCGTGATTTCTGACTTGAACGGTTTCGCCGGTCTTCGGGTTACGCGCCCGTTCGCGTCCCTTCCGCGTTCGAATCTCGAACGTCCCGAAGCCCCGAAACTCGATCGTACGATCGTTAATGAGCGCCTTTTTGATCTCCGCAAAAAACGAATCAATGATACTGTGGATGTCCTTTTTGCTGCACCGAGACGTTTCGGCGATACTCTCGACGATTTCGGCTTTCGTTAGCTTATCGTGATTATTCGGCACTCCTGACTCTCCTTTACACTACGCCGCATAGCCAACGCGGAAGCTATCCGCGCTTTGCCTGCGTTTTACCTGCGAAACGTACTCTGCCCTGACGGCGAACCGGCACGCCTCAGCGAAGTGTATTCAGTTTTCGGTGGAGCCGGGACTTGGTGCGGGCGGCGGTGTTACGGTGATATACTCCCTTGCCTGCTGCCGCATCGATCATTTTTGTGACTTCTGCAAGCTGCTTTTCCGCTGTAGCAGCATCTTTCGCGTCTACCGCACTCTTGAACTTACGAATTCCGGTTCGAACCTTACTTCGCACGCTCCGATTGCGTATACGACGCTTTTCACTCTGCTCATGGCGCTTTTCCGCTGAACTCTTTCCCACGTTAGAAACCTCCGTATCTGTAGGGCTTGGATAATGAACGCGAACGCTATCAAATAAGTCGTTTTGTGTCAACGCTTAACGCGAATTCCAGGATCAATGGCCAATGGGCAGGAACACGTCGTGCAACTCGACCGCATTTCCGTTACAGTCGTGCCGTTCGGAGGAATAGTTTTGGGCAAATTGTTCTTTATGATATACCTGCTTCCGGCATTGTTCTACTGGGATATCTCCATGAAGCTCAGGGACGCTGTAAGCCGCCGGTGGGCGCGAAGATATCTCAACCGTAGACTACCGGAGTGGTGCCGGCAGCTGCTGAACATGGCAAAGCTGTGCACTGGTTTTACCGTTAAGTTCGACCGGGATGTAGAGGGCCCGCTGTCAGGACCGGTGCTTGTCGTTTCGAACCATCAGAGTCTTATAGATATTGTGGCGGTTCGCGCTGCGCTTCCCGAACTGAATATTCGATTCGTGGCAAAGGCAGAGCTTCGAAGCTGGTTTCCCGGGGTATCACAGGCCCTGCGTCTGCAACAGCATGCACTCGTTCCGCGCAGCGGGAACGTAGAAGGAGGACTTGCTGAACTCAGGCGAATTGCCCGCATGGCGAAGACCGAAAACGTGTGCCCGGTAGTCTTTCCCGAGGGAACTCGTTCGCGAACCGCAGATGTACTGAAATTCCGCACCGGCGCAGTTCGTATCGTGCTCAATGAGCAATCAATGCCGATTCTCGTGACGGCCGTCCACGGGGGGTACCGGCTGCGAACACTCAGAATGGTGGCAAAGAACTTCGGCAGCACCATCTACCACCTCAGTATTCTTGACCAGCTTCCCGCCCCCAACACGAGAGCGGAATTAAATGAGTATATTGCGAAGGCTGAAGACATGATCCGCGACCGCGTGAAGCAGTGGGATGCAGAAGATAGATAGGATATTGAGAACATAAATGCTTAAAGAGTACCGGACCCTTCTTCCATACATGAAGCGATATCGCTGGGGCTATGTCGCAGGCATTTTCATGCTGCTGGTAACCAGCGGCGGGCAGCTTCTGGTGCCTCAGTTTATCCGCGTTTCGGTAGACATTATCGCCTCTGGAGACATCGACCTGCGAGAACTGGCGATACTCATGGGCGGCCTCGTAGGCGTTGCCATTGTAATCGGAATCGCTCGTTTCGGATGGCGCTATTTCATCCACGGAGCAAGCCGCCGAATAGAAAAGGAGTTACGCGACACACTGTTCAATCATCTGCTCACCCTTTCAAGCAGCTTCTACGGACGAAACCGGATCGGCGACCTCATGGCGCGAGCGACCAACGACATGAACGCCATTCGAATGGCGAGCGGTATGGCGCTCGTTGCGCTTACCGATGGCATTATGATGACAATTGCCATTCTGATAATTCTGTTTATTCAGAATCCCGGACTGGCACTCATCGTTATAATTCCTATGCCGTTCATTACATTCCTCGTTCTGGGCCTGGGAAAACTTATCGGAGCACGATTTCGTGATGTGCAGGAAGGCTTTTCGGTTCTCAGCCACCAGTCGCAGGAGGCACTCTCCGGAGTTCGGGTGATCAAGAGTTTCGTAAAGAACACCTACTTCCTCGGCCGATTCCGGCGCGTAAATGACGATTACCAGGACCGCAACATGCGACTGGTGCGAATCTGGGGCATGTTCTTCCCCATGGTAACGTTTCTTTCGGGCATTACATCGCTTCTACTGCTTCGCTTCGGTGGTGAATCGGTGGTTCTCGAAGAGATCAGCGCGGGCGACTTCGTGGCCACCTTGAGTTATCTCGAAATGATGATCTGGCCCATGCTCGGAATGGGGTTCACCGTAAATCTTATCCAGCGCGGTGGTGCTAGCCTTGCCCGGGTCAATCAGATTCTCTCGGAAGAACCGGACATTCAAAGTCCCGAGAATGGCGTGCGCCCCGAGATTTCCGGCCACATAAGCGTGCGTGACCTGACCTACACATACCCCGATGGCGAAAAGCCGGCTCTCGAACATGTATCCTTCGACGTGCCGGCCGGTGGTATTCTCGGAATACTTGGACGTACCGGAAGCGGCAAAAGCACCCTGCTGAAACTGTTCCCCCGGCTGCTTGATCCGCCTCGGGGCACCATCTTTCTCGATGGATTCGACGTACACGATTACGATCTGCAATGGCTGAGATCCCGCTTTGCCATAGTAGCTCAGGACACCTTTCTGTTTTCGCAGTCGGTCAAAGACAATATCGGATTCGGAATGGACAAGTTCGACGAGGAGCGCATCCATCACGTGGCCGAAGTATCAACAATCGACCGTGATATCGAGACCTTTCCCTTGGGCTGGGATACCCAGGTCGGAGAACGGGGCATTACCTTAAGCGGCGGACAGAAACAGCGTGTGAGCATTTCACGGGCCCTGGCCACAGGACGCGAAATCCTCGTCTTCGACGACGCTCTCAGTGCGGTCGATACCGAGACCGAAGAACGGATTCTTAACCAGCTGCTCGAAGAACGCGGCGGAAAGACAAGCATTGTAATCAGTCATCGCGTTTCTACCCTGAAAAACGCAGACAGGATTATCGTCCTCGAGCGCGGCAGGGTCATTCAACAGGGCACGCATGAGCAGCTCATCGCCGACGAAAACGGGTTCTACGCAGAAATCGCAGCGCTCCAGCGCCTTGAAGAAGAGTAACCATGGAAGAGGAAAAGGTAATTTCCGGGTACAACCCCGAACTCATGCGCAGGTTGCTGCGTTTTCTCGCGCCGTACAAGTGGCGCTTTCTGATCGCCATTGTTGCGCTGATTCTCGCAACGATCGGAGAGCTCTCTATTCCAATTGTTATACAGCGGACCGTCGACGATTATCTTGTCCGCAACTGGGCACGAATGCCTGAGAATGCTACCGATACCGAAGATCTTGACAGCGTCGAGCTCACCGGGGAAGAGCCGGCAATCGAGGGCTACATTTACGTTGTCGAACAGCGGATGAACGACCTGACCGAGGTTGAACGGGAAAGGCTGGAGGAACAGGGAATTATCGACGACCAGCGCTTCTACGTTTTCGAGGTCAATTCCGAAGAAAAGCTCGGCGTCATTGATTCGCACGCCGAATATTTTCGCGTATCCGATGATGTTCCCGAAGACCTGGACCTGGACGACGGGACAATGCCTCATGTATTCGGCCACGCAGCCATCCTCGTTGAGGATTTACGGACTCTTTCTGCCGAGGAACGTGCAATTGTTCGAGCCGACGACCTCGATGGGCTCGTATTCATGACAACGATCTTCTTTTTCGTCCTGATAAGCGTGCTCGTTTTAAGCTTCACACAGGTCTATCTTCTTGCCCTTACCGGCCAGGGCATCATGAAGGATATGCGCCTTGCCCTTTTTCGCCACATAACAACGCAGCATCTCGACTACCTTAACCGCAACCCGGTTGGCAAAATGGTCACGCGCATTACCAACGACGTAGAGACCATTAATGAACTGTTTCAAAACGTCCTGAGCAATCTCATCCGCGATCTTACCCGCATGATCGGTGTCATTTTCGCGCTGTTCATTCTCAGCACGCGCCTCGGGAGTGTGACCGTTCTGACCCTTCCTCCCGTAATTATCGCATTCGCCTACTTCCGCCGTCGCGCCCGCGACGCATTCCGTGAAGTTCGCCTTTGGGTCAGCCGGGTCAATACGTATCTGAGTGAACGTCTTTCGGGCATGGGTGTTGTCCAGATGTTCACCCAGGAAGAGTCAACCGGAGAACGCTTCGAGCGGGACAACGAACAACTAATGAAAGCAAGCCTCGGCGAAATGTACGTCATGGCGACATTCAGACCCATTGTCGACCTTCTGTCCAATGTTTCTATTGCGGTCATCATCTATTTTGGCGCCGCCTTTTTTGTACAGGGCTGGGTCAGCCTCGGGATCGTTATTGCCTATGTCAACTATATCCGGCTGTTCTATCAGCCGGTCATGAGTATCTCGGAGCAGTTCACGATCCTTCAGTCAGCAATGGCAGGCGGCGAGCGAGTATTCCAGATCCTCGATGACCGCGAAGAAATCCCGGACACCGGAACACGGGATCTGCCTCGGCCACTTCGCGGCGAAGTAGAGTTCGATTCGGTCGACTTTGCATACAAACCAGGCACACCGGTGCTTCGTGATCTCAGTTTCAGGATACAACCGGGCGAGATGGTAGCCATTGTCGGTTACACCGGCGCGGGTAAGACCACAATTGCCAACCTTCTTACGAGACTCTGGGACATACAGTCAGGTTCCATTCGCCTCGACGGGATCGATATCCGCGATGTGCGGCTTGCTGACCTCAGAGCAAACGTACAGCCGATTCAGCAGGACGTTTTTCTGTTCAGCCAGTCTATTGAGGACAACATACGTCTTGGATCCGATATCTCCGACGAACAGGTCCGCGAGGCATGCCGCATCGTCCAGGTGCATGATTTCATTGAATCACTGCCGGACGGATACCGTACCCAGCTCAATGAAGGTGCAACCAACATTTCGACCGGTCAGCGGCAGCTTCTGAGCTTTGCCCGCGTACTTGCTCACAACCCCCGCGTCATCATCATGGATGAGGCGACCTCGAACATAGACACGGAAACCGAGCAACTCATCCAGAGAGCCATGTTCGCAGTAATGGAGGGGCGGACCAGCCTCGTAATCGCCCATCGCCTTTCCACGATCCGCCATGCAGACCGAATCCTCGTTCTCAGTCACGGGCAGCTCGTCGAGGAAGGAACGCACGAAGCACTGATTTCTGAACGCGGTCTCTACTATAACCTGTATCGGCTGCAATATCAGGAACAGGATGATACTGTAGGTTGATGGTTTCCCCACGCGCACGCCGTGGGGAACCATCCCGTCATTCGTGTCGAACAGCCCTTTTCCGCGGTTTCAGCAGGCCCGCAGCCGACTCATACCTGACTACCGGGGCGGATACTACTGGACAAGATCTACGAGCAGCCCGTTGATCTCATCAATACGCGCGAGCAGGTCGAGCTGCTCGGTCTGCGTCCGCATAAGTCCGACCGCAAGACGATCGAGTTTCTGATTTACCATGGAAACAAGCGTAAACCGCTTTCGCTTCAGGATATTGCGACCGCTTTCCTTACGCTCGAGCCCGTACGCGCCGGAAACCACATCGTTCAGGAATTCCTGAACAAGTCTCCGGTATTCCTGCAGATTGGACAGGTTCGGATCGCGCTTGAGCCGCTCACCAAACGAATGAATCGCGTCGAGCTGTTCCTGAACCTTTTCATGCCCTACCGTCTGCGAAGCAATGAACTCGCTGAACGAACCGGCTTCCGCCTTACGGCCTTCTTCGGTTGAAGTACGGGATCGTGAGGAACGCGCCTTTTTTGCACGGTCGCTCTTCTGATCCTTTTCCGACTCACCCTGTTTAGTACTTGCTTCCTTGAACGCGTTAAAATAACTACCCGGCTCTATCCGATCGAGCATACCACCCTGCCTTAGTCCGAGCGATCGGGATCGAACTCCGCAGGACTGCGAACCCTTTCGTTCGTGCCGTAGTCGATCGTCGCGAACGGATCGTCTTCTCCACCTATGGAGAAGGACTCCGCCGGTCGAAAGACGCCCTGACTCACGGCGGAGCCACTGCCTTTCAGCCGGCGCAGGCGACGCTCAAACTCGTCTACACCCGTGACGATGCAGCGTCCGTGGATCACAGTCCCCTCCTCGGCAATCATCCGCGGCGCGTGCAGATCACCAATTACAATCGCCGACGACAGCACGATGAGCTTGCTCGTGCAGAATACTTCGCCGCGAAGTATTCCACCGATAACAACAACGCTCGCTTCGATACTGCAGTCTGCGCGACCACCATGCCCGACAATCACCTTGCCCGAGGTCCGGATCGTACCACTGTAATCGCCGTCGATGCGGAGCAGTCCCGACAATTCGAGATCGCCGCGGAAGTGTGTACCCTCGCCGACTAGCGAGTTAATAAGTTTTCCCTCTGTCGAATCATTTCGCGAACCAAGCACGTCGAACCTATACTCCTGCACCTGTCAGCGACTGCTGACATCCGCGGGCAAATCATCCCTCATGAACTCACTCAGCGCCGAGCGAATCATAAGGAATGAATCCGGATCAACGTTTTCGGTACCCAGCCAAATCTCGAACCCCAACTGGGGTTCAACGGCCCGGCCAGTTGATCCTACAACTCCTACCGTCTGTCCCTGACTCACCTGATCTCCCGAGCGAACACGAACCTGCTGCAGGTGAGAATACCGGGTCCGGAATCCGAATCCATGCTCCACCTCGACAAACCAACCGTGCTCTTCCGAATCAAAGTCGACCCGTGACACGCGTCCATGAGCACTTGAGACCACAGGCGCCCCCGGCACGTCCCACACAATAAGACCGTGATTCATGGAAAAGTCACCGGTAATCGGATCGGTACTCGGTCCCCAGTTGCTGCGGATTCTCCCGCGGCCACCTTCAAGGGGCCAAAGCACGGGAAGTTCAGTCAGATATTCGCTCTCCTCCGCGATACGATTTGCGAGTTCCTCCAGAGGCCCGGCGATCTCGTCGAGCATCCCCGAAACGGAAGAGACGTAAAGACTTTCAAGAAGCTCCTCGTCACTTACTTCGCGCAGATCCTGAAACTCGGAGAAATCGCCGATTCCGTTGGCGGGTACCTGTTCATCCGATGTCTCGATTCCCAACCGGTCAAGCGCCGGCGCGAGTTCACTTTGAAACTCTTCCGCGCCACCCCGAAGTCCCGCGACCGACTGGTGTACATTCCGAAGGCCTTCCTGCATCTCCTCAAGCTCTTCAGTGCGCTCGCTCACCGCCTGGGTTCGACTCGAGTATATGGTCGACGCGTAGAAAAACGCCGAAATCACTGCAAATGCAAGCACACCGATTACGAGAAACGCAGCAGCCGTTACCCTCAGATTAACGATACGACTTTCGGAGTGAGGAATAAGCATGACCGTGAATCGGCCTGCTCCCTCCCTGGATTGACGCCGGCGGCGTGTTCCGGAGGCTTGTGACGGTGTCCGTGATCGCGACGATGAAAGCTTCAATGCACCCTCTCAGATTTTGAATCAAAACGATACCATGCGGCTGTTTACACTGTCAAAGCAGCTTGTTTCTCATATCTTCTGTGCCCATTGGTACAATACTGGTGAAACTGATCACTATAATGCTCCTGGACGAGTTGACTGCCCCATACAAACATCGTATGCTTTCGACTGTAGAAAACGTACACTACAATCGCTGCCGCGAAATGGAATGCCCGTGCAGTTGCGCGGTCGATTTCACCTATACTAATCCACGGAAATTCGAACGTTATGAGATTATTTGATACTCACGCCCATATCGGGTTAATAAACGAAGACCCGATTGAACAACTGATAATTGCCAAAGAAGCCAAGCAGGAAGGGGTACACGGCATTCTAAGTATCTGTAACAATCTACACGACTTCTTCGAAGTGTACGAGAACCTGCGTACCGCCTCGAATGTCTATTTCAGTGTAGGCGTTTCTCCCTCGGAAGTGACAAATCCCGGCAAAGACTGGGAATCGAAAATAGAAAAGGGTGCAGGGTTTGACCGCGTGGTCGCTATCGGGGAAATCGGACTCGACTATTATCGTAAGTTCGGAGATAAGGACAGCCAGATTGAACTGTTCATCCGGCAGCTTGAACTCGCCGATCGACTCGACTATCCCGTTGTCATTCACAACCGGGAGGCCGGCAGCGACGTGCTCGAAATCCTGCAGGAAAAATTACCGAGCCGTGGTGGTGTCCTGCACTGTTACAGCGAAGACTGGAATTACGCTCAACAGGCACTCGACCTGAACCTCTTTATCTCTTTCGCCGGTAACGTGACGTATCGGAATGCGCGCAACCTGCATGAGACAGCCCGAAACATGCCGATTGACCGAATGCTCGTTGAGACCGAGAGTCCTTTCATGGTCCCGAGCGCTCATCGCGGAAAGCGCAACAAGCCGGCGTATCTCGCAGATACGGTGAAGTTCATAGCGGAACTGCGGGAAGAAGCCGTAGAGGACGTCGCTGAAGCGTTGTACAACAATAGCCTGAGGTTCTTCGGTATCGAACAGTAGTGTGTGGGGCTAACTGAGCATCTCTCTTAACCTGGTTACTGTCCACCAGATTGGGGGAAACGTCCCTCTAATTCGTAGCATAGGCAGGCG
>CAZMEV010000080.1:0-12284 GCA_964565375.1 uncultured Spirochaetaceae bacterium
CCGCGCCGTGAGGGCTGGCGGCGGTAGCTGCATAATGGTTCAGTCCATCTGCTCGATTGCGGTTTCCGCAACGCGCTGCATTTCAGCGGCCGCTTCGCCGGGGGTTACGTTTCCTGCCAGAACCGCGTTCTGCGAGGGCAGCATAGCATCCCAGTTGGCGCGCATCTGACGTGCGGCCGGCTGGGGAACACCGTTTGCCATGGCCTCGGCCGATCCTGCGAGCACGGGATCGCTTGTGATCTGCTCATGCTCGAGTGCACTGATGCGCCCGGGTAGGCGGGTAAGCTGGTCGGCCATGTCG
This sequence comes from uncultured Spirochaetaceae bacterium, assembly GCA_964565375.1. Taxonomy (GTDB): domain Bacteria; phylum Spirochaetota; class Spirochaetia; order DSM-27196; family SKKC01; genus SLAN01. The sequence continues at coordinate 302 of CAZMEV010000080.1, forward strand.
AGCTGGTTCTCGTGGCTCGCCGCCCAGTTCATGAAGTCACCAATAACCTCGCGCAGTTCCCCATCCACGTCGTCGGCCATCATGAAGTACTTGCCGCTCGTGTAGGGAGCAGGGTTCATGCCGGTCTGTGAGACGGTCGGCAGGGGGGCGATTCCGAGATCGTCACCGAGTTCCGCCTGGTATTCACCGAGGGACCAGTCACCGTTGACGATCATGGCAGCATTACCTTCCTTGAACAGGGTGTCCAGCGTGCCGTAGTCGGCTTCAACGGGGGTAATACCGTATTCGTGAGTCAGGTCATAGAGGAACTGAAGGGTAGCCTCCATTTCCGGGGTCTCGAGAGTAGGAGTGACGCCGTCCTCGGCGAATACCGAACCGTCGAATCCACCGAGCCATGGCACGAGCCAGAAGGGTTCTGTCATGTTATACACAAGGCCATAGGTGTCGCCGGAGGTGTGCTCCTGTGCGATTTCGATCATTTCGTCGGTGTCGGCAGGTGCCTCGTCAACCATGGCACGGTTGAACAGAAGCATAAGGTGGTTGCCGCTTGAAACCGGCATGCCGTAGATGTCGCCGCCCATGACAACCGGCTCTATGAAGTCGTCGACTTCGTAGAGATCGTCGATCGGCTGAATAATACCTGCTGCGGTCAGCGGACCGGCATGGTCGTTCACCGTCCACAGCAGCTCCGGCGCGGCGCCTGCGATCGCGGCGGTCTGGAAGTCCTCGCGAAGCTCCTCGGTGTCCTTCTGGACAACGTTAATGGTTACATTTTCGTTTTCTTCCATGTACCGCTCGGCGAGGCTCTCGACGTACTGAAACGCCTGCTCGGCTTCGCCTTCCTGGGTCCACAGGTCGAATTCAAATGTGTCGTCTGCTACCTCTTCTTCAGCGCAGGCGGCAAAAACAAACAGTGCGGCGATCAGAAGTACGCCGGCTCGGAGGATGTGTATCCTTTTCATTGTTCACTCCTTATTGATTTGTAAACGGGTTTAGCATGGGGCCCCTTGCTGAATCTGTCAATCATTATTTCCGTCGGCGGCTTAGTTTTTGCGAAATGTTGCGAAACATGTGGTTCCCGATGCTCGACTCAACGGGTTTATTGGAGCAATCAGCGCTGTATTTCAATCATTTTCTGCAATATTGATGGTTATCGCCGTGTTCGCGTGCAGATGCCTTGCATAGACTTGCAAAACCCGCGAATGCCCGTGATACTGATTCCCGTCTATGAAGCGAGTTTCGCTCACGCGCATCGCACAGGAGGCCGGTGTTTCGGTCTCCACCGTCTCACGCATTGTCAACGGAGAGCCGGGGATTGCCGAGTCAACGCGCGAACATGTCCGCACGGTCATGCATCGCCTCGGCTATAACGCGCGACCGGAGCGGGTCATCACACTGCTTCTCACCGACGCTGAAGAAAATGTGTTTCGGAATACGTTTTTCCTGCGCCTCGTGCGGGGTGCGAACCGATGTGCGACCGCGCATGGATATCACCTCATGGTCTCTTTCTGTTCCGACAGTACCGATCAGGCGGGGTTTCTCGAATCACTGGTGCCCGGCTGGATCAGCGAGGGGCTCATTCTCACTTCCATCGAGCGGGACGACCGCTCGGTTGAGTATCTCAGCGAGCAGGGTGTTCCCTTCTGTGTTATCGGGAGGCCCGAGAACACCGCGAATCTTCTGTGGGTAGACAACGATAACTTTCAGGCCATGTACCATGCGGTGAGCGAACTTATAGACCGTGGAAACAGAAATATTGCATTTATCGGTAGCGACTGGTCGCGAACCTATATCCGGGACCGCTATGACGGCTACCGTCAGGCACTGAGTCGGCGCGGATTCGAGCCCGACCCTGCACTCTGTGAACCGGCGAGTGGGAGCTCAGATGACCACGGCTCGGCCGAAGCCTTCGGATACGAACGGGCAAGACGGGTGCTCGCACGTGCCACGCCGGATGCTATTGTCGCTACCGACGATATTCTCGCTATCGGTGTACTGCGTGCACTTCGTGAAGCCGGACGTGAGGATATTGCCGTTCTCGGGGTCAATAACTCGCCGGCAGCAGGCCACGAACGGCCCTCGCTTTCTTCAATCGATACGAATGCGCAACTGCTCGGATATTCGGCTGCCGAACTTCTCGTGGAAGCGGTTGAGGGCCGCGCCGAGGCGCCCGCTCACCGCATAGTGGATACCCAACTCGTTTACCGCGAGTCGACCGGTCCCGGCAGTCCCGGCCGGCACGCGCCGGCGTAACAGTGACGAAGCGCCTCGCCCGCTGTCCAGATCGTGTTCAGCGGCGCCTCGCGCCACTTCGGAGACCCGGGTGTCTCAATAATATGGAAAAGGCCCGCCCGTGCGAGAGCGGCGAGGTTGCGAAAGTCATGCATTGTTGCCCGTCCGGGCTGTGTTTCTTCCCAGGGCACGTGAGCGATCATTGCATAGCGGGCCCGAGCAAAGTCCACGAGCGAAGGAGAGGAAGGAATGGGGTGGTCGAAGGTATCCGGTGGCACCGCCCGGAAATCCTCCTGCGCCGACTCGATCCAGCCGCCGTCGTTCGTGCGAAACCGTGAAAGGCGTTGCTCGAGGTCTGCTGCCGCCTCAAGCCGGCTCTGGTCGGCCTCGGCAAGCACCGTATACAGCAGCATGAGCGCCCCGTAATCGCCGAGAAACTCGCTGCTTCCCGGCTCACCGTCGAGACTCGCATGCGCAATGCTCTTACCGGTGTCATGGCGACGGGCCAACTCGTCTGCGATCGCCTCACCACGGCTGCTCCACTCGGGACGGTCAAGAAGTCTCCCTGCAATCACCAGGGCGGAAGCGGCAAGTGCATTCCAGGTGGTAACCACCTTGGTGTCGGTGAACGGCTGTCGGCGCTTCCGGCGCGCGGCGAGCAGCACTTCAAGGGCTTCGCGGAGGGAACCGTTTGAATTCTCGGAAGCTTCTCGCGCGTTCGCTCTGGAGACCAGATGGATTTTCCCCTCGAAATTGCCGCCCTGCGGCAGCTCGAAGGTCTCGCGAAACGCCTCCCACTGCGGTTCGCTCAGAAGCGAGCGTATTTCGCCCTCACTCCAGAGGTAGGTTGCCCCCTCCTCGTGATCGGTGTCGGCATCATGGGCACTCACATAGAGGCTCCCGTCGAGCCCGTGTACATCCTCACGGAATGTCTCTTCGAGGCAGCGCACGATGCCCTCGGCGACGCGGCGGTAGGAGGGCGAGGCGAAGTGGTAGGCAGCGGCCGCGTAATTCCACAGAAGCATTGCCTGGTCATAGAGCATCTTCTCGAAGTGCGGAATCGTCCACTCGCGGTCAACGCAGTAGCGGTAGAACCCGCCCTGAAGATGATCGTGGAGTCCGCGCGATGCCATGCGGTCGAGAAGCTCGCGCGACATATCCTCAAGCCGTGAATCGCCGGAGGTCGCGTGGGCGTGAAGCATCCAGGCAAGGGTAGAATGGGGCGGAAACTTCGGACCAGGGCCGAACCCGGCCCATTCGCGGTCGACGACACGCGAGAGTTCGGAGGTGAGACGGTCTACATCGTGTTCGCCGGGTTTCACCTCATCGAGCGTAATGCGTTCTTCCATCCGGATTTCGCCGGGCGCCCCGGCTGCGGCTGCGGTATCTCCACGGGGTTTCGGGTCGTAGACGCCGAGTTGATCCTTCTTCTCATCGTAAAATGAGCGCACCCGGGCAAGCACTTTGTCAAAGCTCATCATCTGCGCCGCCCGCGGTTCATCCGGGGACGGCGAGTAGGTCATGGCAAAGAATGTTTCCTGCTTCGGGCTGAGGAACGCGTTCAGCGGCCAGCCACCCTGTCCTGTGGTCTCCACGAGGAAGCTCATAAGGTATTGGTCAATATCCGGCCGCTCTTCCCGGTCGACTTTTATACTCAGGAAATTGCGGTTAAGCATATCGGAGACCACATTATTGCTGAAGGCGCCCTCGGCCATGACGTGACACCAGTGACAGGTCGAATACCCGACCGAGACAAACACTACGAGATCATGCTCAAGCGCGTATTCGAACGCTTCTCTGCACCACTGCTGCCAGTGCACGGGGTTTTCGGCGTGCTGACGAAGATATGGCGAGCTCGCGTGAGCGAGCATATTCCGACTCGGGTTGAAGGGAGTGGAACGGGTTTCAGACATAAGGATGTATCGCTCCTTGTGCGGATTGCGGCGGAATTCGCCGCATGCGGAATACGCCGCGCGGTTTGCACCCCTCCTGCAATCTCTGGGCCGTCTCGCGTGACTTGCTTCAGCGACCACTCTAAGGGTACGATGTTATAAAAGGAGTCGGCAAATTCATGAGACTTCGACTGCACCTCCGTCGCGCGATTCCCCTTATTCTGCTTCTGCTTATGCCGGCGGTGCTTTCAGCGCATCCGCATGTGTTCGTTGACAGTCGGGCTACGGTTGAGTTCCATGACGGCGAGCTTACCCATGTAAAAGCCCACTGGACATTTGACCGCTTCTTCACACATCAGGTAATGCGCGATTTCCAGCTCGACGAGTCGGGAGAGTACTCCGACGCACAGGTCGAAGAGGTCAGGCGGGGCGCCTTCGAGAATCTTGAGAACTATAACTACTTCATTTACGTAGAGGTCAACGGCGAGAGCATCGACGCGAACAACCCGCAGAATTTCAACGTCACGCTCGACGACGACAATCACCTCGTGTATACGTTCGAAATACCGGTGGGCGTGGACGTGCGAAACGGCGGCGTCACGGTAGAAGTGGCTATGTATGACGAGGAATACTTCGTCGATATGGTATTCGCCGACGACTACCTGTCGATCGACGGCTCCACGAGCGTCGACCTTGATCACACGATTGAGGACTCGGTCTATGATACCGGAATATGGGGGCCCATGATCCGCGAGCGGGTGGTCATGGATATTCACGGGGTCAGATAGCAGAACCGGCGCGGCCGTGATTAACCTTCGCCTCTTATCGGGCCTCTAATCAAGGAAACTGCTTCACGCCTTATCGGGGCCTCTAACCAGGTAAACAACTCGCTGCGTTTCAAATGGTTGACACTGCACGGGTATTAGAGAAATTATAGATAAGTAAAAAAACAGACTTCCTACCGGAGTATATGCCCCATGCCACACAGCACTCGCACCATTCTCATTGTTGAAGACCAGTATATCGTGTTCATGGCCGAACGCATGCTTCTTGAGGCCGAAGGGTACGAGGTAGTGCATGCGGCGAGCGCAGAGGCGGCAGTCGACGAGGTTAAGCACGGGGAAAACATCGACCTCGTTCTCATGGATATAAGCCTGCGAGGGGAAATGGACGGCATAGAAGCCGCTGAACGGATACTGTCGTTCCGTGATATTCCGCTCATGTTTCTGTCTTCCCACGTTGAGCCGGAAATAGTCGCTCGAGCCGAGCGGGTGACCTCCTACGGATACATTGTGAAAGGGACGAGCGACACGGTCCTGCTCGCCTCGATTCGCATGGCATTCCGGCTGTTTGATGCGCGGCAGGAGGCTGCCCGCAAGGATCGGGAGTTGCGGCAGGCTGGGCAGAAGTCGGTGGCGTTTCTGCAGGCTGTGCTCGACGCCATACCGGCAACCGTCGCAGTGATCGATGAATCAGGGTCTATCGCCGCGGTGAACGAATCGTGGCGGAGGTTTGCCCGGGACAATGGTCTCTCGTGGGAAGACTTCGGCGTGGGCAAAGCATACCTTCGCCCACTCGCCGAGGTCGATGGGGATTCGCTGGAGGAAGCGCAGGCCTGTCAGGATCTCGTCGGCCGGGTCATAGAAGGTGAGCAGGAGGAGGCATCCTTTATCATGCCGTGCCACGGTGAACATGAAAAACGCTGGTTTCTCAGTGAGGCCAGGGCCTTCGAACACGACGGGCGGCGATGGGTCGTAGTAAGCCACGCGAGCATAACCGGCGAAGTGGAGGCCAGGCGCCGGGCAACCCGGCTACTCGGAGAGCGGGAACTCCTGCTCAAGGAAACACACCATCGCGTGAAGAATCATTTAAGCGCCCTCTCCGGGCTGCTCTCCATCGAAGCTCTGCAGGCCGACGGTGAGCAGACGCGCTCGGCTCTGCAGGACGCCTCAAGCAGAACACGCAGCATGAGCCTGCTCTACGATAAGCTCTATCATGGTGCGGAAGGTGAAACGGTCAATGCCCGGGAGTACCTCGAGCCGTTAATCGAGGGAACACTCGAGCTTCTTGTATCGGAAGGTGCCATTACGAGCTCAACCGAGATCTGCGATGTGCGGCTTGACTCGACCGTGCTCGTCCCGCTCGGGCTTATCCTCAGTGAACTCGTGACAAACAGCGTGAAATATGCCTTTCCGGCCGGGCATGGAGAGAAGAACATACACATTGGACTCAAGATAAATGACTCGGGCCTTCGCTTTGACTACTCGGATACCGGCGTCGGTATGTCGAACGAGGCCGGCTCCTGCGAAAGCTCCCGCTTCGGAACACAGCTTATCCGCATGCTCACCGAGCAGATGGGTGGCACGGTCAATGTCTCAAGCGGCAGCAGCGGGACTACCTATACGATCGAGCTGCCGCTTGAAAGCGGACGCTCGGCCTGTCCCGCACGATGAGCGCTCAGGCTGTTCCGCACGATGGGCGGCCTGGCTCCCGCCGCGCGGAGGCCCCATGATGGACTCTTCGCGAGGATTGTCCATTAATGCTCGCCCCCGCCGTGGGGGAGGCCGCCTCGTGGTTACCGCTCGTAGACGCCTACAATGCGGTTCATGCCGAGAATGTGCGGCTCGGCGCGTTCGAGGAAATCCCACATTGTCAGCCCCGGCTCCAGGCCGAGTTCACGATCGAGTGCGAGAACCCAGAAAAAGTAATGATGCGGGCCATGCCCCTGCGGCGGCATCGGGCCTCCGTAGCCCTGCTTCCCGAAATCTGTAATTCCGGAGATACCCTTGCTGGTACCTTCCTCCACCTTCTGAGCCGAGCCGGGTATGTCGAACAGTACCCAGTGAACGAAGCCGTAGGTCGCCGGTTTTACGAGCGGGGCGTCCGGATCGTGGCAGATAATCGCGAACGATTTCGTCCCTTCGGGCGCTCCCGACCACGCAAGCTCGGGCGACACATCTTCACCTTCTCCGGTATGTCGCGCCGGAATCTGTCCTCTCGACTGGAACGCCGGGCTTGTTACCTGCATCTGTGATAATGCGAATCCCATATCGTCCTCCTTACGCTCGGTGAGAGTGAGTATCTTCTCGGGTGCAGTAAGTATCCTGTCGAGTGACAGTATCACCCTGAAGAGAGTTTCGCGACAAGCATCCCGGGGATTTTCGGTACTCACTGGCGGGCAGGAGCGTGGGCAGAACGCACCGCAACTTGTACCTGAATGCCGACTGCGATATTCTTCAGAAGTCGCGAATGCGCGCCCCGATAGCGCATTCGCGTCGCCACAGCGGATGACTGCGATCGCGCCACCCGCGCAAAACCACTCCGGAGCACAGCCCTTGCAGGTACTTCACATAATCTCGGGTCTCGAAGGCGGCGGCGCCGAGGGGGCCCTTTACCGGCTGATATCCCACGAGAAGGCTACCTGCCCGGAGCGCCTGCACACAGTGGTTTCGCTCACAAACGAGGGTGTTTATGGAGCGAAATTGCGGGAGGTTGATGTTGCCCTGCATTGCCTCGGTATGCCCCGCGGCAGACCGACGTTCGCCGGGTTCCTGGCGTTGTACCGGTTTCTGCGCTCGGTTCCACGCACCACGGTGGTGCAGACGTGGATGTACCACGCCGATCTCATGGGTGGACTTGCCGCGCGGCTGGCAGGGCGCCGCAGGGTCGTCTGGGGAGTCCGGCACAGTACGTTTGACAGCGATTCACGCTCGCTGAAGGCGATAGCCCGGATGTGCGCCTGGCTTTCGACGGTAGTTCCTGAGGCGGTGATAAGCTGCAGCGCCCGTGCGGCGCAGACGCACCGCCGCATTGGATATCGTAACGAGTTCGACATTGTACCCAACGGCTACGACCTGGCATCACTTCACCGTCAGCCCGAGGCCGCCCGTGTGCTTCGCGCCGAGTGGGGAATCCCGGCCGGAGCACCGCTTGTGGGTATGGTCGCGCGATACACGCCGCAGAAGGATCATGCGCGGCTCATCGAAGCGTTTGCCCGCGCGGTTGGCCGTGTTGATGCAGCCGGCCGGCCGTCGGCGGATGCCGGGCCCGGGAGCTCTGAGCCCGGCGAGGCGCGTGTAGGTACTGACTCGAGACGTGACGCGGTTGAGGCCGGTGTTTCCGACTCCGGCGAGGCACGGGCCTCCGCCCGACTCGTGCTCGTCGGGGAAGGCTGTGACCCCGGGAACTTCGAACTTGTTTCAACAGCCGAACGCTGGAACGTTGCCGACCGCCTCATTCTCGCCTCCCGCAGAAGCGATATCCCGGCGGTCATGAGCGGGCTCGACGTGCATGTGCTTTCTTCCGCCTCCGGGGAAGCGTTTCCGAACGTGGTCGCCGAAGCAATGGCCTGCGGCGCGGCGAGCGTGGCGACCGACGTCGGCGATGCCGCGCAGATTGCCGGTGAGACCGGGTGGATTGTCCCGCCGTCTGACACCGCCGCGCTTGCCCGGGCCATGCGTGAAGCGCTCGAAGAACGGGAGAAGCAGCCGCAGGCGGCCGCTGCCAGACGGGAGGCCGCGCGACAGCGGGTAGCATCAAACTTTTCTCTTTCGGCTATGAGCGAGGGGTTCGCCCGCGTGTGGAAACGTGCGGCACGGGTGCGCCTTGATCTTCTCGCCCCCTCCATGCGCGGAGGCGGAGCAGAGCGCGTGCTCTCGCTTGTCGCCCGGACAATTGACCCGGAACAGTTCGATGTTCGCCTCGTTCTTATGCAGAAGACCGGTCCCTTTCTCGCCGAGCTTCCCGATACGCTTGCCGTACACGATCTTGGCGCCCGGCGGGCGCGGTACGCTCTCTTCCGGCTCGTGCGGGCGGTTCGCCGCAGAAAGCCGGATGTGATTCTCTCGACGCTCGGGTACCTGAACCTGCTCCTTGCGATTGCCCGGCCGGCGCTTCCCCGGCGAACGCGCCTCGTTGCCCGGGAGGCGAATACCGTCACCGAGAGTAACGCCTCGCAGGCGCATCCGCGTCTTCTCAACGCGCTGTACCGGCGCTACTACCGCCGCTTCGACCGGGTCGTATGCCAGAGCAGGGCGATGGCCGCGGACCTCACCCGCCACTACCGGGTGCCCGGGGAGGCGACACACATCATCTATAATCCGGTCGACACCGATCGCGTGCGTGCCGCCGCCGGCAATCCGCCGGCCACGCCGGGCGCCCCGCGGCCGGCGCCCGGCGCACCGCTGCCGACAGCCGGCAACAGCCCGCTGTCGGGCAGCGACCCGCGTCCGGCGCCTGATAACCGGGATGTGCTCCGGCTTCTCGCTGTCGGGCGGCTTGTGCCTCAGAAGGGCTTTGACCTGCTTCTCGAAGCAATAGCCGGCACGCGCCCAAACATCGACCTTACCATCGCCGGTGAAGGGCCCGGTTACCACGAGCTCAAGGAGCGCAGCGAGCGGCTGCCGGCCGGCAAAACGGTCCGCTTCGCCGGGTTTACCGATAATCCCTGGGGTCTGATGGTGCAATCCGATGTGCTTGTGTTATCTTCACGTTACGAGGGCTTGCCCAATGTAGTGCTGGAGGCCGGGGCGCTTGGGCTTCCGGTTATCGCGTTCGACTGTCCCGGCGGTACACGGGAAATCGTTCACGACGGGGAAACCGGTGTGCTTGTTCCTTGTGGAGACGCCGAAGCCCTCGGCCGGGCTATCGACCGGTTTGATCCGCTTCGGTTCGACTCGAACGCGATAGCCGGGCGCGTTGCTCGCGAACATTGCCCTGAGACAATTGTCGGAGAGTATGCGCGTCTGCTCGCCGAGGTTGCTGGATAGAAGCTGAAAACGTACATGAGAATTCAAAGCTCCGGATCGCGCCCGCGCGTGTTCATAAGCGTTAACATCGCCTGGAACATAGTCAATTTTCGTACAGGACTGGTGCGCGCGCTTGTAGACTCGGGCTTTGAAGTGATCGTCCTGGCCGAACGCGATGAATCGCTCGATGAGCTGCGGGGGCTTCCGGTCCGGTTTATTCGTATGTCGATATATTCCCGAAGCATGAATCCGGTCCGGGATATGCGCCTCTTTGGTCAGTATCTGCTTCTTTTCGGCCGAAACCGTCACCGCGCCGCCGCGTTTCTCGGCTTCACGGTAAAGCCGAACGTGTATGGATCGCTCGCAGCGAAGCTGTGGGGTATTCCCGTCATTAACAACGTTGCCGGGCTTGGTCACCTGTTTAACGGGTCTGCTGTCTCAGGGTTTCTCGCGCGACGACTCTATCAGATAGCGCTCTTTCGTTCGAAACGCGTATTCTTTCAGAATACCTTCGACCAGACTCTCTTTCTCGAACGCGGCCTCGTGCGTTCGCGGCAAAGCGCGCTGCTTCCCGGCTCCGGCGTTGACCTCGTGCGGTTCCGGGCGGGCGAATACGGGGGCAAAGGACCGATTAACGGATACCGGAAGCACGGAGAGACGCGGTTCCTCCTTATAACCCGCCTGCTCTGGGACAAGGGCGTCGGCGAGTTTGCCGAGGCCGCGCGAATCGTGAAGGCTCGCCATCCGGACGTCCGATTTGTCCTTGCCGGGTTCGTCGAATATCGTCACCATACTGCAGTTCCCTCCGAGACAATCGCCGAATGGGAGGCGGAAGGTATCCTCGAGTTCATCGGCCGGGTACACGATGTTCGCCCGGTTATCGAGCAAGCCGACTGCGTTGTGCTTCCCACCGCGTATCGGGAGGGAACACCGCGGGTCCTGCTCGAGGCCGCCGCCATGAAGCGGCCTATCATTACCACGGATGTTGCAGGCGCCCGCGATGTCGTGAAGGACCGGGTCAGCGGCTATCTCTGCCGCCCGCGCAACCCCGCGGACCTCGCGGATAAAATGGAGCAGTTCCTTGCCCTTGCAGACCGTGATCGCCGGACCATGGGCGAGGCAGGGCGCGCCCACGTGGAAACCCACTACGACGAGAACCTTGTCATAGAGGCGTATCGCAGGGAGCTCGCCTCGCTGGTCCCTGCCGGCGTTCACCACCAGAGTGGTGGGCAGTAAGGGCATGTTGCCGCCCTGTAACAGCGCATGATAGCGTTTGAATTACCGTGCTCGCATCAATAGTCTTTCGAAACATAATCCGCTCCCGCCGAAGACTTTTGCCGCTTATTGCAGCGATCGTGCTGACCTTTGCCGGGCTCATGCTCGGAAACGGCATTCTCACCTCGAGCAACGAGAGCCTTTACGGCACGTACGCCTCCTATATCTCCGGCGACATGAGCGTTTCCGCGACCGCCGACGCGACCTTCACCATCTTCGGCTCCGACGCCCTGCTCGTCGGTGAATATCAGGTCCCGCCGACGCTGCTTAATTTCGAAGAACTTCAGAATAAGGTCGATGGGGTTCCCCAAGTGCGCGCCTCGGTGCCGGCGGTTACCGCTGTTGCACGGGTTGAAATCGGAGACCGGCGAAATGAGCACACCGTAATCGGCGTGGACTTTGACCGGTACCGCGAGACCTTTGAGGATCTCGAGATTGTTGAAGGGCGGTTCCCCGAAAGCGGCGAGCGCGCGGTACTTGTGCAGGAAGACTGGGGCGCCGGTGCAGTCGGGGAGCCGGCGGTCCTTTCGGCGGCCTTCGACACCTCCTTCGCTGTGCGCGAAGCGCCGGTAACCGGTGTGTTTCGCTTCCCCATATCCGACGAGCAGCTCGACCGCGTCATTATAACCGATCCCGTTACCGCTCGCGGGCTCAACGGCTACGTAGCCGGTACCGCCGGCGGCGGTGAGATCCCCGAGGCCGACCGTGAAGCGCTCGACCGTGACCTCGAGGAGCTGTTCGGCACCCGCGATGATCCCGGCGAAGTCGTCCCCGACGAGCCAGGCGAAGTCGTCCCCGACGAGCCAGGCGAAGTCGTCCCCGACGAGCCAGGCGAAG
>CAZMEV010000080.1:12384-14658 GCA_964565375.1 uncultured Spirochaetaceae bacterium
GTCCCTGACGAGCCAGGCGACGTCCCTGACGAGCCAGGCGACGACAGCAACGACATGTTCGACGAACCGGACGACTTTGATGAAGACAACGGCATGTTCGACGAGCCGGACGACTTTGGCGATGACGACGCATTCTTCGACGAAGCCGAGGACTTCGACGAAGAACGCGAGGAGGAGCCGGCAGGTGAAAACGGTCTCTTTGACGAGGCTGAGGACTTCGACGAGGCCGAGGATGCCGAGCAGGGAGAGGTGGATGAGGACGACCGGGTGGCCGAACTCGAGGCTTTTTTCCGCGATGCGGCCGAGCGCGATGAACCGGACCGGGCGGAAACCACCGAAGGCGTGTGGAACTTTCTGCTTCTTTCGCTTCATGACCGGGGCGATGTGTCACGAGTCCGCAGTGAGCTCGAGGCTGCGGGCTTTTCGGGAGACAACGGCTTTCTTATCCGCGACTGGCGGGGTACGGTCGGGGGAAATGCTGAAATCGCCTGGTACCTGCAGCTGATGTTCAATATAGGGGTGCTGTTTGTCGCCATTGGCGCGGCCATGGTCACCACCAACGCCCTCGTGCTTTCGGTGCTCGAACGAACCGGCGAGATCGGCACGATGCGTGCACTTGGCGCCACGCGCAGCCGGGTAAGCGTCATGATTATTCTCGAGACGGCGGTTACGGTTGTCGGTGCGGCGCTTATCGGCATCGGGGTCGGTGCGGCGGCTATCGGGATTCTCAATGCTTCCGAAGTTGTTGTGGATAACCCCTACATTGATATGCTTTTCGGAGGAGAGCCCGTAAACGCGGTTCTGAACATCGACCTTATTCTCCTTCATATAGCCGGAGCATTCGCCCTTGCGCTGGCGGCGGTCCTGTATCCGTTGAAGCGCGCGCTCGGGGTAAGTCCGGTGGAGGCGATGCGCGAATAATGCAGCTCATCAGACTTGCGTGGAGAAACTTTTCCCGGCACCTCAACCGCTACCGCGTGCTTCTGCTCGCGCTCACCATCGTGGTTGCAGTGCTGATCATCGTACTCGGTGCGGTGACCGGCATGCAGGAGACGCTTCGCGATAAGGCAAGCCGCTATTTTGCGGGAAATGTCGTCGTGTTCGGCTATATGGACGGCGGAGAATCGCTCATAGAAGATCCGGAAGGCGTCGACGCACTGCTCGATCAAGCGGGGGTTTCAGAGATCGCCCGATCGTGGCGCAGCACGCACTATGACCCGGCCAATACGAATATGTTTCACGCCGGGTACTACATGCCGCAGCGCCGCTATGTCGGCGTTGAATGGGAACGCGAGCGGCCGATGCTCGAGCGCTTTGATTTCGTCGACGGGGGTGTGCCCGATGCCGGCGATGAGCGGGGTGTTCTTATCTCGACGATCGCCGCAGAGGAGCTTCGTGCCTCGGTCGGGGATGAGCTGATCGTCTCAACCACGACCGACGGGGGCGCAACAAACACGGTTCCTCTTGAGGTGCGCGGAATTTTCCGCGAATCCACCTTCTTCGGGTACATCGCATATCTCGAGCGCGGGGTGCTCAACCGTCTGCTCGACCGGGACGAAGACCGTGTGAACGAGATCGGAATGTACTTTGACGGTGGCGCCGCCGAGGAAACCCGCGTGGCCGAATCGGTGAACCGGGCGCTGTCGAGCGAGTTTCCGACCTTCCCGGTCATTGAAACCCGCGAGCAGAACTCGGCGGAACGAAGCGCCAGCCGCGACGAGCGCCATTATGGAAGCATCACCCTGTCGGCCCAGCTTGCCCAGGTAAACGATATTCTCGAAGCGATGACCCTGATCGCCGGCGGTATAATCGCCCTCTTTCTGCTGCTCGTGGTCATCGGGGTAAGTAACACCTTCTCCATGGTTATTTTTGAGCGCACCCGGGAGATCGGCACGCTGCGGGCCATGGGCATGACAAAGCCGAGGACCGTCGTGCTGTTCCTGCTCGAGGCGTTCTTCCTCGGGGCAGCGGGCGTGGTTCTCGGCTCGCTACTCGGTGTCGGAGTACTCGAGCTTGTTTCACGGGGTGTGAGCTTCGCCGGGGTACCGGGCTTCGCCGAACTCTTCCTGCGCGCAGAACGTCTGCAGTGGAGTCTCACCGCCGGTAGCTTTGCGCTTGTTGCGGCCATGGCTGTGCTTGCGGGCGTTGCCGGGAGTTTTCGCGCCGCGCTTCGCGCGGCGCGTGTATCGCCTGTGAGGGCGCTCAGACTTGAAACGTAATTACTGTCCACCAGATTGGGGGAAACGTCCCTCTAATTCGTAGCATAGGCAGGCG
>CAZMEV010000081.1:0-14658 GCA_964565375.1 uncultured Spirochaetaceae bacterium
GGGTGCAGATGGCCTTCCGGGACCCGCTACCGGCTTCCGAGCCGGGTCCGATGGTTTCCCGGCCATCGCTACCGGCTTCCGAGCCGGGTCCGATGGTCACCGGGCCATCGCTAACGGCTTTCGAGCCGGAGGGGGTGCAGGCGCCTCGGTTATCCGCCAGCAGCTTGAAGGCGAGGGATATCGCTCGGCTGGGTCGTTTATGATTCATACCCGGCTCGAGTACGGTGGACGGTTCCGGTATGTCGGCCGCTTTTCCTACGGGATTCCTTTTCATTTCAGCCTGAATGGGGAAAGACAGCCGATCGATCAGGCGAGTGGGGCGTCCGCGTCTGCCGACACTTTCCAGGGTGCGGCTGTGGTCTTTTCCACCGGTGGTGCGGGGCCGGAGGAGCGGGTGCCGTTTGCCTTTATTCCGGCGATCGGCGGCGGCGCCAACCTGACCCACGTCAGAATTCAGGATCAGGCCCAGGGTCCGGCTCCTGTGACCGCAGCCGGGCCGGCTGCTGAGGCGACTACCCGGGTTCTTTTGGGCGACCGGGTGGAATTAGGTATATCCCTGGGAGCCATGCTGGGATTGCTGACTGTGGATATGGCTGAGAACAGCTATGGGCCGAGCGGGGTTAGTTCGGTATTGACTGGTCACCTATCGCCGGAGCTCATCTTTTCGTTCTGATGAAATGCGGTCTGATGAAACGCGTTACAATGAAGCGCGGTCTGATTGGGTAAATACTCACGTGTATTGGCGAATACCCACGTGCTCGAAAGGCGCCGGTGGCTGCCGGTGATAATTCTGCACCTGTATCGGACAGGGCGGCTGAAAAAGTATCCTCAATCTGATACACTATATCATGTAATGACTTGTTCCCATTGTGGCATCCAGGCTGGTGTCATCGAGGTCCGGTATATGGCTGGAGCCTATGAGCGCACGCTGTATCTCTGTGAATCGTGCGCCCGCAGCCAGGGCATTCATGCTGATCACGTTCGCAATCCCCAGGTTTCCGATCTGTACGCGGCATTGCTGTCTCCCGGGACCGGCATGGAGCTGGATGATCCTGATTTCGATCAGTGTTCGGGGTGTGGAACGAGTTGGGCTCAGCTTCGCAGGTCGGGGGAGGCGGGATGTGAGCGATGCTACTCGGTGTTTGCCGCCGAAATCTCGCGCATGCTGGCCGTCCAGCCACACGAAACATTCCACCGTGGAAGTCTGCCTGAGAGTCTTGAGACGTTTCGAACGCTTATTGTCGACCGGGAAAACCTTAAGGAACGGTTGCGGCGAGCGGTCGACCAAGAAGAGTTCGAGCGAGCTGCGAGGCTGCGGGACGAGCTTTCGCGGATGGATCAATCGGCAATGGACCAGGCAGCCGGCGAAGCTGAACTATGAGCAGCAGTGAAAGAATCGACCTCACGGCCCGGTTTGAGGGCGATAAGGGCTGGTTCAGCCACCCCGGCGATGATGCCGATGTTGTAATCTCATCACGTGTCAGAATAGCGAGAAACCTTTCCGCCTTCGCGTTTCCAGCCGCAATGAGCGATGAACAACAGGCCGAGTTCGAGGGTACGATTGTTCCTGTTCTCTCATCGGTATGTAATTCGCGTGAACACCGGATTGTTGAACTTGATTCGGCTGATCCTGATGAGCAGGGCAGACTGCGGGAACGTAACCTGATCTCCAGCGGGGAGGGGGATGCCCGCCCGCATCTTGCGATTGTGCGACACGACGAAATGCTTTCGGTCGTGATAAACTCAAGAGATCATGTGCGAATCGCTTCCGTTCGCAGCGGCCGTGCGCTTCGCGATGCCTGGCAAAGCGTGAGTAAGTGTGAGAAGGCGTTCGCCGAGCATGTGCGCTTTGCGGCCAATATGGAGTTCGGGTATCTGACTCGGGAGGTGGAGAACTGCGGCACCGGCCTGAGGACAAGTGTTTTGCTCCATCTTCCGGGCCTTGTTGCAATGCAGGGACTCAGTAGTGCTCTTGAGGGGCTGCTGGGAGAGCGTTTCCGGCTGAAGGCTTTCTCGCCGCTTCAGGACGACGGGGTTTCGGAAGCATACCCGTTCAGTCACGTGTACCAGCTCTCGGACCGTTATTCGCTGGGACGAAGTGAGAACGATCAGCTTGGCGAGCTTGAAGATACGGTTGCCGAATTAGTAGGTTTAGAACGCAAGGCGCGGGAGGGAATGCTCGAACGTTACAGGGAAGTCGTCGGCGAAGCAGTCGATCGTGCGATCGAGACGCTTACTACGGCTGAAGAGCTCTCAGCCGGGCATGCAATTTCACAGCTTTTAGCCCTGCGATTTGCTGTTTCATGCGGGCATGTTTCTTCACTGGATCATGCTGCGGTAACCTCATTATTGTTCATGGTGCAGAAATGCCATATATTATCGATAGGGGAAATGCATGGTGACAGGGTAGATGTTGTGAGGGCGAATCTGGTTCGACAGGTTCTATGCAAAGAATTGAAGCAGCGCGGATGACGGTAATCGGGAATCCGCTGGGAGGACACGCACCCTATGTTTAAGGGACTCACACAGAGAGCACAGAAAGTGCTTACCATACTCGCTCAGGATGAGGCCAAGCGCTTCCACTCGGATCAGCTTCTGCCGGAGCACATTGTGCTCGCCCTCTTGAAGGAGGGAGGCGGGCTCGGTTTCCAGGCCCTGCAGAAGTGCATGATCGACCCTGCAAAGATGCAGATCGAACTGGAAAAATCCATTCCTCGCAAGAAGAGTGGCTTTATCCTCGGTGACGTACCGCCATCCCCCCGCGGGAAAAAAGTCCTGGAGGATTCGGCGGAGGAAGCACGTCTTCTCGGCCATGAGTATATCGGGACCGAACATCTGTTGCTCGCCTGCAGTCGTGAGCAGGACGGAGAAACGGCCAAAATTCTCGAAAGCTATAACGTAAATATCGATATGTTGCGCGAGATTGTCGCTGAACTGTCGGGAACGTCGCCGTCAGGCGGCGGTGCGACCGGCACGGCACCACGCGCATCAGGCGGACAGAAACGCAAAGGGTCATCTTCCTCTTCCTCGGCAAGCCAGAAGAAGACTACGCCGACGCTCGACGAGTTCGCGCGCGACCTTACGAGTTATGCGGTAGAGGGAAAACTCGATCCGGTAGTCGGACGTTCAAGGGAGATCGAGCGGGTCGTTCAGATTCTCGCGCGACGCTCGAAGAATAACCCCGTTCTTATTGGTGAGCCGGGTGTCGGTAAAACCGCTATTGTCGAAGGTCTCGCCCAGCGGATTACCGACTCGGACGGCCCCGAAGTCCTCATGTCCAAGCGTGTTCTTACACTCGATCTCGCTTCGCTGATAGCCGGTACGAAGTACCGTGGTGAGTTTGAAGAGCGTCTGAAGCGCGTCATGAAGGAAATAACGACCGCCGGGAACGTCATTCTTTTTATCGACGAGCTTCATACGATTATCGGAGCGGGCGGTGCCGAAGGAGCTATCGATGCATCGAACATGCTCAAACCGGCGTTATCCCGGGGCGAGATTCAGTGCATCGGTGCCACCACGCTTAATGAGTACAAGAAGTACATAGAAAAGGATGCGGCGCTCGAACGCCGGTTCCAGACGATTTTCGTCGATGAGCCTTCAGTCGAAGATACCATTCAGATTCTCCAGGGCATCAAAGGCAAGTATGAGGATCATCACAACGTAAGCTATACGCCTGGCTCCCTGGAAATCAGCGCAATGCTTAGCAGGCGGTACGTAACCGACCGCTACCTCCCGGATAAGGCCATCGACCTTATGGACGAAGCGGGAAGCCGCAAGCGGATCCATAACAGCGTGCGGCCGACCGAACTGGCCGATCTTGAGAAAGAAATCGACCGGCTCACGCAGGAGAAGCTCAATCTGGTCAACAGCCAGAATTACGAGCGGGCTGCCGCCGTACGCGATCAGGTACGGGAGCTGAAAGAGCGTGTTGAGAAAATGCGCAGTGAGTGGAAGGTTACGCTGAAGACCGAGCAGAACGTGGTCGACAGCGAGGATATACAATACGTCATTTCCGATATGACCGGTATTCCACTGCAGCGCATCGCCCAGAGCGAGCAGGAGAAGCTGCTGCATGTCGAAGATGAGCTTCATAAGCGCGTAGTCGGACAGGACGACGCGATCAATGTTATCTCGAGTGCAATACGCCGCTCGCGGACGGGCCTGTCGAATCCGGATCGGCCAATGGGGAGTTTCGTATTTCTCGGACCGACCGGCGTCGGTAAAACGCTGCTTGCGAAAACACTTGCCGAGTTCATGTTCGGAAGTTCGGACGCGCTCGTGCGAATTGACATGAGCGACTACATGGAGAAGCACAACGTATCACGGCTTGTCGGAGCACCTCCCGGCTATGTCGGGTACGAGGAAGGCGGTGTTCTCACCGAGCGAATCCGGCGGAAGCCGTACAGCGTTATCCTGCTGGACGAGATCGAGAAGGCGCACCCGGATGTATTCAACATTCTTCTTCAGGTGCTTGAAGAAGGTGAACTGCAGGATAACCTCGGGCATAAGGTCAGTTTCCGCAACACGATCATGATCATGACAAGCAACGCCGGGGCGCGTGAAATCACGCGAGACGGAACTGTCGGCTTTCAGAGCTCGGAGGAGGAAGTGTTCGAGTATCGCGAGATCAGAGCCTCGGCCATGAACGAACTCAAGAAGTTCTTCCGGCCTGAGTTCATTAACCGCGTTGACGAGACGGTGGTCTTCCACAGCCTTAATCGGGATCAGGTACGGAAGATACTCGATATTGAACTCGCAGATGTGCAGCAGCGCCTTGTCGAGAAGGACATAGTTCTCGAAGTGAAGAAGAGCGCGAAGGACCACATTATCGATACCGGATACGAGATCAGGTACGGTGCGCGGCCTCTGCGGCGAACCATTCAGCGGGAAATCGAAGATCCGCTCTCAATGGAAATGCTCAAGGGCCGGTTCAACCCGGGCGATCACGTCATCGTGCACATGCGCTCCGGGAAGATCGCCTTCAAACAGGGGCCGAAGAAGAAGAAACCAACCGAAGAGCGCGAGCTGGCCACCAGCGGTGCATCTTCCGGTTCCGGCTCGTCTTCAGGCGATCCGCAGTCGAACTGACATCCTTATCCATGCATACACAAATGCCCGGCTCTCACAGCCGGGCATTTCTATTCCGCTCTGCCGGGGGACCATCAACCTCCAATCCCATACCTCTTACTCCTCCGACATTACAAACGCAAAATAAGACAAAATATATCGATAGCGCCTTACCGAATCATTGACACTGTAAGAGTAAGCATTCAAAGTTAGTGCAGACTAACAGTTAGCCCCGACTAACAATGTGAGAAGCTGCTGTCGCCGGCTGACAGAAGCAAAACGGGAGTGTCATGATCGTCAATCTGGAGTCCTTTTCATCGATTACGCGTGTCCGGGCAGCGGTTCGCCGTGTTGTTCGCGGATACATTCTGCCGTATCGCGGGCTCCTGCTGTTCACCAGCCTGGTGGCGGGCACCGTTGTGCTCCTGCCGTCGCAGGCAATCGCCGAGGTGCTGTCACTGGCCGTCAGCGTTCCGGCGTATGGACTGGCCACTCTTATGGCGCTGCAGATTCTGTCGTTGACTCTGCTGTCGGGGCAATGGCTTTTGCTTCTACGCCACGATCTTGGGGTGACGCACGCACGCATCGGCGGTGTTGGGTTTCGCTACGTGGCTGCATCGGCGGTGGAAGCGCTCACTCCCTCAGCCAAACTTGGTGGGGAGGCCGCACGGCTTTACCTCTTTGCAAAACGCTACGGATGTCGCGCACGCGATCTTGTCCGTCCGGCCGCCCGTCAGGTAACCGGGCTTCTCGCCGGGTTCGTCGTGTTCGCCCTTGTCGCAGTGGCCTTCTCAATCGGCCTGATCGGCGATTCCTCTGGTACCCTACCGTTCGGCCCGGCCACTTCACTCAGCACGGTGGCCGCCGGGAACGCCCCGGCTTTGATCGTCGCCGGTACGGCGATCGCCGGTCTCGCGGTATTCGTATTTCTAAGGTCGATGTTGCGTCGCGGGCTCCTCCGGATGCCCGATCGAACGCTGGTGCGGCTCGCGGTAAGCTCAGGCCTTGTCTGGGCTCTGTATCCGGTGAAAGTGGCGCTGGCGGCTTTCTTTCTCGGCATTGAAATCGCAGTTCCGGTTGTGATTGTTGCGACATTCGCAGCGTATGCCGTGGGACTTCTGCCGATTACCCCTGGCGGACTCGGCACGTACGAAGCGACCATGATGGGCGTGTTCAGCGCCGCCGGTGTGGCGCCGGCGAATGCGGCAGCGGTGGCACTGCTTGCGCGGGCGGTCAGTTACTGGGCGCCGCTTCTGCTGTCGCTCGGCGCAGCAGGCCTTCTGACACTGTCCGCGGAGGGATGCGCTTCAGCGCAGCAAAACCCCATGCTGCATAATCAACACGTGCGGTATCAGGAGCAGATGATATGAGCAGCGAGGCAACGGCGGTAACAAGTATCAGCAGGGAGGCAACGGCGCTACGATACGTACAGGCATTTGAGCGCAGGGCAGCGGACTCACCCTTTATCGGGTGGATCTACAGCAGGCTCTTTTATCGCGGTATGATCGCGCGCGAGTGTTCTCTTGCCTGCCTTAAGCCTGGCGACCGGGTTGTACAGATCGGCTGCGGGCCGTTTCCCATGACCGCAATTGAGCTTGCCCGCCGCGGCTGTAACGTTACCGCCGTCGACCGTGATGAGCGGGCTCTCACGCGAGCGAAGCGCGTGGTCCGTCGCATGGTAGCCGCGGGTGGAACCGAGGCGGAGGCAGCTTCGCGCATACGATTTGTGTGCCGGGATGCCCGGGCGTTCGACTACGGCGGTTTTCGCGCGGTAATTATCGCACTGCACGTGCAGCCGAAGGATGCCGTTCTCGCACGTATCGCCGAAACGAGTAACACTGCCACTCGCGTTGTCTATCGCAATCCACGGTCACTGCTTCGCGCTGCTTATCAGACCGTGCGTCCGTCGGACGGAGGCTGTCCGGAGTGCACGAAATGCCACCCGGTATCGTTCGGGAAAGCGCTCGTCATGTTTGAAACAGGCGTCATGGCTGAGAGGGGACAGCGTACCGTGGGGCAACCAATAGCGCCTGAAGCATCCGGCTGTGACAGCTGCAGCATTGACTGCAGCCCGTGTACCCTGTGTGAACTTTCTCCTCGTCAGTGCGTTCGAATTGCCGCCGCCCCGCATATTCCATCCCTGGCGGCGTTAGGAGTTCGCCCGGGAAAGGAATGCCGCTTCGTTGCCCGCCAGCCGTTCGGAGGCCCGGTTATCTGTTCGGTCGGTGGTCGGCAGGTTGCGATCGAGCGTGATATCGCCCGCAGGATACAGGTCGAACGCGACCACAGCGAATCGACCCGGCCCGCGGTTCCTCTCTGAGGCCGGATATGCACTGTCATTCGGTTCCCGCTGTCTCATCGGATGGGCGCGTGGAGGTTCTTCTCCTCGGGCCTCCGAATGTCGGAAAGAGCGTCATATTTAACCGACTCACCGGGCTTTCGGTTTCGGCGGCGAACTACGCCGGTACAACCGTGGAGCTCGCCGGGGGCGAAGGGATTATCGCGGATCACAGGATTCATCTCATAGACCTGCCCGGCACGTACACGCTTTCGGCTATGAACGAGGCCGAACAGGTGGCTACCGACATGCTCGATCGTACCGACGGCATGGTCGTCGCGGTCGCTGACGCGGTACATCTTGAAAGCAGCGTATATCTGCTGCTGCAGGTGCTCGAGCGTGGGTGTCCCACCATGGTCGTTGTAAACCGCGTTGATATCGCGGCGAGCAAAGGCCGGTCGGTGGACACATCGGCACTGTCTGCCGAGCTCGGGGTGCCGGTGGTGGAAACCATCGCGGTCACAGGTGACGGCTTTGAACAGCTCGAATATGTGCTCGCAGGCCTTCTCGAGTCCGGAGAAGCCGGTGGCTTTGAACGCAACGAAGGGGAGGGCGAAGGCGCCGGACTGCAGGGGGCAACTGCCGGCAAGCGGGCGACAACTGGCGGACCGACGGCGCCAGGCGACCGGAAGGCTTCAGGCCATCGAAGTGCGCCAGGCGACCGGAAGGCGACCGGCGGGGGCAATGCAACGCAGTACGGCGATTCCCTGGACTCGGGGCCGACAGCGGCTGACAACGAGCGCTGGCGTCGCGCCGCCGAGATTGCTGAGCTTGTAACGAGGCCGCCTGACGCCGGTGGCGGTCGTGAGGTCGCGAGCGATGCTCCCGAGGTTGCAGCCGACGGGCATGAGGTCGCAGACGGGGACCGCGGAGGTGCCGGCGCGGCTCATGGCGGCTCCGCAGGCCCTGGCACCGGCCACAGCGGAACCGGAGACGGTACTATCAGCCCCCGCCCGGGCAGTACCGTCCGGATCGGCGGCAGCGCCCCCGCCGGCAGGCCCCCACACCTCCGTGGCCGCAGCAATCGGTCGGTGCCGATTGCCGGGAAGCCGCCGCGCAGGGGTGTGCGGCTGGCTCGCTTCGACAGCGAAGCGCTTGTGCGCCCCTGGCCGGGGCTTCTTATCGCGGCTGCCGTACTGGCTGGGGCATTCGGACTTATCGTCGGACTGGGTATGGGGGTCCGGCAGATAGTGCTTCTGCCGCTGGCCCGTGAGGGACTTTTTCCGTTCATAGAACGCGGTGTCTCAAGCCTGGTGCCGGCCGGCGTGTTCCGGGGTATTCTCATCGGTGAATACGGGTTTCTTATAAAAGGAATCGAGTGGCCGTTTACCCTCGTACTGCCGTATGTACTTTCGTTTTACGTGGCAATGAGTCTTCTGGAGGACTCCGGCTACCTGCCGCGGCTTGCGGTTCTTCTCGACGGGGTGTTTTCGAAGATCGGGCTTCGTGGGTCGCACAGCATATCGCTACTTCTCGGGTATGGATGTGCGATTCCCGGAATCCTTTCGGCCCGCGCGATGGGCTCAAAGAAGGAGCGCCTGATTGTCGCCTCACTTATCTCGCTTGCAATTCCGTGTATATCGCAGATCGGTGCGCTCTTTGCGCTTCTTGCAGAGGCATCGCTGTGGCTCGTGGTCGCGTTGTTTGCGTTCTCCTTCGTGGTAATGTTCGTTGCCGGTGTTATTATGGACCGGCTGATTCCGGGAGAGCGGTCTCAGCTTGTCTATGAGCTGCCGGAACTGCTCGTGCCGCATGCAGGAATTCTCGGCAAGAAAATGCTTGTGCGCGTGCGCCACTATCTCTACGACGGGGCGCTTCCCATGATCGGGGCGGTGGCTGTTGCGGCAGTTCTTTATGAAACCGGTGCCCTTGCCCGCATCGGCGAGGTACTCGCACCGCTTGTCACCGGACTGCTGCGGCTGCCGCAGGAAGCCTCCGCGCCGCTTATTCTCGGAGTTGTCAGGCGTGAGCTCACCGTCCTTCCGCTTCTTGAAATGGACCTCTCCGCGCTTCAGCTTTTCACCGGTGCGGTGGTGGGGCTTTTCTACGTACCCTGCATCGCGGTTGTAGCCACGCTTGCCCGCGAATTCGGTATGCGTGTGGCGTTGTTTCTGCTTCTTCTCACCAGCGGGGCCGCCTTTATATTCGGCGGCCTGTTTGCATGGGGCGGGGCGCTTCTGGGGATGTAGTGCGGTGGGTCCCGCATGGGATCCGGAGCGAGGCGTTGATTATATTGCCGCGCATTCAGCCCGTTATAACCCGCTGCAGACCCGGTAGGCACCCCTTCAGCCCTGCTTCATACCGTTTAAAATCCGTTCTCTGCATACAATTCCATGCCAAACTTGCGCCTCTATGCTGAAACCGGAACGACTTCGTCGCGATATCGGACTGCCGGGCGCGGTTATTATCGGCCTTGGTTCAATACTCGGCACGGGGGTATTCGTAAGCATCGCGATCGCCGCCGAGATTGCCGGGCCCGCGATACTTCTGGCTGTGATTCTTGCCGGGGCGCTTGCAAGCTTTAACGGCTTTTCGAGCGCGGCCCTGGCTACGGCCCATCCGGTTTCCGGTGGCGCCTACGAGTACGGGTATACGTTCGTGACGCCGGCTGTGGGATTCACCGCCGGCTGGATGTTCCTGATTGCCAAGGGGGCTAGTGCGGCCACCGCCGCGCTGGGGTTCGCCGGATACCTGTGGAGCGCGATTGGCGCAGGCGCTGCCGGGAACGCGGCGGGAGCTGCCGGGACTGCCGCGGGAGCTGCCGGGACTGCCACGGGCGCCGCCGGAAATACCGCGGGAGCTGCCGGGGACGCCGGCGCCAATGGCGGGCTGTCGGCACTCGCCGCCTCCGCAGCCGAAGGCACGGCGGTGCCCGTAATAACTGCCGTGCTTCTCGTTCTCCTTCTGACCGTGCTTGTCGCGGCGGGGGTCCGGCGGTCGAACCGGGTCAACGGCGCGATCGTCGGGGTGACGGTTGCCTCGCTTCTTTTTTTCGTGGTGAGCGGTTTCTCCTCGGCTGTCGAAACCGCGCCTGCGGCCTTCGAGTCATTTATGCCTTCAGGCGGAATATCGGCATTGCTGCATGCGACAGCGCTCGCCTTCGTTGCGTTCACCGGCTACGGCCGCGTAGCGACACTGGGTGAGGAGGTCAAAAACCCCGGAAAGACCGTTCCGCGTGCTGTTGTGGCCACCCTCATCGTCACGGTGCTGATATATGCACTGGTCGCATTCACCGGATTCGCCGCAATTCCGCAGGCGGATATTCCGCCGACAGACGGCGCGTTTGCACCGCTTGCGCTGCGGGCGGAGGCGTTCGCCGGGCCTGTCGGACTTGCGGTTCTGACCGTCGGTGCTATTGCGGCGATGGCGGGCGTGCTTCTGAACCTGATTCTCGGACTTTCCCGCGTCGTGCTTGCTATGGGCAGGCGAAGCGATCTGCCGGGCTTTTTCGCGGCGCTCGACCGGAAGGGACAGACCCCGATACGCGCGGTATGGCTTGTCGGCGCGGGAGTGGCTGCGCTCGCGCTCATCGGCGATGTGCGCACGACCTGGTCGTTCAGCGCGTTTACGGTGCTCGTCTATTATGCCATCACCAACCTTGCTGCCCTTCGCATTCCGCGCGCGAGGCGGATTATTCCCCGCTGGGTTTCGGCCTGCGGGCTGGTCGGCTGTCTTATTCCGGCGTTTTTCGTCGAGCCGTTCGTCTGGCTCTCGGGGCTTGCCCTGATTGCCGCCGGTCTCGCCTGGCATACGCTTGCCCGACGGGGCGCCGGCTGACAATGCGGAAACGGCGCGAGCGGATGGAGATGTCTGTGACGGTGAAGGCGGAAACGGAGGTGAACAGGAGGACCCGGTGCAGAAGCGATTCACACCATTGAAGCCGGTCGTTATCCGGCCGGAGGACTGCACGCCGGATTTGAAGCGCCGGATTGTCGCGGGCCTTCCGTTCTTTGCCGGTCTGGGTGCCGATGCCATAGATTCGGTTATGCCGTATTTCCGGGAAACGGGCGCGGATGCCGGATCACGGATTATTTGTGAGGCGGATGTTTCGGCAGGCGCCGCAGACTCGGATGATATCGAGCAGCGTGCCGCAGGCAGCGCCGCCTTGGAAAACGAGCGACGCGCCGGGAGCGAAGACAAACCCGCACTGTACGTCGTCGCGGCGGGCCTGGTGAAGCTTTCGCGAGTCGACTACGAAGGCCGTACAGTCGTGCTCGATTTCCTGGTAACCGGCGAGACGTTCGGTCCGCTCGCCGGCGCAGCTCCCGGGGATACGGCGAGCGCACATACCGACGGTTGCGTATTCGCCGTTACAACCGCGGATATGAACCGGCTATTCGCTGCGTATCCCTCGGCCGCTACGCGGCTGCTCGAGCAGACCGCCGCGCGGGTCGCGGCGCTTCACGAACGGCTGCATCTGCTGTCGGTAGGCAGCGTTCGCGACCGGATCGTGGCGGCCCTCCGAAGTCTTTCCGAAAAGGCGGGCGAACCCCGGGGCGAGGACATGCTCCTTCAGATTCCGCTTACCCGCGAAGACCTTGCCTCCATGGCCGGTACGACGCCGGAAAGTGCAAGCCGGGAAATCAGCCGGCTCGATCGGGAAGGGTATATCGCCGCAGGTCGCCGCTGGATTTCGCTTCGTCCCGACTTTTTTGCACTCGATTGACGCAGATCATGGTTTGAACCCGCCGTTTGCCCGCATCGTACGGGCTAACATCAACCTGAAATCCAATGAAACGTGGATTTCGGCATATACGGGAGAAATACCATGAATACCACGCTACGAAGTAAAGATCTGAGCTGCCCGAGCTGCATCGCGAAGATCGAGTCGGGACTCCGGAAACTTGAAGGCGTTAATGAAGTGGCAGTCCACTTCAATTCGGGCCGGATCGAAGTGGCGCACGATGAGTCGAAGGTGGATGTCGGGCGCCTGCAGCAGGTCATTCGGGATCTCGGATACGAGACAAGCGAATCACCGTTCTGAGGTTTTCCGATATGACACGGGCAAGCTATCTCAAGCAGACAACGATTATCTCAGGGGTGCTCACCGCGGTGGGCACCGTATTCTGGTACGCCGGCAGTCCGGTTTTCCGGTTGGAGATCGCCGGGATGACGGCGCCGCTCACTATCGATGCGGTGCTCCTCCTGCCGGCGGCGGTTATCGCCGGAGCGGATATCGCGCGCCGGGCGTGGCAGGCGCTGCGACGGCGTGTGTTCGGTATTGAGCTTCTCGTGACCCTTGCCGCGGTAGGAGCTGTCGTGCTCGGTGAGTTCTTCGAGGCCGCCGCGGTAACGTTCCTGTTCGCGCTCGGCGGGTATCTCGAAAATCGCGCAATGTCTCGAACCCGGGATGCGCTTCGAAACCTGTGGCAGTCGGTTCCGAGCACCGCCACGGTGGTAACCGATGACGGCGAAGAGGAGGTGCCGGCGGCGCGGGTGCGTCCGGGTGATCTCGTGCTTGTACGTCCGGGAGCGCGAGTTCCGGTCGACGGAACGGTCGAGCGGGGAGCGAGCTCGATCGACGAGAGTACGATTACCGGAGAGTCGGTGCCGGCCGACAAGGAAGTGGGATCGAACGTCTATTCGGCGACGGTGAACCAGGAAGGTTTGCTCTATATCCGCACCGAACGGGCCGGAAGGGATACTACGGTAGCCCGCATTATCGCCCGCGTGGAAGAGGCCCAGGATTCGCGCACGAAAAGCGAGCGGGTTATCGACCGCTTCGCCCGCTACTACACACCGGCGGTTATCGCGGGAAGTCTTATGTATTTTCTGTTCACCGGGAACCTTCACGTGGCGCTGACCCTGCTTGTTGTCGCATGTCCCGGAGCCCTGGTAATCGCGGCCCCGGTGGCGGTCATCTCTTCGATCGGAAGTTCCGCGAAGCACGGTGTGCTGATTCGCGGCGGCGCCGAGCTCGAAACAGCGGCGCGGGTTACGACGTTCGCAACCGATAAGACCGGAACGCTGACGACCGGCACGCTGCATGTGGCGAGGGTGACGGTGGATGCGGGCGCTGCTGAAGATGCGGCTGCGGCCTCGGGGGGCGACGCCCGGGGTGCCGGCGCTGCAGGCGCATCAGCCGCTGCCGTGGTTGCCGGCGGTGCCGAGACCGTCGCCTTGCATGCAGCCGATGCTGCCCGCGAGGACGAAGTGCTGCGCCTCGCGGCGATCGCGGAGGCGGGCTCGGAGCATCCGATCGGGCGAGCGATCCGGTCCGAGGCCGAGGCACGGTTCGGACCGCTGCCGCACGGCGAGGAGTTTGAGTACCGGACCGGCCGCGGCGTGAGCGCGGTGTGGGAAGGACGGCGCATAGAGGTTGCGCGGGCCGGCGGAGTCGAAGGGAACGGCCCGCGCGGCGTGGAAGGCGGCGACGATGGCGCCGCCGGTGAAGACCGGGCCGCCGCGGGAAACGGCCGCGCCGGCGGAAACAGCCCGGTCGGCGCAGCCGGCCCGCTCGCCGCCCGCGC
Source organism: uncultured Spirochaetaceae bacterium (assembly GCA_964565375.1). Classification (GTDB taxonomy): domain Bacteria; phylum Spirochaetota; class Spirochaetia; order DSM-27196; family SKKC01; genus SLAN01. The sequence continues at coordinate 13,876 of CAZMEV010000081.1, forward strand.
CGACGGAAACAGCCCGGTCGGCGCAGCCGCCCCGCTCGCCGCCCACGGCGCAGAGACGGTCGTTTCCGTATCCGTCGACGGTGAACCGGTCGGCACGATTGCGCTCGCCGACACGGTGCGAGCGGATGCGCCCGAGGCCATTGCTGCTCTTCGTCGCCTCGGAATCGAGCGGGTTATTCTTCTCACCGGAGACAACCCGGAGACCGCGGCGGCCGTTGCCGCCGAATGCGGCATTACCGAAGTGCACGCAGGCCTGCTTCCCGACCAGAAGCTGGAGCACATCCGGTTTCTCCAGTCGGAGGGCGAGACGGTGGCAATGCTCGGTGACGGCGTGAACGATGCGCCCTCGCTCGCCGCGGCGGATACAGGAATCGCGATGGGTGCTGCGGGGTCGGACCTTGCGGTGGAATCGGCTGATCTGGCGCTTATGTCGCACAGGCTCACCGCGATACCGCAGGCGCTTCGCGGCGCACGCTCGGCAATCCGGATAATCCGGCAGAACCTGGTGATTGCGCTTGTTACGGTTGTCCTTCTGTTCGCGGGAGTACTCGCCGGACAGATTCACATGGCCGGTGGTATGCTTGTGCACCAGGGCTCGATCCTGCTGGTTATCGCCAACGGCCTGCGCCTGCGGCGGTATGGATCGGCTTAGCGTGGTGCCGCGAGTTGCTGAGGGTCCGCCGGGAAACGCGCCCGCCTGCGGCGGGCAGCGGACAGCGGGCAGCGGGCAGCGGACAGCGGACAGCGGACAGCGGACAGCGGACAGCGGACAGCGGACAGCGG
>CAZMEV010000082.1:0-13757 GCA_964565375.1 uncultured Spirochaetaceae bacterium
GGATGTGTACGTGCGCATGTGAACGGCGCGGACCCGTGAACGGCGCGGACCCGTGGTGAGCAGGTGAATAGCACGTACCGTCTATGGCGAACTCGGACAAAAAAGGAGAGGGGATATGAGGCGCATCATTGTGATGTTTGTGGTGCTGGTGTTGGTGGGCGGCGGCTTTCTTTACGCAGGTGGTCAGGCTGAGGAGGATACCGATGATCTGCGGGTCGTGCTGTATCTCAACGGCACGCTTGGTGACCAGTCGTTTTTCGACTCTGCTGCTCGTGGCGTGCAGATGGCGGAGGATGAGTTCGGGCTGACGACGCAAATTATTGAAGGTGGATATGATCCTGCCAACTGGGAGCCCGACCTGCAGCAGATCGCCGAAGGCAATTGGGACATTTTTATCGCCGGTACGGCGCAGCTTATCGACTATATCACCGATATTGCGCCGATGTACCCGGATACCACGTTCTTCCACTATGACCAGGCGGTTGACTACGGTGCAGCGGACCTGAGCAACGTCTATTCAATTCTGTATGCTCAGAACGAAGGAAGCTTCCTTGTCGGCGCGATTGCAGGCATGCTTACCCAGGCTGAACTCGAGCGCTCGAATACGGATACCAACACGATCGGATTTATCGGCGGCATGGATATTCCAATTATCAACGACTTTCTTGCAGGCTTCCGGCAGGGTGCCGAAGAGGTCAATCCGGACGTCGACGTTCTCGTCTCATATGTCGGTAACTTCGACGATCCGGCCCGGGGCAAAGAACTGGCGCTGGCGCAGATCGAGCAGGGCGCCGATGTCATATTTCCTGCAGCCGGGGAGAGCGGCCTGGGTGCACTCGAGGCTGCCGGTGAGCAGGGTGTCTATTCGATCGGTGTAGATTCCGACCAGTATGAACTGCTGATCGACGAGCAGCCTGAAATCGCTGAGGCAATCGTCACCTCCATGCTCAAAAACGTGGATAACTCAATCGTACGGGCAATCCAGATGTACCTTGACGATGAACTGCCGGTTGGACAGGCGGAAGTGCTTGGAATACCGGAAGAAGGCGTAGGCCTTGCCCGGAACGAGAACTTTAATCGTATTGTTACCGACGAAATGGTCCAGGAACTTGACCGGTTGATCGATGCGATCGATGCCGGTGAAATCGAGGTGGACACCGCGCTTTAGGCGGACACGTCACAGGCTTAATGCAGGCGGCCGGATCACGAAGCGTTCGTGACCGGCCGCAACTGTTTTCGGTGTATCCGTGTCCCGCTCCCGTGGCACGACGTTAAGGAACAATGCATATGAGCACGATTCTTTCCATTCGTAATTTATGGAAGGTGTATCCCAACGGTACGATCGCGAATCGTGATGTCAACGTGGACATCGAGGCGGGCACGATCCATGCGATTGTCGGGGAAAACGGCGCCGGGAAGACGACCCTGATGAAAGTCGTTTTCGGCATTACCCAGCGCAGAAGCGGCGAGGTCGAGCTTCGGGGCGAACCGTTTGAAGCGGCGAACCCGAGCGAAGCGATTGAGGCCGGGATCGGAATGGTGCATCAGCATCTTATGCTCGCCCCGAAATTGACGGTGGCAGAGAATATCGTGCTGGGTGTCGAACCGCGACGCGGTGGTATGTTTCTGGATTTCGATCGGGCGGTGGAGCTTACCCGCTCGCTTTCGCAGGAGTATCAGCTTAAGGTGCCTGCGGATGCGCGGATTGAAGATCTCCCGATAGGTATTCGCCAGCGAGTGGAGATTCTCAAGGCGCTGCACCGGAATGCCGAGTTACTTATTCTCGATGAGCCGACCGCGGTCCTTACACCGCAGGAAACCGAAACGCTCTTCACTACTCTCGAAAAGCTCAAGGCCGAAGGCAAGACAATCGTCTTTATCTCGCATAAGCTCAAGGAAGTCACCCAGATTGCGGACGTTGTTACGGTAATGCGCTCTGCATCGGTGGTGGATACGCAACCCGCAAAGAATCTGACCACTTCAGAAATCGCCGAGAAGATGGTCGGCCATCGCATAGATCTCAGTCGTGTTCCCCAACCTGAACACGTCGGTGAGCCGAAACTGAGTGTGCAGGATCTTTCGTGCGAGAACAGTGAAGGGCACGAGGTGGTACGCGGAGTATCCTTTGACGTGCACGCCGGTGAAATCCTTGGCGTGGCCGGTGTTGAGGGCAACGGCCAGACCGAGCTCGTGCGTGCTCTGGTGGGACTTCTTCCGGTGACCGGCGGACGTATCGTGGTTGGCGATACCGATATTGCTTCGCTATCGCCGCGGCAGGTACGCGAGCTTGGCGTCTCTCATATTCCTGAAGACAGAATGGAAGACGGAGTGGCCGAAACGGCGAGTATCCGCGAAAATGTTGTTGTCGACCGCTACTATAAACAGCAGTTTTCGAGCCGTTTTCGCATGTTCTGGAGCAGAATCGGTGAACTCGCGCGCTCGCTCATTGGTGATTACCGAGTGCTCGCCAGTTCCGAGCGGGCGGAAATCGGGTCGCTGTCGGGAGGAAACATCCAGAAGGCGGTTGTCGCTCGTGAATTATCGGCTGACCCGCAGGTGGTGATCGCTTCGCAGCCCACGCGCGGGGTGGATGTCGGCAGCTGGGAACATCTCCACAGTCTGCTGGTTAATGCGCGCGACAAAGGACGCGCGGTATTTCTTGTGTCGGCCGATCTCGATGAAGTCCTGAAGCTCTCCTCACGCATAATTGTCCTTTACGAAGGCGAGGTTGTCGCACGCTTTGATGACGCCTCGCAGGTAACCGCACCCCAGCTCGGGCCCTACATGCTCGGCATACAACGACAGGAGACGGAGCATGCAGCAGTTTCTTCTTAAGCATTTCAATGCGATCCGCACCGGTATCGCGATCCTCATTGGACTGCTTATCTGTGTGCTGATCATCATAATAGTAAGCGCCACGCCGGGGCACTCGGTGAGCACGTTCCTGCTTAATCCGCTGAGCAGCACACGGCGGATTGCGAGCATATTCGAAATGGCAACGCCGATCATCTTTACCGGCGTAGCTATTTCCATATCCTTTCAGGCTGAACAGTTCTATATCGGCGCGGAGGGGGCATTCTTCATTACCGCGGCGGTGGGAACCGCCTTCGCGGTATCCACAAGCATGCCGTGGTTTATCCATGCGCCGGCGATTCTCCTGATTTCCATGGCGTTCGGGGGACTGTGGGGTCTTCTGCCCGGCTACCTGAAAGCACGGTTTAACACCAGCGAAGTTGTAAGTGCGCTCATGCTTAATTTCGTAGGGCTGTATTGCGGGCTCTACCTCATTAATACCCACTTTCGCGATCTGGATGCGGGGTTCATGGCCTCACATCGACTTGATGAGAGCGCACAGCTCAGCCGCTTTATTCAGGGTACGCGCATCCACTGGGGCGTGGTCCTCGCTATGTTCGTGGCTATTGCCGGTTATTATTTCCTGTATCACACCCGCATGGGGTATGAGATACGTACTGTCGGCCACAACCAGCGGTTCGCCCGGTACGGTGGGATAAGCGTGTTTAAAACCATCATTATGGTTCATGTGCTGACGGGAATGCTGGCAGGGCTCGGCGGCATTGTCGAAATTATGGGGATCCATGGCCGATTTCAATGGCAGCAGAGTCCGGAGTATGGATGGGACGGCGTTATTGTCGCGATTATCGCGAAGAATCATCCGATTTACGTCGTGTTTGCTTCGCTGTTTCTGGCCTATCTGCGCATCGGCGGGCAACAGCTTCGGATCATGTCGGATGTACCGTTCGAACTCGTGCTTGTCATCCAGTCGATGATTATTCTGCTTATTACCGCACGGGCCTTCCTGTCACGGTGGGAGGCCCGCATGATTATTGCTCAGGCGACCGAGGAAGCCGGGGCTCCGGAGGAGGTATAACCAATGGCCGGGCTTCTTGACAGTATTATTTCGGTTGAGTTCCTCTTCGCGATTCTCCGTGTCTCGACGCCGCTGATTTTTCCGGCGCTCGGGGTCGCGATAACTGCGCAGAGCGGCAACATCAACATAGGGCTTGAAGGCATTATGCTCATCGCCGCATTTACCGGTGTGGTGGTCAGTATTTTTACCGAGAGTCTTATGATTTCCCTGTTCGCCGGGGTTGCCGCCGGCGTGTTTTTCGGATGGACGCTGGCATACTTCCACCTGAGGATGAAGGCGGACATTATTCTCGCCGCTGTAGCGTTGAACTTTCTCGCCAGCGGATTGACCATCTTCCTCCTTATTGTGATTACCGGCGGGCGCAGTACAAGCGGGATGCGCAGCCTTACCTTTCCACGCCTGGCAATTCCGGTTCTCGAAAGTATCCCGGTGATTGGCCCTGCGCTCAGTGGGCACAACGTACTGACGTATGTCGCCTTCCTCTCGGTGTTCATATACTACCTGGTGCTTTTCAAGACCCCGCTCGGGCTACAGATCAGAGCCGTCGGACAGAACCCGGATGCGGCAAGTTCGGTCGGCATTAATGTGAATCGGGTGAAAACGTATGCACTTATGATTTCCGGGCTCTTTGGAGCGCTCGGAGGCTTGTATCTTTCGATGGGCTACGTCTCCTGGTTCTCTCGTGACATGACCGCCGGCCGGGGGTTCATTGCGGTTGCTGCTGCGACCATGGGGGATAACCTTGCGCTCGGCACGCTTGGCGGATCGCTGCTGTTTGGTGCGGTCAATGCTCTGACCATCTACATAGCCTCTTTCGACCTGCCGTCGGACCTCGTTCAGGCCATTCCGTATGCTGCTACGGTTGTTGTTCTTACCATTTACTCGGCCCGTAACTTTGCACCGAAGCGACGGGCGGCCATTCGTGCGCGAAAAGGGAAAGGTGGTTCTCCGCCTGCGGTGTCATCATCACCTCCTGCTTCCTCCATGCCTCCACAGGAGAATCAGAAAGAATGAGCATTCCGATATTAATCGATTGCGATCCGGGACATGACGACATGGTCGCCATTATGGTGGCCGTGGCCTCTCCTCAGGTGAAGCTTCTCGGCATAACGACCGTCGCGGGAAATCAGATCGGGGAAAAAACCGCCCTGAATGCATGCAAAGTCGCGACTCTCGTCGGACGAACGGATATCCCGATCGCCCGCGGATGTGACGCTCCAATGGTTCGCCCGCTGCGGACCGCTCCGGATATTCATGGGGAATCCGGGCTTGACGGTGCGGAAATTCCTGATCCCGAGGTGAAGCTGCAACGCGAGCATGCGGTGGATTTTCTCGAGCGGACTCTTCGCGAGGCCGAGCAGCCGGTAACGCTCGTGCCGACCGGCCCATTAACCAATATTGGAATGTTGCTTCGAAAGGCCCCGGACGTCGCCTCGAAGATACAGCGTATCGTGCTTATGGGCGGCGGGATATATGATTCAAATGTCACGCCGGCGGCGGAGTTCAACATTCTGGTTGATCCGGAAGCTGCTGATATAGTGTTCACCTCAGGGGTTCCCATTACCATGGTCGGGCTCGATGTAACCAACCGTGCCATGCTCGGAAGTGAGGATTTTGACGCGCTCGAGCGCATGGGAGGGCGGGTGTCTTCGATTGTTGCGCCCCTGCTTCGATTTTTCGCAGGCACGTACGAGGCGGTATTCGGGTTCTACGGCGCCCCGCTGCACGATGCATTAGCCGTCGCCGCCGCTTTCGAGCCGGATATTGTTACGACGAAACACTGGTATGTTGCCGTGGAGACCGCCGGCCGTTATACGACGGGACAGACACTCGCAGATATCTATGGGGTGACCGGCAACAACCCCAACGCGGATGTTGCCATGGATCTGAACCTGAAGCGATTCAAGGAGCTTGTGTTCGAAACGATCCGGACACTGGACAGGCAGGCACCCCCGCGATAAGGATACCAGTGGACTCATCATCGGGTGCTCGACAGCTGGATGAACTCGCGGGAACCGGCTTGCGGGAGTGCGGCTTGCGGCACTACGGCGAACGGGGAGGCATGCTTTGACGATTCGAAATGCAGTGATTGTAGGGTTGTCGGACGGCGAGGTGCGACCGAATATGTCGGTGCACGTGCAGGACGGAAAAATCGTGTCGATCGAGCACGACACTGAAGCCACTGGATATAGTGAAGCGAGTGCCGGGGCCGATGAGGATGACATACTTGATGCCCGTGGCGCCTACCTGATTCCCGGATTTGTGAACCTGCACGCCCATACGGCAATGGCGCCGCTTCGCGGCACCGCCGAGGATCTGCGGCCGGAAGCGTGGTTTAACGAACGTATCTGGATCTACGAGCAGAATCTGACCGCCGAGGATGTGTACTGGGGTACCCTGTTAGGGGCGCTCGAAATGCTTTCGAACGGGGTAACAGCGGTCGCCGATCACTACTTCCACATGGACAGAGCATTCGCCGCGTTTCAGCATGCCGGTATGCGGGCGAACCTGGCCCAGGCGGTCTTCGGCTTCGGCGACGAGAAGGATGCCCTGCTCGAGCAGGCGGTAGCCTTTGCGCGCGATTATCGCGATGCCGATGAGCGCATATCGGTGTCCATGGGACCGCATTCACCCTACCTGTGCCCCGATGCTTTTCTAAAGGATGTGGTCTCTCATGCCCACTCGCTTGAGATTCCCGTTCATATCCATGTTTCGGAAACCGCAACCCAGGTTGCGCAAAGTGTCGAGGAGCACGGCAAGACCCCGGTTGAGGTTCTGCATGATACCGGAGTGCTCGATGGACCGGCCATTCTCGCACACGCCTATCACGGTACCGATGCCGATTTCGAGCGCATTGCTCACTCGCGCGCTGCGGTCGCGCACTGCCCGAAAACATATATGCGCTTCGGTGATGCAGTGGACTTCCTTCCTCGGGCACTGGAGGCTCAGGTCGATGTTGCCCTGGCCAGCGACGGCGCCGCATCGAACAGTACAATGGACCTGCTCGAGGCGGCGCGCCATGCGGCGCTTCTTGCAAAAACAGCCGCCGGGAGCGCGGAGGTGGCGACGGTAAACGAGGTATTGCCGCTTCTCACCGCCGGGGGCAGAATGCTCGGGCTTCCCGAGTACGGAGAAATCCGCGAAGGGGCGCCCGCCGACATGGTGCTTGTGAATCCTTCGACGCCTTCCATGACTCCCGGCTACTCGCCGTGCGCCGACCTGCTGTATTCGGTCTCGAGGGAGAACATCGACACAGTGATCGTGAACGGTGAGGTCGTTGTCGAGGGTGGAAGGCATACACGGGTCGACGAGGAGGAAGTATTCGCGCGCAATCGAGAGCTTGTCGCACGGGTCGCCCGTAGAAACAGCGACCGGCCGATGCAGACGTTTCGCGGGTGAGCGCGAGGAAAAGTTCCGACCGGTGGCGCGAGCGCGCGGGCGAGCGGTCCCGACGTGTTGAGCGCGAGCCGGGACGCCCATACAAAGGGGGAGACAATGCAGGCGTGGGAACGGGAATATGAACTGATGGCGAATGCGCGGCCTGTCCTTCGCGAGGCTGACGACGAAGCATTATGGAACGTGCTCGAAGGCATGGAAAATCAGGAAGATGCCTCAGTAAAGATGCTCTGGTACAACGAGGTGCCCACATCCGGTGCGCCGGAGCGGCTTATGGTGGCAGGCGTCCAGGCGTTGGAGAACCGGGGCTACGTGGTACCCGACGGCGACGCGCTTATTGAGGAGGGACTTTCCGCCTGTGAATCCGGGGATATGCCGACCCTGCACCGGGTGACCGCCGAGCTGTGGAACGCCTTCCGGAATGCACGGCGCGATGACTCCTCGCCATACTGGGAGTACGAGCAGATTGAATCGTGGGAGCAGTGTCTGCAGGCGGCGGATTTTCCTGCCGCGGAGGGCTACCGCGAAAACGGCGAGGAGTATCGCAGACGGCTGCACGGCGGCTGGCTCGCTCAGATCGCCGGCGGGGCGCTCGGCACTTCCATCGAAGGATATACCGCCGACGCGCTGCGGGAGGTGCTCGGCGAGATCCGGGGATATCCTGTGGCCCCGTCGACCTTTAACGATGATATAACCTTCGAGCTTGCCTTTCTCAAGGCCATGAGCGGGGCCGGTAGCGCGGTCACTGCCGAGGATATCGCGGCGCAGTGGGTTGCGCTTATTCCGTTCGGCTGGTCGGCTGAGCTTGTCGCGCTGCGCAACATTCGCGCGGGATTCATGCCGCCTGAGTCGGGTGCGCACAATAATCCCTTCAGCGAGTGGATCGGGGCGCAGATGCGCGGCGCCGTCTGTGGTATGGTCGCGCCGGGAAATGCAGAGGAGGCGGCGCGGCTTGCGTGGATCGACGGACAGGTCTCGCATACCGGCAACGGCATTCTCGGTGAGGTATTCAATGCCGTGCTCGTTGCTCGTGGGTTTGTGGTCGAAGACATTCGACGGCTTGTAGAAGAGACAGTTGCCGCAATGCCCGCAAGCAGCGAATATGCATCGGTTGTCCGCTTTGCCCTCAGTCAGTGCCGGAACAACCCTGACTGGGAGAGTGCCTGGCGCGTTTGCGAGCAGGAATACCGGCGCTACAACTGGGTCCACGCATATCCGAACGCTTGCGCGGAGGTTATTGCGCTCTGGTTCGGTGGGAGTGATTTCGACGAGACCATGCATATCATCGCGATGGTGGGGCAGGATGTGGACTGTAACGCCGCGCAGATCGCCACCGTTCTCGGTGTTATGATCGGGCCGGAGGGTATTCCCGGCAAATGGAGCGATCCCATAGGCGATATGCTTCAGACCTACGTGCGGACCATGAAGCGGTTAAGTATTCGTGAGCTTGCCGACTGGACCGCCGAGGTTGCCGGTCGCTGAAGTCGACGGTCCCCGAGTCCGCGCGGGAGGCCGGCGCCGGACGAGCTCCGGCGCCGGCACATCAACCTGAAATAATCATCATCATAGGAGCAGATTCACGTGAAGGTTCAGATATACACGATGCAGTCGGTCGAAGAGGCGCTCGCAGTTATAGATGCGGGAGCATACCACGTCGGACTCACTCCGAGCGAATTGGGGCTTCCGGGCGAAATCGATTTCGCGGCGGCGGCGGAGATAGCCGATGTGGTTCGCGCGGAGCGCCCGGGAAAGGCGAAGTCGGTGGCGCTATCGGTAGAGACCACGATCGGACCGATCGAAGCGATGGTGCGGGCCGTGAAGCCGGATATCGTGCATCTGTGCGGCCCCGCGGAGTTGCCCGCTGCGCCCGAGGTTGAACAGCTTCGTCTAAGGCTTGACGAATCCGGCGAAACCAGGCACGTGGAGATTATGCAGGCGATTTCGGTGGACGGCACGGGCGCCGTCGAACGCGCACTGGCGTTCGATCACATTGTGGATTACGTCATCCTGGACACGCAGGATGCGGATATTCCGGGAATCGGGGCTTCGGGAGCGGTGCATGACTGGTCGGTGAGTCGCCGTATCGTCGAGGCGGTATCGGTGCCGGTGATTCTCGCCGGTGGTCTTTCGCCGGAAAATGTCGGCGAGGCGGTGAAAGTTGTACAGCCGTGGGCGGTTGATTCTCTGACGCATACGAACGAGGAGCTGCCCGGCGGCGGGTTCCGCAAAAGTATTCCGCTGGTGCGCGAGTTTGTGGAACGGGCGACGGCGGTGGCTGCAAGGTAACCGGCGCCGGCCGGCCGGAAGCTCGACACCGCCGGCCGGGCACAAGGCAAACAGTGCCGGGTCGCGGGTGACCGCACCCCGGGGGGCTGCAGCAATTCATGAGTCTATCGGTTCTGCTTGTCGGTGATGTCAATGTGGATCTTCTCATTCGTCTTCCCCGGAAAAAGCACGGTGTGAAAAGCCTCGCCGGATCCGAGCCGCGGCTTGCCGGCGGTGGAACGGTGGCCAATACGGCTGTAGGGATTGCCCGGCTTGGCCACGAGACACGACTGCTTGCGACCGTCGGGGCGGATACCTACGGGCGCTGGGAGCTGGATGAGCTTCGCGGCGAAGGGGTGGATGTAACGGGCGTGCACGAGCTCGAAGGCGAGTTCACCGTTATGGTAATTCCGCTTATAGACGCCGAGGGCGAGCGAACCATCGTGGTCTGGCCGCCGGAAGGCGGAGCGCATACGAAGCTTTCCGCCGAACACGTGCCGGCAGATGTCTTTGAGGGTGTCGGCTGGCTGCATACCTCCGGCATGTGCTTTCGCAGGGAACCGGTTCGAAGCACGATTCTCGGGCTTATGCGGCAGGCGGGAGCCCGAGGGATTCCGGTATCGGTGGACTTGAATCTGAGGCTCGAGCTGTGGGGCTGGGACGACGGCATTTACGATTCCGCCTGGAAGGCTGTCGAACAGGCGGACGTAGTCTTTGCCTCGGGAGAGGAAGAGCTCGAGCCGCTTACCGGTGCCGGAGGTATTCTGGAGGCAGCGCAGGCGGCGCGGATTCGAAGTCGGGGCGACACCGTCATTGCGCGGGCCGGAAAGAACGGCGCATATCTGTGTTCCGGGTCAGGCATCGAGCATATTCCTTCTGAGCCTCCGCCCGGTCCGGTTGTTGATACTGTCGGCGCGGGCGACGCGTTTAATGCTGGATTTATTGCGGCGAAGATGGACGGAGCCGGCGACAGCGAAGCTGTTCGCCGTGGGCATGAAACCGCCGCGTATGCGATCTCCGGCTATGGCGCGCGGTACTTGCCGTATGCCCGGGGCTGAAGTCGGCGCAGGTACCCCGGCAGAGGCTGTGCGGCGGATCATGTGATCGCGGAAGGGAAGACTTGTGAGCTTCGACTGAGCTGGCGGGCGTGCTGGCCGTGCAGGTGTATTTCCGTGTACATTACGCGGCACCATGAAACGGCGGGGCGTGAAACATATCGGTCGACTTGCGGGTATGGTGTGCCTTGCGCTGCTATTCGTCCCGTTGGTTGCGGTGTTCTACTCTGATCTTTCCGAGTTCGCGCGCCGGCTCGCACCGGAGCTGCATGATCATATTCCGGTGCGAGAGGGCCGCCTTGATCTTTCGGATTCGGACCTGTCGCGCTCCGTTCCGCTCGACGGTGAGTGGGAGTTTGCATGGGGCCGGATGCTCGGCTCTTCGGATGAACTTTGGGATCCGCATGAGCGGTTTCCGGTTGTTGCGGTACCAGGGGTCTGGCACGAGCTTGACCTCGACGGTGAGCCACTCGGCCGGCACGGATTCGGTACATATCGCCTGCGTCTGAAGGTACCGCCGAATGCTGGTCAGCTTTATTTTCACGCGACGGGTATTTCCTCGTCATTCCGTTTCTTCGTAAACGGTGACCTTCTATCCCATTCAGGCGATCCCGGCATTGATCGCCCGACTACTCTTCCGGCGTGGGGTGCGCTGGTAGCCGGTGCTGAACCGGTAGACGGTGAAGTGGTGCTGCTTCTGGAGGTCGCGAACTTCCACCATGCTCGTGGAGGGCTTTTAAGCGAAATCTCGGTAAGTGCCGGCACTGATGGAATTGCTCGGCTTGCCCGGTATCGGGAGACAGGCTGGTTCATATTCGGTGGTCTCCTGCTTATGGGGCTGCACCATATTCTGCTGTATGCCCAGCGCAACGCTGATCGCTCGACATTGTGGTTCGGCGCGGCTGTCGTGCTTATGGCGGTGCGGACCCTTGCTACAAGCCCGTCATACCTTATTGCTCCGCAGTCGGTTTTCGGCTTCGAGGTGCTCATGAACGCCGAGTACGTGCCGGTATTTCTGGGCATGCCGTTGCTGCTTTTGTATACCCGTGAGTTGTTCGAAGAGGAGGTCTCGCGGCAGGCGGTCCGGGTATTTCTCGTAATCGGCTGTGTTCTCACGGCGGTGACGCTTGCTACGCCGGCGAGGATTGCCTCGCATCTGATACCGGGGGCGCATCCGGTGACTGTGGCCATAAGCGCGTATATTCTTGTTATTGCGGTGCGAGCAGTGTATGCCGGTCGGGGCGGCGCATTGCTGTTTTTCGGCGGGATCGTACTTCTGGCACTGGCCGGTATGAACGATATCGCGTTCAACATTGGTGTCGTGCGCACCGGGTATGTGAGTCACGCGGGTCTTCTGGTATTTCTCTTTTTTCACTCCCTTGTGCTCTCCGGCCGGTTCGCCGATCGGGATCGGACGGTTTACGAGCTCGGCAGCGAGAATCAGCGACTTGAAGAGCTTACGATCAAGGACGGCCTCACCGGGATTTCCAACCGGCGCTGGTTTGACGAGATCCTTTCGCGCGAGTGGGAACAGGCGGTGCGCGGGCGGCATCACTTGAGCCTGCTCATGATCGATATCGACCGTTTCAAGCAGTACAATGACGAATTCGGACACATTGCGGGGGATCAGGCGCTGCGCTCTGTGGCGCAGACACTGATCGGAGCAGTGGACCGGTCCACGGATTTTCTCGCCCGCTACGGAGGCGAGGAGTTTGCTGTGATTCTGCCTCACACCGACAAGGTGGGTGCCCGCTATATTGCGGAGCGTATCCGGTCGGCTGTTGCCGACGAGGATGAGGACATCGGCGGGAATCAGGACATCGCGATAACCGTCAGCGTCGGAGTGGCAACGGCGACTCCCACTCCTGGTGACATTTCAGATATGCTGGTGCTTCACGCCGACCGGGCGCTGTATTCGGCGAAACGGAACGGACGAAACCGGGTCGAGTCGGAATAAGTGGGTGCCTCCCCATTGAGCATTGCAGGTCGTACCGGTACGCTTGGAACCTGAACCTGCGCCGCAGGTGACGCATGCAACGCAACATCAACCTAAAAAAACAATCCTGGAAACAGAAGACCGCAGACTATGAGCGATACTCAGACAAGTAACGACGTGAAGCAGGAGCTTGAAAAGCGCCTGACTTTTGCGATTATCAGCCACCCGGATGCGGGCAAGACGACGATCACCGAGAAACTGCTGCTGTTCGGCGGGGCTATTCACATTGCCGGTGCGGTGAAGAGCAAGAAAAACGACCGGGCGACCGTCAGCGACTTTATGAAAATGGAGCAGGAGCGCGGAATCTCGGTGAGCACATCGGTAATGGGGTTCATGTACGGCGGCCGGCGCGTAAATCTGCTTGATACGCCGGGCCATGCCGACTTTTCTGAGGACACCTACCGGACGCTCACGGCGGTCGACAGCGCGCTCATGGTTATCGATTCGGTGAAGGGCGTGGAGGAGCGAACGCGGGCGCTTGCGAAGGTATGTCGCATGCGCACGACGCCGATTATTACGTTTATGAACAAGCTTGACCGGGACGGGCGTCCGCCGATTGAGCTGCTCGATCAGGTGGAGGAGGAGCTTGATATTCAGGTCTGTCCGATGGACTGGCCGATCGGTTCCGGGCAGCATTTCAAGGGTGTCTACCGCATTAACGAGGACCGCACGCTTCTCTTCAGGCCGCATGCGACCGACGAGGAGGGTACCACCGAGGAAATCGTCGGATTGCACAACGAAAAGCTCGACGCGGAGGTCGGACAGGCGCTTGCGAATCAGCTTCGCGAGGATGTGGAACTGATCCGGGAGGTGTATGAAGAGTTCGACCTGGATGCCTACCTCGCCGGGAAGCAGACGCCGGTGTTCTTCGGAAGTGCGCTGAATAACTTCGGCGTGCGGGAGCTGATCGAGTTTTTCGCAGCGCACGCTCCGGTGCCCCAACCACGCCCGGCGGTCGAGCGGGAAGTTCGTCCGGAAGAAGAGTCGTTTACCGGTATCATTTTCAAGATTCACGCAAATCTCGACCCGAAGCACCGAGACCGTATCGCGTTCCTGCGGGTGTGCTCAGGCATTTTCCGGCGTAACAAGCAGTATCTGCACGTGCGAAGCGGCAAGAATTTCAAGACATCCAATCCGACCGCATTCATGGCGCAGC
>CAZMEV010000083.1:0-13716 GCA_964565375.1 uncultured Spirochaetaceae bacterium
TCGGCAGCAGCCTGTGCGTCGGCAGCCGTCTCAAGTCCGCCTTCAGGACTGCCGGCCTGATTTCCGTTCCCTTCATCCGGGTCGGAAGCCGGAGAGTCGGCGGTGAGGCCGAGGCGGGCGAGAAAGCGGTCATCCATCCGCGCGTGTGACCCGGCAATCCGAAAGGTCATGTTGCCGCCGTTTTTCAGCAGAATGCGGACGGGCACGCGATGGCGGAACCCCGGCTCTCCGGCCTCCACCCGTTCGATCGCCGAATAAGGGACCGCAAGAGACGGCATGGCCCGCACGAAAAAGGACTCCCGGATCAACATGCGCCGCATCTCCGGATCAAACTGGAGCGTGGCCGGAGGGCGGGAATCAAGCAGAACGGAGAATCCGAAACACATGAGCGCAAGCCCTACGCCGTTGGCAGCTTCGAGATAATCGGGGAAGCCTTCGTGGCTTGTCGCATACAGGCCGAAGAGAACAATGCCGAGCCCGATAAGCAGCACCGTCAGTGCCGACGCTGCATACGGTTGTGGGGCACACGGAAGTGTCACGGCCGTGCTTTCGCGCCCGGAGTCATGCTGTTGAGGATTTTCGACTTGATCCGTCATTTCATCCGACATACGCAGAGCTGGAGCATACCACCTCTTTGCACGATTCGCTACACCGCGTTCCGGCTCGCGTTAACCCCGGCGGCGAGACTCTTCACTATCATTTTCTCGTAGGTGACCACGTGATCGTCGCTGAGCTGTTCGTTCTCCTCGGCGGCCCGCCGCAGTCTGTCGAGTCCATAATGCTGGATAACAAGGGATGGAAGCACAATCTGTTCCCTAAGCTCTATCGAGCGCCTGACTACCGGTTCGTTTTCGAGCAGCTCACTCTGTCCGGTAATGGTTTTAATGCGCTGAGTGGTCCGTTGAGATTCGTCAAAGATTCGCTTCCATATGTCCTTGAACTCAGAGTCCCGTTGCAGGTGATACGTAAGCGGGAAATAGGTCTTGCGGAGACTCTGCATGGCGTTTTCGATAAGCGTTCGTACGAAAAGGCTTTTGCGATAAAGCCGGCCAAGCTCCTGGCTCCGACCTGAGCGCTCGAGCGACTCAATGGCGCTCCCGAGACCGAAAAAGCCGGGAACATTCTGCTTCAGCTGACTCCAGGCACCCACAAAAGGGATCGCTCGCAGATCCGAAAGAGTGAACTCGCTCGACGGGCTTCTCGAAGTCGGCCGGCTCCCGATATTGGTCATTCCGTAATAGCGCAACGGACTGCATTCGAGAAGATACTTGACGAACTTCGGATGTTCGCGCAACTCGCGGTAAGCCGCAAGGCTTTCATTCGAGAGTTCATCGAGCAGCGAGATGTCCGCGTCGGTCAAATCGTAGGTATCATCGGGAAAGAGCTGGCTTTCGAGCCCCGCGCTGACGATCTGTTCAATGTTATGCGTGGCTGCTGCCGTTACTCCGTATTTGCTCGATATTGTCTGTCCCTGAATCGTGAGATGGATCTCACGGTTGTCCACGTTCCGTCCGAGACTGCGATAGAACTTGTGCGTGTTTCCTCCCCCGCGCGCAGGAGGTCCTCCGCGCCCGTCAAAGAATACAACCTGGAATCCGTGCTTGCGGGAAACAGCGGTGAGCATCTGTTTGGCGCGAAAGATTTTCCAGTTTGCGCTGAGGTATCCTCCGTCCTTGGTGCCGTCGGAAAACCCGAGCATGATTGTCTGCACGCCACCACGACGTTCGAGATGACGGCGATACAGCGGAATCGTGTAGAGCTCATCCATGACATCGGGTGCCCGCTCGAGGTCGTCGATGGTTTCGAACAACGGAACCAGGTCCAGAGCAGGCTCGCCACCCGGCCATCCGGCACACTGTGCAAGGAGCCATACCTCGAGAACATGCGCAGCGGTTCTCGAATGACTGATAATGTACCTGTGAACGCCCCGCTCCCCGTTGAGTTCCTGCATATAGCGTGCCGCACGCAGACTCCGGATCGTTTCGCTTGCCATGCCGTCAGGAAGATCTTCGAGAATCTCGCGTTTCAACGGAAAGAGGTCGCTGAACTCCTGGATAAGCTCAACCCGCTCCTCATGTGATAACGAAAGATAATCTGAGCCTTCGCCTTCCCTGTCGGCACGGGCGATCGTGTGAACCGTTGATCCGCTCTCGACGCTGTAGCGGGTCAGAAGCTCGACGATCTCGTCGACGATCCGTTCATGCACCTCGCTGTGCTGGCGGATATCCATGGTAGCGAAGTGAAAGCCGAACACCTGGGTCTTGTACAGAAGGTCGTCCACATAGTGAACGAACAATCCACCGTGATCGCGCTCGATGAGTGCACGCAGATCGAACAGATCGCTGCGAAACTCTTCGACCGAGGCGTATCCGTGCTCGCTCATGTCCTCGCAGCCGCTCTCCGTGTCTATGTCACTTCCCGGTACCGCCGAGTACGGATCGCGGGTATAGTGAAGCCGTTCGGCTATGGCTTCTATCTTGTCGAGAACACCCTCAAAGGTAAGCCTGCGAAGCAGCCGCTGCATATCCGACTGGTACAGGCCGAGAACACTCGCGCGAAGCATATGCCCGATACGCAACGTCAGCTCGCTCGTGACGAACGGGTTTCCGTCGCGGTCTCCACCGGGCCAGAAGCCGAGTTCAACCGGCGAGTTGCGCAGAACGCGCTGAGCCGGAGGCTGATTTGTCGCCTCCGCCAGTCGACGGTGAATGTCCGGCATGACATGATAGAAAATGTTTTCCATGAACCAAAGCAGGCTCTTCGCCTCGTCAAGCGGCGTTGGTTTCTGCTTGTTCTTGAACCTGGTCTTGCCCATTTGCAGCAGCAGGTCGTTGATCTGCTTGAGATTGCCGGAGCCTACCGCGTCGGTCAGGTCGGTAATAATCCCGAGTATCTCGTCGGGATAGAACTGCGTCGGATGCGCCGTCAGAACAAGGCGCACCCTATAGTCATCCAGAACCTCATCGAGCTCGTCGGTTCGTCCAAGTGCATGCACTCTGCCAAGGAGATCACGCAGACTGCCGGGGCCTTCTATGTCGCGAATTGCCGCGTACGAAGAGTCTTCGATTGCATCGAAGAGGACGATTTGACGCTCGACCATCTGCATGAACTTGAACATCGTCCAGACACGCTTCTCCGGTGTTGCAGCGTTAACTTTTTCGTCAAAGAAGCGTTCCACAATCTCACGCGGGGAGCGCCCCTGCTCGAGCTGCTCCCGGGCGTAATTGTTGAACATGGGAAGCATAATGCCGGCATCCGTCAAACCTTCAAACGGGAGGGTGAGGAACAGCCCGTTGTAGAGCTGATACTTCATGGCAACATGTTCCTGAAACGCTTCAATACTGTCCATTGGTGAATTATGCCTCCTGCTCGCGAGCCAGATAGCGGTCGAACCAGTCCCGTGCGAGATCCGAAACCTGTTCCATTGTTCCGGGCTCTTCGAAAAGGTGCCCAGCCTCGGGAACGATGCGAAGCTCACGCGGACCTTTGAGCTGCTCAAGTGCGCGTTCATTGAACAGCCGGACTTTGTAGTCCTCGCCGCCCACCACCAGGAGCGACGGAATGGTTACCTTGCGAAGATCGCTGAGCACCAGATCCGGCCGCCCACCACGACTGACCACCGCGGAGACATTGCGTTCGCCGGCATTAAGCGCCTTGAACGCAACCGCGCTACCGGTGCTCGAGCCGAAATACCCGATGCGCTGCTCGCGTCCGAAATCCGACGCACTGACCCATTCGGTAGCACCGAAAAGCCGTTTGGACATGAGACTCATATCGAGCCGTTTATCCTCGGACCCGTATTCTTCTTCGGTGAGCAGATCGAACATTACGCAGACATAGCCTGCCTCCGAAAGCGCTTCGGCAACCCGACGATTACGAGGGCTGTCATGATTGGAGCCTGCCCCATGAACGAATATCACAAGCCCCTTACGTGTGGCGGGCTCAATGACCAGTCCCGGCAGCGCGACATCCGCCAGTTGAATCGTTATATCCCGTTCCAAAGCAGCATCAGCTCCGGAGGTCGGTAGACTGTATGTAGCCGACGCCCATCGTCTGCATGGATTTTCTCGCCTCACTGAGAGAGCCTTCCGGGATATTCACACCCCGGGTACAATCGGCGATCACATAGGTGGAAAATCCAAGCTTGACCGCGTCCTCGGCGGTGAACCGTACGCACACGTCTTCGGCCAGTCCCACTACGTATACGGTATTGAAGCCAAGCCCCTTCAGGTAGGACTCGAGCCCGGTTGCAGTTTTGTGGTCGTTTTCAAAAAACGCCGAGTAACTGTCGAGGTTCATGGAGGTGCCCTTATGAAGGATCAGATTAAGGGGTTTCTCGTCAAGATCGCTGTGAAACCGGGCCCCCTCGCTGCCCTGGATGCAATGGTCAGGCCACAGCTGCTGTGTAATGCCACCTGCGGTCACAGTGTCACCGGGACTCTTTCCTGAATGCGCGCTTGCAAAGCTCACATGTCCACTTGGGTGCCAGTCTCTGGTAGCCACCACGTGCGCAAAGCGCCGCATGAGCGAGTTAATGCGCGGAATAATGGTGTCTCCGTATTCAACCGCGAGCGCACCGCCAGGGCAGAAATCATTCTGTACATCGACCACGATCAGTGTTGCCTGTTCCGGGGTGTGTCCTTCCGCCATAGTTCCTCCAAATTATTGCCGTGGGTTCGGTCACTCCAGCACGCCGAGCACATGCTGAGCTCGTCCCAGGAACTCGCGTACCGCGAGCCTGTCATTGCGATCCATATCCGAGACCGGCAGCTCGGAGACAAAGCGCTCGATCGCCTCGATGGCCGCGCCGGCGGAGAGATCCGCATTCATGGACTCCTCGAATGCGCTCTGCAGCTCGCCGGCCGCCGCATTCTGACTGTCTGATCCGGGCTCGTCGAGCCCGAGGCTCGGCTGTTTTCCGGATTCAGCTCCGGTATCTTCCACCAGGGTGGCTATCATATCACGCAGCCTGTTGATCCGTGCCACCATCTCCTCGAAATACTCCCAGGTGAAGTTCAGCCTGGAGCGGTAGTGCTCGTGAAGCAGGAAATACCGAAGGTGCACCGGTAGATAGCCTTTGCCGAGGATGTGCTCCGGATAGAGCACATTCCCCTTGCTCTTGCTCATTACCTCACTGTTTACAACAAGGTGATCGCCATGCAGGAAATAGCGGGCGAACTCACGACCACTGTATGCCTCCATGACGGCAATATTGTAGTCATGGTGACGATAGATGTTATCCACGCCTCCGCATTGAATGTCGATCTGATCTCCCAGATTGGCCACGATCATGGCGGGATCCTGAACATTCCAGCTCGGCCGACCGCGCCCGATTTCCGTTGACCAGACCGCCCCCTCCGGCAGTGTATCGCCGGTCTCCTCGCCGTGCCAGAGCACGAAGTCTCCGAGATTCCACCGCCGCCCCTCGTATGTGTCGCGGCCAAACCGTATGCGCCTGCTCGGCCACCGGGACGTATCCAGCCCGTACAGGCGGCCGAAGCCTTTGACCCGGTATGCGTCAAAGTAATACTTGCCTGCGTGTTCGTAAGCATAGCCTTTCTCTACGAGGGCCTGAATAATTTCCACCGCCGTATCCACACTTTGTGTCGCCCGCGGAATACGCTCGGGTAGTTTCAGCCCGAGGAGCTCCGACTCCTCGAAAAACCGGCTCTGCACGCGCGATGTCACCGCGCCGATACTTTCGCCCTGTTCGGCCGCCTCTATCACCGTCTTGTCTTCGACGTCGGTGAAGTTGATTACGCGGTGAACGGTGTACCCGAGATACTCGAGATACCGCACAAGTACATCTTCATACAGAAAGCTGCGGTAATTGCCGATGTGCGGCCGCCGATACGTCGACGGACCACAGGTAAAGATGCGTACTTCCCCGGGCTCGCGGCTTTCGAACGGTTCGAGTCTTCCAGTGAGTGAGTTTCTCAGTGCTAACGCCATGTGCATGTTCCGATGTGTGCCATGAATGTCCTGCTCTCCTCCGTTCACCAATACCCTACAACAGCGTACGCGTACAGTGCAGTACCTGCCAAGTAACAAAATATTTGCTATATTCGGGGAGAAGCAATGATACGTGTGGGCACATGCAGCTGGAAGTTCCCGTCGTGGAACGGACTTGTATACGATGCGGAGAGTTCTTCGCGGTATCTCGCGCAGTATGCGAGACGGTATTCCACCGTGGAGATTGACCAGTGGTTCTGGTCATTGTTCGGCATGCAGTCGGTAAGCCTGCCGCGACGTGAAACGGTTGCCGAATATCTTGCCGATACCCCCGACGACTTCACGTTCAGTATCAAGGTACCGAACAGCCTTACGCTGACTCATTTCTACCGGAAGAACCGCTCGGAGCCGTTGACCGGGAATCCCTGGTTTCTCAGCACCGACCTGTTCGACCGGTTCCTGGAACTCATTGAGCCGCTCGGCGAGCGTACTATTTCGCTGATGTTCCAGTTCGAGTACCAGAACAAGCGCAAAATGCCCGATCCTCCTGCGTTTATCGAAGCACTCGACCGGTTTTTCACGTCAATTTCATCGCGGGCACGGCAGTGGCCCCTCGCGGTCGAGCCGAGAAACCCGCAGTTCTTAACATCAACCTATTTCAACATGCTCGCTACTCACGGCGTGAGTCACGCATTTACCCACGGGTATTACATGCCCGCGGCCTCGAAGGTCTACTCCTCGTTCGACCACATGCTCGGCGAGCACACCATTATTCGGCTCCTCGGACGCGACCGGAAGGCGATCGAGGAGAAAACGGGAAAGAAGTGGCACAGCCGCGTCGAGCCGCATGACGAAGACCTCGAGCGTATTGCGGATATGATTGCAGATCTCGAAGAACGCGGTTTCACGACGACCGTCAACGTGAACAACCACTATGAAGGCTCAGCACCGCGAACCATAGACACACTGACGGCGCTTCTTAACACCCGGTCGCTGACGCCGAATTGAAGAACCGGGGGAACAGCCGCGAAGACACCTTTCGATCCGCGACTCGGCATTCTGCCGGCGGCATGCGTGCGCGACCGCCGGGACCGGAGGATTGTGTTGCGAGCCGAAGCCTACACCGGCAGGTCGCGCATTGTGTCCTTGAGCTCAGGAATTTCGATAGAGGCCTGTTCCAGTGCGTCGTGTGAGGCGATGACACAGGAGCTCGACCGCTCCGCGGCCCGCTGACGGAGATTCTCGGCGACACGGGCGATGTCCCCGGGCTCGGCAGCAATAAGCGCATCCCGTCGTGCCTGGCGGATGTCGTCGGTTACCCCCGTCAGGAACCGTCTCGCGCTCACAATATTCTTCTGCGAGGGAGACATAGGACGAGTTTCACTACCGATCATGCCGATGACAGAAAGCTCCACGTCCCGCATGCCCGGCGGGTCCACCGAGTACGCGGCGAGCGCATCACGAAATGCTTCAAAGGTCTTCACGATATTCGGGTCGCGATAGCTCGCCATGGCGAACAGTCCCTCAGTTCCGTTTTGAAGCGCAAAGGCGCCGTAGGCGCCACCTTTCATGCGGATGCGCTCCCAGAGAAAGCCGGTTCTGAGCATGTGCGCGAGAATGCCCTCCCACGCATACTCCCGTTCACCCAGGCGGGCCCCCGGCACAACCCGCGCCACGTAGCCGACCCCGCCTGGGACACCCAGCCCCGCGATGGGGTGCTTCGCGCCCTGGGTCTGCCCGGCGCTGCCCGGATCCCCCGCGGCGCCCGGGGATACCCCGGCGCTGCCTGGGTTATCCGCGGCGCCCTGGGTCTGCCCGGCGCTGCCCGGATCCCCCGCGGCGCCCGGGGATACCCCGGCGCTGCCCGGGTTATCCGCGGCGCCCTGGGTCTGCCCGGCGCTGCCTGGCTCCCCCGCGCCGGCCGGCAGTGAGTCGAGGAACTCGCGCAGGAGCCGTTCGCCCCGGGAGAGCCCATCCGCCTCCGAACCGATCGCTGCGGTCACCCCGGCCTGGCGAAAAACCTGCGAGCGAATGCTCTCGAAGCGCTCCTCGAGCCAGGTGAGATCACCCTCGGTATCGAGTGCACACATGTGCTCGAGCTGCCTGACGCCACGGAAGGTGTCGCGAAGTACCGCTGCTTGCGAAAGACCTGCGGCTGCGTGCGTCCAGGCGAACGCGCTGCCTTCGGGAATAACCGCACTTCGAATATCATTGCGCTCCTCGAGAAGCAGGTCCCGCAGTCGGCGATGGTCACTGAAGTCGGCCCTGCGCAGAAGATCGAAGGCGAGCGCAAAGCCCTCATCCGCGGTTTCCGAGAGAGCCTTCACGCGAACTCCAAGCGTATTCACCGCGCGCGCCTCGTCGAGATGTCCCGCCGCGCTGACCCCGGCGTTGAACCCGCCGGTGGTCAGATCCAGACGTCGGGCGACCGAATCGTAGGATTCTCCCGGCAGTCCGATATCCGTGATAACCGTGGCGAACAGCGGAAGATACGGGAGCAGCTCATCCTCCACCCCGGAAAGATCAAAGACCATATCCAGGTAGATAATTCCTCCGGTATCAAGCTCATGTTGCAGCAGCGTACCACCGCCGGGCAGAGAGGCCACTTCACTCGGGATATGCTCTACCGTACGCGGGACGTCGTTAATCGTGAGAAACGGTATTGAGGCGAGCGCCTCGGGAGGATCCGGTTCACTCTGAATCCGCTCGAGCGTCTCCTGCTGCCGCCGCAGTTCCTGCAGTGCAGTCTCGTCGAGTCGCGACTCAATTTCGCGAAGCTGCTCTGCCACCGCCTCGCGCTCGCGGCGCTCGTAGTCACGATCGGGCTCGACAATCAGCGTGGTGCGGTGCGGATTGGAGAGCAGAAGCTCATCAATCAATCCTTCGAAAAATCGTGGTTCGTCCTCGAGTCTCTTTTTGAGTCCTGAATACGCCGCCTCGAAACACATTGTATCCTCGGGCGCCCCGCCGTGCAGCCAGGACCGCGCCGCACGGCGCATAAGGCGAAGTCCGAAACCGGAGCCCGGTCGCTCGATGTTGGAAAACGCCATTTTCCGCAGGGTACCCTCGATGACGTCGGGATCAATCCCGCTATCGCGAAGTGAGGTAAGGGTGTCGAAGACAAGTGCTTCAATCTCGTCGGCACGCTCGGGGTCGGTTCCCCGAAGTCCGGCGGAAAACGAAATTTCGCGGAGTTCGGTTTCAAGCCCGCTCGGTGAACTCAAATCCTCGCCGAGCCCCGATTCCACGAGCGCCTTGTACAGCGGCGCACCGCTCGAACCAAGAAGAATGTCGGCAAGCGCTTCGCAGGCGAGCACCATCTCCGGACGATCCATATCAGCGACAAGCCAGTTCAGCGTTACCGAGGTCATACCGGCTGTTTCTTCCTGATCGGTCGGATAGGTCGATGTTATTCGCCTCGGCTCACTCCAGCGCGGCTGGAGATCAACCGAAATATCCGCGCCCGCACCGGGGTCATCAAGCGAGAAGCGGCGCAGAAATTCCTCGTGCAGAAAGCTGAGGTAGTCCTCCGTATCGATATTGCCGTACAGGAAGATTCTCGCGTTCGAGGGATGGTAGTAGCGCCGGTGAAAGTCGAGAAACTGCTCGTAGCTCAGGTTCGGTATTTCGCGCGGATTTCCGCCGGAATCATGGCCGTAGGCGGTATCCGGAAAGAGGGAGCGAAGCGACATCTCCCCGGCAATCGCATCGTGCGTGGAATACGCACCTTTCATTTCGTTATACACAACGCCCGAGAAGTCGAGTGAGCCGTCCTCATTCAGCACCAGACGGTGGCCCTCCTGACGGAACATTTCCTCTTTCAGAAGCGGAAAAAACACCGCATCCCCGTACACCTTCATAAGGTTGAACAGATCCTGCGGCACCGTGCTGCTCGCCGGGTACACGGTCTTGTCGGGAAACGTAAGCGCATTCAGAAAGGTGTACATACTGCCTTTGAGAAGCAGCAGAAACGGATCCTTGACCGGATAGCGTTCGGACCCGCAGAGGACCGTATGCTCGAGGATGTGGGCCACACCGGTTGAATCCGGCGGCACGGTCTTGAGCATGAATCCGAAAAGGTTTTCCTCGTCATCGTTGTGAAGATGATAGATCTCACAGCCGCTCTGCCGGTGCCGGAACAGCCTTCCGGTTCCCCGGAACTCGGGCAGATTCGTGTCTCTGATATGGTCGTAGTTTGATGTTTTCATGCAGGCGTCTTCCGATGGGGTACCGCGGCAGTTACTCACTGCCGGTTTCGAGGGTGCCGGTCCAGCGATCCACACCCCCGAAGTTGCGGACATTGGAGAAGCCGGCCTGGGTTAATACACCTCGTGCGTATTCACTTCGCCCCCCGGAAGCGCAATAGCAGACTATCGGCGTGTCTCTGGGTACGTCGAGAGAATCGGGATCGAGTTGCATCGGCGGAACAAGCCGGGCGCCGGGAATATGTCCCCGCTCGTACTCGGCAGGGCTTCGAATGTCGAGCAGGACAACCTCTTCCCGCTCGAGGCCCCGGGCAAGTTCCTCGCTTGTGGGCTCGAACCGTTTATCCACACCGATTCCGAGGGTCCGCTGGAAAAAACCTTTAAAAGCACCGCTCATAGAGTGTTACCGTCCGTCACCAGGGAATCAGGTGAATTGAATATCGGTGAGCAGCGTCAGTTTTGCCTTGCTGCGCTCGTCGTCCGGATTTATCTGAAGCGCCCGCCGGAAGCACTGCACTGCTTTGGCATTATCGTGCAGCCCGTAATGGACTGTGCCGAGCATGTATTGTACCTCTGCAAACTGCGGAGTCTGCTCGGCAAGCTCCTGAAGCGGCCCGAGAGCCCCCTGGTAGTCCTTGCTCTTGAGCTTGAGCTGCGCAAGATAGAGGTTGGCAATCATGGATTCGGGGCTTTTCTCTTTGAACGTCTCGAATGCGGCTGTCGCCTTTGCATCATTACCGAGATAGGAATGAATCAGGCCGGTGAAGTAGTAAGCCATTGCATGATGCTGACCGGTCTGTTCGACCATGTTGAAGGCGTCGAGCGCGCGGTTGAGATGCCCCTTGCGGTAAAACCCGACTCCGAGATTGTAGTAGGCCAGTCCAAAGCTCGGATTCAGAAAAATCGCCTCCTGATACCACTGAATAGCGGTATCCAGCTTCCCCAGGCCGTAGTAGGTATCTCCGAGAACAAGGCGCACAAACGTACTCTTCTCGTACTTCTCGCACAGAGTGTGAAAGCGGCTGCGCGCCTCTTCCCAATCCCCGGCGAGGTAATACTGCATTGCTTCAATGTAGGCAGGGTCCGAAGTATTTAGCTGTGTCATTACGTCTGGAAGTGTACACTCCCGATGACGTTGCAGACAAGAGATGGAATGATCACACACGTACAGGTTCCCCGACGTACGGAACCTGCTTTCCGGCTGAATGCGTAAGGCTCAATGCGTACGGTTCAACGCGATGCGCTTGCTTGCCGGAACCATTTCGCATCGTTTCAACCGGCCCGCATCTGCGGGTGCTTTACAAGGGCCCATGCCGCTGCACCGGCACCGATTACACCGGCGTTTCTCGCCAGTCCCGCAGTGGAAATGGTCACATGATCGCGAATGTGCGCCAGCACAAACGACTCGAACCGCCGCTCGACGTCCGGTATAATGCGCCCGGCCGACTGCATGACGCCACCGGAAAACAGAATCCGCTGTGGCGCAACGGTGGTTGCCACCGCGGCGGCAAGCTGTGCGAGTACATCGCACAGGGTGTCGTGCAGCGCCAGCGCAAGGCTGTCTTCCCGTTCGACATGTCGATAAATAAGTTCGAATCCTATCTGCTCATGTTCTGCCTCGCGGATCGAAGCAGCAAGCCGGCTCTGCCGGTCGGTATAATTCCCGGCCCATTCACGCGCGAGCGCATCGACGGCGGCCGCCGATGCGTATGCTTCCGCACAGCCTGAGTTGCCGCAGGCACACCGCCTTCCACGAGGCCGCAGTACGAGGTGCCCGAGCTCTCCCGCCGCCCCGCTCTGCCCGGCATAGGGCCGGCCGTCGATAACAAGCCCACCGCCGATTCCGGTTCCCACGGTAATAAGCGCGATACTCGACACGCCGCGTCCTGCTCCGTAGTACACCTCGGCCATCGCCGCGGCGTTGGCATCGTTCAGCGCGATCACCGGAAATCCGGTGCGCTCCCGCAGACTCCCGGCAATATCAAAGTCATTCCAACCGGGAATATTTACAGCCGCACGGTGGAGGAATCCCTGGTCATCGACCATGCCGGGACTTCCCACACCAACTCCCGCAGGCGCCGACTGCAGTTCATCGGAAAGCGCAGCAACTTCCGAGGCAAGGGCAGAGAGCACCGCCTCGCGACCGTCCTTCGGTGTTGCACAGCGCCGCTCGGCTACAACGTGTCCGTCCGGATACACCAGCCCCGACTTGATCGAGGTACCTCCGAGGTCTATGGCGACTACCGCCTCGTCATGCGAACCGTTGCCGCGTTTCATACCGTCTCCTTAAGACGTTCAATCACATCTTCCCACTGCACCAGCGCCGCACCGCTGCTGCGCTCATAGCGTGGTACCCGGAACAGCTGCTCGTGAAACAGCGCAGCCGCGCCACCTGCGATTTCGTCGGTTGCAAGTAAGGACGAAGAAAACAGGTCTGCAATGCGCTGCCCGGCAGCACTCTGCCGCGCAGATTCCGTTATCTCATCGAAATGCTCGCGAAACAGGCCCCCGAAGACCACCGCCTGCGGGTCAACCACCCCGGCAACCGGCACAAGCCCCTCGCACAACTCGCCGAACACCTGCGCCCGCAGGCTCCTGTCCCCGGATGCGCGGGCCAGCGCCGCAGGCTCCAGGGAAAACTGCGAGCCCTCGTCTCCGGACCACCTGCCGCTGTAAAACTCCCCGGCGGTGTGGGTACCGCCGTAGCGCACTGCGCCGTCCACAACAAGCCCGATACCGACACCAAGGTGTCGCACGCTGCTGCGGCCGAACACGAACAGAAGATTCGTGTCCCGTGCCCACGCTCCCGCGGCAGCAGCGGCCCCGTCGCCGGCAAGCACGTCTCCGACCGCCGACCGTGCTGCAAGACGGGTGCGGGCATGCATCTCTCCCCAGGCGCCACAGTGCGCATCGTTGTCGCACACAATCGGTATCGGCCGTTCCGCCGAGGCGCTGCGGGTCGGAAGCTCCTGGTCGGACAGCGAGAACTCACGCGAGCGAATAAGTCGCGATTCCCTCGAGTTCACAATGCCGGGAATTGCGCAGCCGGCACCGATAACCCGTAACTCCGACCCGCGGCTGCGGCCGTCCGCCTCGGCACGCTCGGCGACCTCGGCAACAAGCCGGGCAAGCGATTCTCTGAAGTCGGCGTCCGCTATCGGTTCATTCGAGGCCTCCCGGTAGCGCACCCGGCCGGCGTTATCGCATACAAGCGCCCCGTAGCCTGCGGCGGTGATCTCGATCCCGAGCGCGCACAGCCGCTCATCGAGCACCCGAAGCCCGACCGGCGGACGCCCGCGCCCCGACCGACTCCGGCCTTCAGCCTGGCCTCCCCAGCGTTCGGAGCCTCCGTCCTTCACAGCCTCCGGCTCGTCCGAGCCCGCTTCCGGGCTGCTTTCAGCCACCAGCGAAGCATCGATAAGCTCGCCGGTAATATTGCTGATCGTGGAGCGGTCAAGGCCGAGTTCGGCAGCGAGATCACGCCTTGAGATACCCGGCCGGGCGCGAAGCGCCTGCAGGACAAGCGCCCGGTTCATTGCCCGCTGGAACGGTTTATTGC